>NZ_JBYOKH010000024.1:0-90832 GCF_057799415.1 Achromobacter sp. 18P8.1.1 | reverse complement strand
TTACGGGGCATTTTTTTTGGCAATGCAAGCGCATCAGGCCGAGGTTTCCACCCGGTTGGCGTCCAGCACGGTCATGGCCGTCATGTTGATGATGCGGCGCACGGTCGAGCTGGAGGTCAGGATGTGCACCGGCGCATTCGCGCCCAACAGGAACGGACCCACCGCCACGTTGCCGCCGGCCGCCGTCTTGAGCAGGTTGTAGGCGATGTTGCCAGCGTCCACGTTCGGGCACACCAGCAGGTTCGCTTCGCCCTTCAAGGTGGACGACGGCAGGATGCGCATGCGCAACGCTTCGTCCAGTGCGCAGTCGCCGTGCATTTCGCCATCGACCTCAAGCTCGGGTGCCTGTTCGCGCACGATTTCCAGGGCGCGGCGCATCTTGGCGCCCGAAGCCGAGCTGCCCGACCCGAAGTTCGACCGCGACAGCAGCGCCACCTTCGGCGCCAGGTTCATGCGAGCCATTTCCTGCGCCGCCATCACCGTGAATTCGGCGATCTGCTCTGCCGTGGGCTCGTCGTTCACATGCGTGTCCACCAGCACCACCGTGCGCTCGTTGAGCAGCAGGATGTTCATGGCGGCGTACACGTTGTGGCCCGGACGGCGGCCGATCACCTCGTCCACGAAACGCAGGTGGTCGTGATAGGCGCCGACCGTGCCGCAGACCATGCCGTCGGCGTCGCCCAGGTGCACCATCATCGCGCCGATCAAGGTCAGGCGGCGGCGCATTTCCACGCGCGCCATTTCCTTGGTGATGCCACGGCGGCACATCAATTCCCAGTACGTGGTCCAGTACTGGTGGAAGCGTTCGTCGTATTCCGGGTTGGTCACTTCGACGTCTTCGCCCAAACGCAGGCGCAGGCCGAATTTCTCGATGCGCGACAGCAACACGGCGGGACGGCCCACCAGGATGGGACGCGCCAGGCCTTCGTCGACGATCACCTGCACGGCGCGCAGCACGCGTTCGTCTTCGCCTTCCGTGAACACGATGCGCGACTTGCCGCCGCCACGCACGATGCGCTTGGCCGCCGAGAACAGCGGCTTCATGAACGCGCCCGAGTGGTACACGAACTGCTGCAGCTGCTCTTCGTAGGCTTCCAGGTCGGCCAGCGGGCGCGTGGCCACGCCGCCGTCCATCGCCGCCTTGGCCACAGCCGGCGCGATGCGCACGATCAGACGCGGATCGAACGGCTTGGGGATCAGGTATTCAGGCCCGAACGAGATGTCGTAGGTGCCGTAAGCGGCGGCCACGACTTCGTTTTGCTCTTCTTCGGCCAATTCGGCGATGGCGTACACCGCCGCCATTTCCATTTCACGCGTGATGGTGGTCGCGCCCACATCCAGCGCGCCGCGGAAGATGTACGGGAAGCACAGCACATTGTTGACCTGGTTCGGGTAATCCGAACGGCCCGTCGCCATGACCACGTCGTCGCGCACGCCGTGCGCCACTTCCGGCAGGATTTCCGGCGTGGGATTGGCCAGCGCCAGGATCAGCGGGCGCGGGCCCATCGTCGCGACCATTTCAGGCTTGAGCACGCCACCCGCCGACAGGCCCAGGAATACGTCGGCGTCCTGGATCACTTCGGCCAGCTTGCGGGCTTCCGTCTTTTGCGCGAAACGCTCCTTGTCCGGGTCCATCAGCACGGTGCGGCCTTCGAAGACCACGCCTTCCAGGTCCGTCACCCAGATGTTTTCCAGCGGCAGGCCCAGGTCCACCATCAGGTCCAGGCAGGCCAGCGCGGCAGCGCCGGCGCCGGAAGTCACAACCTTGACCGACTTGATGTCCTTGCCCACGACCTTCAGGCCGTTGATGAAGGCGGCCGAAACCGTGATGGCCGTGCCGTGCTGGTCGTCGTGGAAGACGGGAATCTTCATGCGTTCACGGAGCTTGCGCTCGACGGTGAAGCATTCCGGGGCCTTGATGTCTTCCAGGTTGATGCCGCCGAAGGTGGCTTCCAGGCCGGCGATGATCTCGACCAGCTTGTCCGGGTCGGTTTCGTTGATTTCGATGTCGAAGACATCCAGGCCGGCGAATTTCTTGAACAGCACCGCCTTGCCTTCCATGACCGGCTTGGAAGCCAGCGCACCGATGTTGCCCAGGCCCAGCACCGCGGTGCCGTTGGAGATCACGCCGACCAGGTTGCCGCGGGCGGTGTAACGGTAGACATTGGCCGGGTCGGCCACGATCTCTTCACACGCCGCCGCCACGCCCGGCGAGTACGCCAGTGCCAGGTCGCGCTGGTTGACGAGCGGCTTGGACGCCACCACAGAAATCTTTCCCGGGGTGGGGAACTCGTGATAGTCCAGGGCTGCCTGGCGGTCGGAAGGGTTGTTCATGGGGCTGTAGCCTCGCTGTCTTGAATATGCAAAAATTCTAGGCCCCAAGACATAAGACGATCATTCGGATTTAATATTGTCCCATTACCTTTACCTTATGGCCTGTCTATGACAGCCTTTGACCCGGATGCCGTCATCCGGAAACTGACCTCGCGGCTGAAGATGCGCCATCTGATGCTGCTGCTGCAGATCGAGCAGCACGGGTCGCTGACCCGGGTGGCCGAACACATGGCCACCAGCCAGCCGGCGGTGACGAACGCCCTCGCCGAACTGGAAAGCATGTTCGACGTGCCGCTCTTTGACCGGTCGGTTCGGGGCATGACGCCCACCGCGCTGGGCGCCGTGGTGTTGACGCGCGCCCGGGGGCTGGTCCATGACCTGGGCCATCTGGTGCAGGAAATGGAGGCTGTGGCGGCCGGGCACGCCGCCCACCTGCAGATCGGGGTCATCCCGTTCGTGTCGGGGCAGATGTTGTCGGCCGCCATCAGCCGCACCCTGCCGCAAGGCCGTCGGATCACCGCCACCATCCACGAAGGGCAGGGCCCCGCCCTGCTGCGCCAACTGCGCGACCACACCCTGGACATCGTGGTGGGTTGGGCCACGCCGTCGGTCGACCTGAGCAATATCGATTTTGAAGTGCTGTACCACCAGCAACCGCGCCTGATCGCCAGCCGCCGCCTGGCCGCAAGGCTGGGCCGGTCGCGGCTGGAGTGGAACCGGCTGGCCGACCTGGACTGGATCCTGGGCACCCCCGGCAGCCCCATCCGGGAACAGGTGGCCGACATTTTCCTGCGCGCCGGCCTGCCGCCGCCGCCCCCGTCGGTGCAAAGCGATTCCTCCAAGCTGATCGGAGAAATGATCGTGGCAAGCGACCGCGCCGTATCCATCCTGCCCGCCGACATCGCGGACGAACTGGTGCGCATCGCTGGCGCGGCCATCGTGCCCTACTCCTTCGACTGGACGCTGCCGCCGATCTCGCTGTTCACGCGGGCGGACGGATTGCGCCGCAACGTAGACGCCTTGTTCGCCTCCGCGTTGCGCGAGGTCTATACCAAGGGCGCGCGGCCCGGCGCCTGAACCTGGCCGCGCGTGCGTCGGAATGCCAAGAAATGTAAAGGCCGCGCCCGCGCCGTGGCCGCGCCTCCTATACTTGCGGCGCCAAGCAACACGCAGGAGGGCACGCCGTTTGTTCACCATCTCGCCACCCCACGCGAGCCGTCGCGCGCTTGCCCTGATTGCCCTTGCGGCGCTGGCCATGTTGTCCGGCTGCAGCTCGCTGCTTAGCGAAGGCACCGGCGCCGCGGCCGGTATCGCCGGCACCGCCATCGCCAACAAAGTTACCGACAACGCCACCGTCGCCACCGGCATCGGCCTGGGCGTGCAGGCCGGCGCCAAGGCCGCGCTGGCCTATGCCCAGCGCAAGACCCGGGGCGAAGAACAAGACGCCATTGCCACCGCTGCCGGCCCGCTCGACGTGGGCGCCGTGGCGCCGTGGCGCGTGAAGCACCAGTTGCCCATCGAAAGCGACGCCCAAGGGCAGGTCGCCGTCAGCCGCGCCTTCGGTGGCGCGGGCCTGGAATGCAAAGAAGTGGTCTTCTCGATCGATACGCCTGCCAGCAAGGCCGGCGACGAACCGCTGCGCGAATTCTTCGTCACGACGGTCTGCCGCGACGGCGCGCATTGGCGCTGGGCGAATGCCGAACCGGCCACCGCGCGCTGGGGATCGTTGCAGTGATGCGCCGCGCATGCCTGCTGGCGCTGGCGGCGGCCCTGGGCCTGAGCGGCTGCCAAAGCTCCTCCATCGGCGGGGCGACGGGCGCCGTGGTCGGTACCGTCAGCGGCGCGGCCACGGCAAATCCGGTGGCCGGTTACGCCATCGGCGTCACGGTGCAGGCCGCGGTCGACGCCACCGTGAAATACGTGCTGCGCGAATGGAAGAACGACCAGCAGAACGTCATGGCCAACGCGGCAGGCGAATTGCCCATCGGCCAGGTGCGGCAATGGCAGATCCGCCACGCGTTGCCCGTCGGCAACGAACGCGGCGGCATCCAGGTGGTACGCGATATCGATACCCCCCTGGCGCGCTGCCGCGAGGTGCTGTTCACGGTAGAGCAGGACGACGCGCCCGCTCCCGCCTACACCAGCACGATCTGCCGGCACCCCGGCGGGCAATGGAAGTGGGCGGCGGCCGAGCCCTCGGTGGCGCGCTGGAACGGGCTGCAATAGGCCTACGGGGAAAAGGCAGCCAGGCATTCCGTTGCAGCGCGTTGAGGGGTTTTCGGCTACGCTGCAATCATCACGGCATTGGCCGGCAAGGGAATGAAAGACATGAAGAAGATGCTTACCTTGAGCGCCGCACTCACGGCGCTGGCTCTCGCGGCGCCCTTCGCCGCGGCACAGTCTGCCCAGGGCAATATCCGCCTGTCGCCCGCGCAGATGCAGCGTTTGGATACCGACAAGAACGGCGTCGTCAGCCAAAGCGAATATCAGGCCTTCATGGAAGAATCGTTCGCCAAGCTGGACACCAATGGCGACGGTTACCTGAGCAAGAGCGAGTTGCCGAAGGACCTGACCGCGGAACACTTCGCCGCCATGGACACCAACAAGGACGGCAAAATCAGCCGCGCCGAGTTCATCCAGCAGGTCATGAAGGAATACAAGGGCTAAGCCCTTGCGATCGGCCCGCTGATGCAGCCAGGCCAATTCATCATGCCGCGCAGCGCGCTCCCCGGCGTGCAGGCCGTGGCTGCGTGCAGCGGGCATGCCTTTTCGCGCCACACGCATGACCAGTTCGGCATCGGCGTGATCCGCGCGGGCGCGCAGGTCTCGCATAGCGGACGCGGCCGGGTAGAGGCCGGCCCCGGCCACGTCATTACCGTCAATCCGGGCGAAGTCCATGACGGCGCCCCCATCGGCGACGCCATGCGCGCCTGGCAGATGCTGTATCTGGACCCTGGCGTGATTGCGCGCAACGCGGCCGAGCTGGTCGCTGACGAAAGCCGCTACGAATTCGAACATCCCGCGCAGGACAAGCCAGGCCTGGCGCGCGACGTGCTGGCGCTTTATGCCCACGTCACGGACAAGGCGCCCGACGCGTTGGCGTGCGACACCCTGCTATTGCGCATCGTGGCCGCCGCGCACAGCCCCTATGCGCCGCAGGCGTCCTCCCGCGCGATCCCTGCCGCGATACGCCACGCCCGCGCCCTGATCGACGACGACCCGGCCGCCGCGCTGTCGCTGGCCGACCTGGCGGCGGTCAGCGGCCTGAGCCGCTATCAAGTGCTGCGCGCCTTTGCAGGCGCCACGGGCTTGACGCCCCACGCCTATCAGATGCAACGCCGCTTGCTGCTCGCGCGCCGGCTGATCCGCGAAGGCAAACCGCTGGCGGACGCAGCCGCGGCGGGCGGCTTTGCCGACCAGAGCCACATGACCCGCCTCTTCGTGCGCACCTACGGCGTATCGCCCCGGCGGTACGCGCTGGCGGCGCGCTGACCCGCCTCCCTTCCTTTCCCGCCCTGCAATTTCGTTCAAGACCCGCGGCCCGCCCGCGCCCTACGCTGCGCCTTTCTTCATACGCGGTAGATGGACATGAGCGGAAAGATGCAGGGGTATTGCTACCTGGCGGCGGCCATGGTGCTGGTGGGCAGCACGGTCGTGGCCAGCAAGGTCATCGGAACCGGGCTGCCGCCCTTCACCGCGACGGCGCTGCGGTTCGCCATCGCGCTTCCTTGCTTTGCACTACTGATGGCCGCGACCGGCGCGCGCCTGCCGCGCCTGGGCCGGCGCGACTGGGCTTTGTTGGCGGCGCAGGCCATCGCCGGCAGCGTGGGCTACACCACGCTATTGATCGCCGGGCTGCAGCGCACGTCCGCGGTGGACGGCGGCGTCATTCTGGGGACCCTGCCGCTCGTCACCGCGGCCATTGCGATCGTGCTGCTGGGCGAACGCCCGGGCAAGGCCATGCTGGCCGCCATCGTCGCCGCGGGCTTCGGCGTCTGGCTGATGACGCGCCATGGCGCTGACGCCAGCGGCGCGCCCTCGTGGATCGGCAATGCGCTGATCCTGGGCGCGGTCCTGTGCGAAGGGCTGTTCATCCTGCTCAACAAGCGGCTGCGCGTGCCCGTGCCGCCGCTTGCGCTATCCACCGTCATGACGGGCTTCGGGCTGGCCTTTTCTGCGCTGGCGAGCGTGGCGGAATCGCCCTGGCAGATCAGCGTGTCCGGCGATGCGTTGGTGGCGGTCGCTTACTACGCGGTGGTGCCCACCGTGGGCGGCTTCCTGCTCTGGTATGCCGGCGCCGCGCGCGTCGATGGGTCCGAAGCTGCGCTCTTCACCGCGTTAGCCCCGGCATCGGCCGTCGCACTGGCGGCTGGCCTGCTGGGCGAATCCCTGACGGGTGCGCAGATTGCGGGGATGGCTTGCGTGCTGGGCGCCGTAGCGCTGCTGGGATGGACAGGCCTCAGGCGGTCCTTGGCCACGCCCACGGGCCGTTAACCGCGGCTGAACGCCAGCGCGAATTCATCGGAAAAGATATCGGCCAGCGCATGCCGCAAGGCGGCCGCGCGCTCTGCGCCATAGGCGGCTTCGAACCGGTTCTGCGCGTCTTTCCACAGGCGTTTGGATTCCGCCAGCTTGGCGCGGCCCGCATCCGTCAGCGCCACGCGGCGGCTGCGGCCATCGCGTTCGTCGCGCGCCATCTGCACGTAGCCGTCCCGTTCCAGTGGTTTCAGGTTGTGCGCCAGCGCGGAACGGTCCAACACCATGGCGCGCGCCAAGTCAGTCATCGACGGCGTGCCGGCGCGCGCGATGTGGATCAGGATGGAATGCTGCGAGACTTTCAGGCCGCAGGGCGCCAGCACCGTGTCATACAACTGCGACACGCGCCGGGTCGCTTTGCGCAGCGCGGCGCCGTTGCAGACCAGGGGATCCGGAACGATGGCGGGGACGGAAGAATCGGCGGCGGACATGGCGGCGGGGACGGCAAGTTGGGAAGGGCAAGGCCATTACGCTACTGCCGGGCCAGGCTCGCGTCCAGCCCAATCTTGACAGGTATTGGCATATGCACGTAAATTTTACCGCATCCTGTTCCGGCCAACCTCCATGTCAGCGACACCTCCGCCACGCCCTGCCAATGCGCGCTTGCAGGCCATGCTTGAAGCGCCCATCGCCCCCACGCTGGCACGCCTGGCCTGGCCCAATATCCTGATGATGTCGGCGCAGTCGGCCACCGGCCTGATCGAGACCTGGTTCCTGGCGCGGCTGGGCACCTCGGTGCTGGCGGGCGTGGCGCTGGTGGTGCCCGTGCTGTTCCTGATGGGCAATATGTCCCAGGGTGCAATGGGCGGCGGCATCTCCGCCGCCGTGGCACGCGCGTTGGGCGGGGGCCGCCAGCAAGAGGCCGATCAGCTGGTGTTGCATGCCGTCGTGCTGAATGCGCTGCTGGGGCTGCTCTTCTGCGTGCTGCTGCTGGCCTTCGGACCGCAGCTGTATGGCGCGCTGGGCGCCGAAGGCGAAGCGCTGGAGGCCGCCCTGGCCTACTCCAACGTCATCTTCGGCGGCATCGTCCTGATGTGGTTGATGAACGCGTTCGCCAGCGTGATCCGGGGCACCGGCAACATGCTGGTGCCGGGCGCCGTAATCTGCGGCGGCGCCTTGCTGCTGATCCCCTTGTCGCCGTGCCTGATCTTCGGATGGGGGCCGTTCCCCGCACTGGGCGTGGCAGGCGGCGGCTGGGCGCTCGTCATCTATTACGGCGTGGGCGCGCTGATCCTGGGCGCCTATTGCGCCAGCGGGCGCAACCCTGCGCGGCTGGTCGCCAGCCGGCTGCATCTGAACCTGATGCGCAGCATCCTCAGCGTGGGCGCGCTGGCCACGCTGAACCCCTTGCTGACCAACGCGCTGGTGGCGCTGACGGCGGCGCTGGTCGGCGCGTATGCCGGCACCGCCGCCGTGGCCGGCTACGGCATCGCCGTGCGGCTGGAGTATCTGCTGATTCCGATCGCCTTCGGGCTGGGCGCCCCCATGGTCGCGATGGTGGCGTCCAACATCGGCGCGGGGCAGCCTGAACGCGCCATGCGGATCGCCCTGACCGGCGGCGCGATGGCCTTCGTGCTGGCCGAAGCCATCGGACTGGCCGCAGCATGCTTTCCCGAGGCCTGGCTGCGCCTCTTCGGCGCCGAAGACCACATGCTGCAGGCCGGCTCGGACTATTTGCGCATGGTCGGTCCGGTCTACGGGTTCTTTGCCCTGGGGTTCTCGATGTACTTCGCCTCGCAAGGCGCGGGCCGGCTGAAGTGGCCGCTGATCGCCGGCTGCCTGCGCCTGCTGGTGGCTGTGGGCGCGGGTGGTGTCGTCCTGCACCTGACCGGTTCACTGACCCTGTTTTTCCTGACGGCCGCCGTGGCGATGTGCCTGTACGGCCTGATCATCCTGAGCGCGGTCGCGTCGGGGTCCTGGTTCGACCGGGGCCATCTGCGCAGACCTCAGCCGCTGGCGCGTCCGTAGTGCGGGGCGCGTCGCGCAGCGCGTAGGCGACCAGTTCGGCGGCGTAGGCCGGCAAGGCGTCGCGCACGCACAGCACCAGGTCGCGCGTGGCCCAGTCATCGGCCAGCGCAACGCGCGCGACGCCCGCGGCGCGGCCGTAGCGCACCGCGGCCACGCGCGGCACGATGGCGATGCCCACGCCCTGCCCCACCATCCGGCATACCGCGTCGAAGCTGCGCAGGCGCACGCGGTACGACAGCACTTTTCCGCCGCGCCGCGCATGGTGCGCGATGTGCTCCTGCAAGGCGCTGCCTTCCACCAGGCCCACGAACTCCTCGTCCGCCACCTCGGCCAGCATGACGGCCGGACGGCCGGCCAGCGCATGGCCGCGCGGCACGATCAGCGTCAGCGGATCATGGCGGAAGGTAAGCGTATGCAGGCCATGCAGGTCCGTCGAATCCGCCAGCACGCCGATATCGCAGGTGCCCGCGCGCAGCGCATCGGCGATCTCGTGGCTGAGCCTTTCCTCCAGGTCCACCGATACGCGGGGATGGTCCTTCAGGAAATCGCCCAGCACCGACGGCAGGTATTCGCTAAGCGCCGTGGTGTTGCACAGCACACGCACGTGCCCCTTCAGCCCTTGACCATAGTGGTCAAGCTCGCCGCGCATGCGATCCATCTGGGCCAGGACCACGCGCGCATGATGCGCCAGCGTCCGGCCCGCCGGCGTGGGTTCAACGCCGCGATGTTCGCGCAGCAGCAAGGGCACCCCCAAGGTGTCTTCCATGCCGCGGATGCGTTCGCTGGCGGAAGCCAGCGTCATGTGCGAACGCTTGGCGCCCGCCGTGATGGAGCCGGTTTCCTGCACGTTCAGGAAAAGCCGAAGGTCGGTCAGGTCGAATCGCATCAGGCCAGCGTAGCACGCGTGCCTCAGGCCAGACCATAGGCAGGGTATGCCACTTCCCGATACCGGCTCGAGGGATTGGCGGCGCAGAATAAGGCATGCCCCCGGGGCTCCCCTGACAACTCTCCGGAATCAGATCATGAAACCCCTGAATCCATGTGCCCGCCGCGCGCGATGGCCAAGCCTGGCACTGCTGTGCCTGGTCTTGCAAACCTCAGGCAGCGCCATAGCCCAGCCTGGCCTCAGCGACTACACCACGCCCGCGCAGAAGTATGCCTTGGCGCTGGAAGCCCAGACCGAAGGCGACGTGCCTGCCATGCTGGCATGGCTGCGTGCCGCCGCGCACGACGGCCACGCCCCCGCGCAACGGCTGCTGGGCGTGGCGTTGATCGGGGGACCCGCCTTGTATGGCCCGGCCATGCCTACCGATCTGTGCGAAGCCCGGCAATGGTTGTTGCGCGCGGCGCGCCAGGAGGGCCCGGGCGCCGGGGACGTGGCCTACGCGCTCTTCAGCCGGCCCCGGCCCGCCCAGCTTTCCCAATGCGAGCGCCTGTGAACCCGCTGGACCTGTTCCCCGGCGGCACGCCGGCGCTGCTTGCCGTGACGGTCGCCGTGTTCGTCCTGGCCGGCGTCGTCAAAGGCGTGGTGGGCCTGGGCCTGCCTACCATTTCCATGGCGATGCTGGCCCTGGTCATGGCGCCGGCGCAAGCCGCCGCGTTGTTGATCGTGCCCTCGCTCATCACCAATCTTTGGCAGGCGCGGCCCTGGCCCACGCTCTTTTTGACGCTGCGGCGGATCGGCGCCCTGCAAGTGGGCGTCTGCGTCGGCACGATCGCAGGCGCACTGTGGCTGGGCGCGCCCAGCGGTCATTGGGCGAGCGTCTGCCTGGGCTTGGCGCTGATCGCCTATGCGGCCTGGGGCCTGTTCGGCTCGCCGCCCAGCGTGCCGCGCAGGCACGAACAGATGTTGGGCGCGGTGGTCGGCGTCGTCACCGGCGTGATCACCGCGGCGACAGGCGTGTTCGTGATCCCGGCCGTGCCCTACCTGCAAGCGCTGAATCTGGGCAAGGATGGCCTGATCCAGGCCATGGGCATTTCATTTACGGTGTCGACGGTGGCCCTCGCGGCAGGCCTTGCGTTAAACGGCGGCTACAGTTCCGGCGCGGCCGGGGCATCCGTGCTGATGCTGCTGCCCGCGCTGATCGGCATGGCGCTGGGCCAATGGCTGCGCAACCGCCTTTCCGCGCGCACGTTCAAGCTGTGCTTCATGATCAGCCTGGCGTTGCTGGGCGCGTACCAGGTCGTGCAAGGCTGGACCGCCTGAGCGCGGTCCAGCCCCCTTGGCAGGTCACGCCGCCAGACGCCGCTCGTCGACAAAACCGATCGACACCGACATCTCGCGCCAGCGCGCCAGTTCCTGCTGCACCGACTGGATCTTGCCGCGCGCCTGGTCGAAGGCATCCCGGCCCAGGAACAGATGCAGCGGCGCGTACTGCGCCTGCGCCGCGCTGATCAAGGCCTGGGCCGCCTTGACGGGATCGCCGCCCAGCTCTTGCCGCAAGGGATCGCGCGCCGCCATTTCGGGCGCATCACCGCGATCCGGGTGGGATCCCGCGCGCATTGCGCCCGGGTACACCAGCGACACACGCACGCCCCATGCCGACGCCTCGGCCGCCAACGCCTCGGTCAAACCACTGACCGCGAACTTGGCGGCGCTGTAGGCGCCCCATTGCGCGTAGCCGCCGTCAAAGCCCAGGATCGACGAGATATTGAACACGTGCCCGCTGCGCTGCGTGCGCATGCGCGGCAGCACCGCGCGGATGACGTTCAGCATGCCGAACACGTTGATATCGAACGTGCCGCGCAATGCATCGTCGGACAGGCTGTCCAACGATCCCTGCAACGCGTCGCCCGCGTTGTTCACCACCACATCCACGCCGCCGAACGCGGCCATCGTGGCGTCCACCGCACGGCGCACGTTGCGCTCATCGGCCAGATCCACCGACAAGGGCAGGAACTGCCCTTCCAGCTTGGCCCCCACGGCCTCCAGCAATGCATCGCCATCCCGGGCCGTCGCCGCCACCTTGTGACCCCGGTCCAGCAGCATCTTCACCAGAACCAGGCCCAGGCCCGTCGACGCACCCGTCACCAACCAGATTTTTTCGGTATTCATGCGATTCCCATCCCTTGCTAGCCTGCATGCTTGCAGCCGCCGGCAAGAGGCCGGGCGGCCAGGCCGGGTAAAGCATTCATGACTGATGCTTCGGCCCTGAGCCTGGTAGGGATATTAAGAATCGGGCGTGCTGGCGTACAGGCTCGTTCTTGCGTGAAACCTGCCTATTTCTACGCTGATGCTTTTTGCGCGGCAATGCGCGCGGTCAGCCCAGCGCGCTGCGGTAATGCTCGCTATCGAAGGCAGGCGCGGTGTCCTGCGCCACGGTGGCGGGCGCCGCCACCGGTTCGTCAGCCGTCTGCACGCCGAACAACGAGAGTTCCGCGTTGACCAATGCCAGAAAGAAATTCGCCATGATGACTCCTTGAGTGAAGCGTCCCGGCCGGCGGACTGCGCGCCGGCCTCGGTAAGGACATGTGCGTCATGGTGCGGGCCATGGCGCGTGGCGTCCATTTGCTTTACTCAATGGCGGCGATAAAGGCCGGCGATGCGTCGAGGCGCTCAGCGCCCGAAGCGGCGCCGCTGCCCCGTCTGCCTGACTGCCGCCACCAGCGCCTGCACCGCGGGTTCGGCCGAACGCAGATACGCGTAGAAGCGCGTCATCGGCAGGTCGGGCATGCCGTCATCGCGCGACAGGGCGCGCAAGCCCTCGCGCAACTGGCTGCGCGCAACAGGAGCCACGGCAAATCCCGCCAACGCGGCGGCTAGACAACCCGCCATGCTGCCGCTTTCGAATGCCGGCACCCAGCCTTGCTTCGTCTGCCCCAAGGCCGTGATGGCCGCTTCGCGATACACGCAAGGTTCGGGGAACACGGCCAACGGCACCTGGCGCCCGGGCTTCCACGGCTTGTCTTCCCCCCAGGCCCACACCAGGTCTTCTTCCCACAAGAGCTCGCCATCGTCCTGCACGCGCGCGCACTGCTTGCCGAACACCACATCCAGCTTGCCTCGCGCCTGCTGGCGCAGCAGGTCGGCGGTAACGCCCACCTTCAGTTCGATCGAAGCCTCCGGATGGCCGCGGTGAAACGCCTGCAGCACTTCGGCCAGCCACGCGCCCGCGAAATCCTCCGACGATCCGATGCGCAAGCGGCCCTTCAGGCGCGTGCCGCTCAAGCGGGCGCGCGCCTCGCGCTCCAGATCGACGATGTTGCGCGCGTAGGCGTACAGCGTCTCGCCCGCCGGCGTCACTTCGAAGCTACGCGTCGTGCGGTCCAGCAAGGTGGCGCCCGCCAGCACCTCCAGGCGCTTGATGTGGCCGCTGATGGCCGAGGGCGTCAGGGACAGCGCATCGGCGGCCAACGCGAAGCCGCCGCTGTCCACCACCTCCAGGAACGTGCGCAAGAGCGTCAGGTCCAGCACCACGCCGGCGGACTCGTTAGGAATATCCATCGCCTGCCATCCTTATATTCATGATTTATTGATAATAAGCGCTTATTCATCAAGAATCATGACAAGACCAGCCGCTATCGTGACAGCACCGTCACCGAAAGAAGGAACCCCATCATGACTGCCTACGCCCAGGTACAGACCCCTTTGCTGGATATCGCCTATCTGGAATGGAACCCTGCCGGATCCCGCACCGCCGTGCTGCTGCACGGCTGGCCCGACAGCCCCGAAAGCTGGAACACCGTCGCCGGACGCCTGGCGGCGGATGGCTACCGCGTGCTGTGCCCGGCCCTGCGCGGTTTCGGGCCGACCCGCTTTCGCGATGCCGCCACGCCGCGCAGCGGCGAACTGGCCGCTCTGGGGCGCGACCTGCTGGACTTCATCGATGCGCTGGGTATCGACCGCCCGCTGCTGGTGGGCCATGACTGGGGCGCGCGTGCCGCCGCCAACGCCTGCGGCCTTCGGCCGGGTGTCGCGCGGCAGCTGGTACTGCTGTCGGTGGGCTATGGCACCAACGACCCGAACCAGGTGTTGTCGCTGAGCCAGGCACGCAATTACTGGTACCACTGGTTCATGGCGACGCCGCGCGGTGCCGAGGCAGTGCGCGGCAACCGCCGTGAGTTCACCCGCACCATGTGGGACACGTGGTCGCCCGGCGCCTGGTACACGCCCGAGGATTTCGACGAGGCCGCGCGCGTCTTCGACAATCCCGACTGGGCCGACGTGGTGCTGCATTCCTACCGCCACCGCTGGGGCTATGCCGAAGGCGACGCCGCCTACCGGGCCGACACGGCGTTGCTGACGCCTGCCCCCGTGCTGACCGTACCCACGCTGGTGCTGCATGGCGGCGCCGACGCCTGCAACCAGCCGGCCACGTCGGAAGGCAAGGAGGCGTTCTTTCAGGGCGGCTATGCACGTCGCGTCCTGGACGGCGTGGGGCATTTTCCCCAGCGCGAAGCCCCGCAAGCCGTCGCCGATGCCATCCTGGCGTTCTGCGCCAAAACCGGCGCCTGAAGCCCGCCCGCACGCCTGGCGCGGCGCCCCATTCCGCCCCGCGCGGGCCGCCGGCTGGGCAGCCTGCCCCGGAATGGCGGATAATCCGTCTGTTTCCCGCCGCCGCGCGCGGCGGATTTTCGTGGGCGCCCGGCGCCCGACAGCATTCGGAGTCAGCTATGTATCGCGGCATTCAGGCGATTGAACAATTCATGGAATCCATCGGCCTGACCTGGCGCCCCGGCTCGACGGAAAGCGCCGAACTGCGCGTCAGCTACCGCATCGGCAACACCCGCCCCCTGGGCATCGACCGCACGCTGGTGGAATTCCACTGCGACGCGCGGCGCGCCAAAGTCTGGGTGCCCGAGTTTTCCCGCACCAGCTTCCACCAATGGTTCGAAGTGCCGCTGCAGGACTTCGAATTCACCCCCGGCGGCTCGATGCTGAAGATCAAGGCCGCCGCACGCGGCAATGCGCCCCCTTACAGCGTGGGCATCAAGCCGCTGGCTTGAATGGGCGCTGACTGAATAAGAAAGCCACCCTCGCGGGTGGCTTTTTTGTTGCCCCTTAGGGGGCTGCTTTTGTGGCCGGATGGGTGGCCTATTCCGTTGTCCGTCGGCCTTATCTACACCCGTTTGTACATGATCGTCGTCGCGTCCAGCTTGCCCGCATCATGCGGGTCGCGGCTGAAATGCGGGATCTGCCCCACCGTCACATAGCCCAGCGACGCATACAGGGGCTCGGCGCTGTCGCCGGTGCGTGTATCCAGCGTGATCAAGCTGCGGCCGATGCGCACCGCATGGGCTTCGGCCTCGCGCATCAAGTGGCGGGCGATGCCCTGCCGGCGGAAATCGGGGTGCACCAGAAGCTTGCGCACCTCGGCGCGGTGGGGCTGGTTGGGCGGCGTATCGCTATCCAATTGCACCGAGCCGGCGATGCGGCCGTCCTGACGCGCCACCCACAGCGCCAGCTTGCCGCCGGCCAGCGCCGGCAGGATCTTGTTGCGCCAGAACGCTTGCGCGTCTTCCGGGGAATACGGCAGGACGAAACTGACGCTGGCGCCGCCTTGCACGCAGGCGTGCAGCAGTTCGCCCAGCGCGGGCAGATTGGCAGCGGCGTCATCCGCCGTCAGCAGGGTCAATTCAAGGGTGGCGGGGTCGTGGGACATGGCGGTTCAGACGATGAAGAGCAGGTAGCGGGCGCCGCTATGCGGCGGTGTGATGAACTGGCTGGCGCCGAACAGTTGATAGCGCAGGCAGTCGCCCGGCGCCAGGATGTGGGTCTGGCCGTCGACGGTGATATGCAGTTCGCCTTCCAGCATCAGCAGGTGGTGCTCCAGCCCCGGCCGCGGCGATTGCTCGTAGCCGATGCGGGCGCCTGCCGCCAGCTCGCAGGCCAGCACTTCGCCCGCCAACTGCTGCGCCGGGGGAGACACGGAACGCCGCGTGAAGCCCGCACTGTCGTCGGCCCACACGGCCTGCGCGTGCTCGGGCACCAAGGGCGCGAAATCGTCTTCCACCATCACCATCAGCCGCGACATGGTCAAGCCGTGGGCCGCGCACAGCTTGCCCAGCACGCTGGCCGTGGGGCTGACCTCGGCGTTTTCCAGCCGCGAGAGCGTGGCGCGGCTGACGCCAGCCATCCCCGCCAATTCGTCCAACGACCACCCGCGCGCCAAGCGCAAGGCTTTCAGGCGCTGGGCGATGCGGCGGTCCAGATCGGCATCAATCGTTGTGTTTTCCATATTAGGGAATTTATTCCAAATATGGAAAATCATCAAGACCCGGTGCCTGCCACTTTTTTCGGCACAATACGGGCATGCTTTTGGCCAAACCCCTACTTATGACCGCCCTCTGCCTTTCGTTTCTAAGCGGATGCAGCCTGCCCCCGCTCGACAAGCGCAGCGAGTCCCAGGCGCTGACGCCCGAACAATCCGCCGCCACGCCCTTGGGCCGCGGCATCGCGCCGCTGGCGGCAGCGCATCCCGGCAAGTCGGGCATCCACCCGCTGTCCAACGCCTATGACGCTTTCGCCGCCCGCATGATGCTGGCGCGGGCGGCCGAGCGCAGCCTGGATGTGCAGTACTACATCTGGCACGACGACATGACGGGCACGATGCTGCTGGAAGCGCTGCACGCCGCTGCCGACCGGGGCGTGCGCGTGCGGCTGCTGCTGGACGACAACGGCACGTCGGGCCTGGACACGGTGCTGGCCGCGATGGACGAACACCCCAATATCGAAGTCCGCTTGTACAACCCCTTTGTGCTGCGCTGGCCCAAGCCCTTGGGCTACGTCACGGACTTCAGCCGCCTGAACCGGCGCATGCACAACAAGTCGTTCACCGCGGACAACCAGGCCACCATCATCGGCGGGCGCAACGTTGGCGACGAATACTTCGGCGCCGCCAACGGCGTGCTGTTCACCGACCTGGACGTGCTGGCGATCGGCGCGGCGGTCAATGACGTGTCGATGGATTTCGACCGGTACTGGGCCAGCGAATCCGCCTACCCCGTGGACCGGCTGCTGAAGAAGGCCGAGCCGGGCGCGCTGCAAGCGCTGGAGGAACGGGCCAGCAAGGTGGAAGGGTCGCCCGAAGCCGCCGCCTATGCCGACGCCATGAAGCAGTTGCCCTTCATCCGGCAATTGCTGCAAGGCGAGCTGCGCCTGGAATGGGCGAACGCCCGCATGGTCAGCGACGATCCGCGCAAGACGCTGGGCACCGCGCCGCCCGAGGCGATGCTGCCGCACCAGTTGCATGAAATCATCGGCGCGCCCGCGACCGATCTGGAATTGGTGTCGCCCTATTTCGTGCCCACGGCCGCGGGCACGGAAGCCTTCGCGAAGATGGCGAAAAGTGGGGTCAAGGTGCAGGTGCTGACCAATGCGCTGGAAGCGACCGACGTCGCAGTCGTGCATTCGGGCTACGCCAAGCGCCGCAAGGACCTGCTGGCAGCCGGCGTGGAATTGTTCGAGATGAAGCGCATGGCGGGCGAGGTCGAGCGCAACAAGAGCATGGGGCCCTTCGGCAGCTCGGGTTCCAGCCTGCACGCCAAGACCTTCGCGGTGGACGGGCAGCGCATCTTCGTCGGGTCGTTCAACTTCGACCCGCGTTCGGCCACCCTGAATACGGAACTGGGCTTTGTGATCGACAGCCCGACGCTGGCGGGCCGCATTGCCGATGCCTTCAAGAACGAGTTGCCCAAGGTGGCCTACCGCGTTTGCCTGGACGATAAAGGCGACTTGTATTGGCTGGAGCAGCGCAACGGGGAAACGATCCGCCATGACACCGAGCCGGGCACGACGGTGTGGAAGCGGTTTTCCGTCTGGTTCGTGTCGCTGCTGCCGCTGGAGCCGCTGCTGTGACCCCGGCGCAACAAGCGGAGTTCGCCTAGCGGCGGGCAGGCGTAGACTGGTTTTTTCTGCTTCGCCTTGCCTGCCCTCGCCCCATGGATATGCCGCCTGCCGCTCCCCTGCCCGACCTCGATTGGGCCCGGATCACCGAGTCGCTGGATGCGCATGGCAATGCCATCGCGCCCGGCCTGCTGACGCCCGCCCAATGCGCGGCGCTGGCGGCCGGCTACGCCGCGCCGGACGGCTACCGCAGCCGTATCGTGATGGCGCGGCATGGCTTCGGTCGCGGTGAATACAAGTACTTTTCCTATCCGCTGCCGCCGTTGCTGCAGCAGCTGCGCACCGCCTTGTATCCGCAACTGGCGCCGATCGCGAACCGCTGGAACCGGCAGTTGGGCATCAATGTGCAGTATCCCGCCGACCACGCCGCCTTTCTGCAGCGCTGCCATGACGCCGGCCAACGCCGTCCCACGCCCCTGATCCTGGAGTACGGCCCCGGCGACTACAACTGCCTGCACCAGGACCTGTACGGCGAACACGTGTTCCCGCTGCAGGTGGCGGTGCTGCTGTCGCGCCCAGGTCAGGATTTCACGGGCGGCGAATTCGTGATGACGGAAACCAGCAGCCGCGAACAGTGCGCCGAGGTGCTGCCGCTGCAGCAGGGCGACGCGCTGATCTTCACCGTGAACCAGCGGCCCGTGCCCGGCGCGCGCGGTTGGCGCAAGACCGCCATGAGGCACGGCGTCAGCGCGCTGCGCAGCGGCCGGCGCCACACGCTAGGGCTGATCTTCCACGACGCGCAATGACCATGACGACATCGCTGGACCTGTTTGGCGACGACGACACCGCGCAAAGCGGGCGCGAGGCAATCGGGCCGCAATCCTTCGTGTTGCGCGGGTTTGCCTTGCCCTTTGCCGAAGCGCTGCTGCAAGGCGTGGACACCGTCGCCGCGCAGTCGCCCTTCCGGCGCATGCAGACGCCGGGGGGCTACACCATGTCGGTCGCGCTGACCAATTGCGGGCAATGGGGCTGGACGACGGATGCGCACGGCTACCGCTATACGCGCATCGACCCGCTGTCCGGCCTGCCCTGGCCCGACCTGCCTTCGGCCTTCCTGGAACTGGCGCAGGCTGCGGCGGCCGAGGCCGGCTTTCCCGGTTTTGCGCCCGACGCCTGCCTGGTCAACCAGTACGAGCCGGGGTCGCGGCTGTCGCTGCATCAGGACAAGAACGAACGCGACTACGGCTCCCCCATCGTTTCCGTCTCGCTGGGCATGCCCGCCCTCTTCCTGTTCGGCGGCCACGAACGCTCGGACAAGACCGTGCGCGTGCCCCTGCTGCATGGCGACGTGGTCGTGTGGGGCGGCGTGGACCGGCTGCGCTATCACGGCGTGATGCCCATGAAAGACCTGCCGCATCCCAGACTCGGCAGCCGACGGATCAACTTCACCTTGCGCAAGGCAGGCTGAAGCGCAAGGCCCGTATGAGGGTTCCCCGCGTCTGGCTGTCTGGACGCAGCCGCCCTACTATGTCGCACCCTTGGCCCTGCGCCCCGCGCCCGCGACCCTCCATGCGTATCTGTCCCTGCCTGTTGCTTGCCAGTTTCCTGCTGTCGTCCCCGCTGCGCGCGGCCCCGTCCAGCGAGCCGCCTGCGTTGATCGAGAATTCACTGGGCATGGTGTTCGTCGCCATCCCCGCCGGCACGTTCCAGATGGGCAGCGACGAAACGCCCGAGGCGCTGGCGCGCGACTACCCGCAATATCCCAAGGACCGTTTCGCGCAGCTGTTCGACGAAGCGCCCGTGCATACCGTGCGCATCACCCGGCCGTTCTACCTGGAACGCACCGAGGTCACGGTCGGACAGTTCCGGCGCTTTATCGAAGCCTCCGGGTATGTGCCCGAGTCCGAGGCCGACGGCACGGGCGGCTATGGCTACAACGCCGCCTACGATCCCGACAAGTCCGAACGCGGCGACGCCTTCGAAGGCCGCGACCGCCGCTATTCCTGGCGTAACCCGGGCTTCGCCCAGACCGACGATCACCCCGTCGTGAACATCAGCTGGAACGACGCCCAGGCGTTGGCCCGCTGGCTGACCCAGAAGGAAGGCCGCGTCTACCGGCTGCCCACCGAAGCCGAATGGGAATACGCCTGCCGCGCCGGCACGCGCACGCGCTACCAGAACGGCGACGACCCGGCTGGCATGCCCGATGCCGGCAACGGCTTTGACGCCGACGCCCAACCGCTGTGGCCGAAATGGCAGGCGTTCGCCTCGGCCCGCCACGACGGTTACACGTTCACCGCGCCGGTGGCCACCTACGCGCCCAACGCCTTCGGCCTGTACGACATGCACGGCAACGCCTGGGAATGGGTGGCGGACTGGTACGGCGAGGACTACTACGCGCACTCGCCCACGGATGATCCGCAAGGCCCCGACAGCGGCAATGTGCGCGTGCGCCGGGGCGGCTCGTGGCACACCTGGGCGCTCTATACCCGGTCGTCCTACCGCAACTGGAACACTCAGGAAACGCGCTACCCGCTGGTGGGCCTGCGGCTGTTGCGCGAGGCCGACAGCCGGTAAAGGGCCGCGACGGGTTAGCATAGCCGCACGCTTAACCTCAAAGAGAGTCCTGACATGCATTCGCTGGGCCGTCTCGTCCTTCTCGTGAACGACTACGACACCGCCATTTCTTTTTACCAAGACAAGCTCGGCATGGAGGTGTTCGTCGATATGCCCGTGGGCCAGCAACGGTATGTGCACCTGCGCCTGCCGGAACAACCCGCGGTCGGCGTCTGGCTGCTGCAAGCCCTGACCCAGGCGCAACGCGACCGCGTGGGCGACCAGACCGGCGGCCAGCCGGTGGGCGTGTTCTACACCGACGACGTCGTGCGCGACCACAGCAAGTTCGCCGCGCGGGGCGTGCGCTTCACCAAAGAGCCCGTCCATGACGACACCACCGTCTACGCCCACTTCATCGACCTGTACGGCAACGAGTTCGTACTGGTGCAGGTGAAGAAGTAGACCCTGCCGCACGTCTGCCATGACGTTGGCCCAACCGAAGCAGGACTGGATACTGCGCGCCGCGCCCTCGGGCCATGTGGAGCGCATCGAAGCCTACTTCGGCGGTCATGGCTACGACATGCACCGCCACGACACGTACGCCATCGGGCGCACGCTGTCGGGCGTGCAAAGCTTCCACTACCGGCGCTCATGCCGGCACAGCCTGCCAGGCGGCACCATCGTGCTGCACCCTGACGAACCGCACGACGGGCAGGCAGGCACCGAAGCCGGTTTCCACTACCGCATGATCTACGTCGAACCCGCGCTGATCCAGCAAATCCTGGGCGGCCGGCCGCTGCCGTTCATCGCGGGCGGCCTCTCTGCCGACCCGCGGCTGCACGCCGCCAGCGAAGCGCTGCTGCAAAGCACCCGGGCGGCAATCGACCCCTTGCAGGAAGACGACGCGCTCTACGACCTGGCCCACGCGCTGTGCGCCGCCGCCGGCCGCCCTCAGGGACGCCGAACGGCCGACTACCCCGCCGCAGAGCGCGCCCGGCAGTTCATCCATGCCTCGCTCGGCCAGCCGATCACGCTGGACCAGCTGGCGCAGGCCGCGGGCAACGACCGCTGGCGCCTGTCGCGCGATTTCCGCGCGCTGTTCGGCACCAGCCCCTATCGCTACGTGATGCTGCGCCGCCTGGATCTCGCCCGCCGGCTGATCGCCGCCGGCCAGCCGCTGGCGGACGCCGCGGCCTGCGCCGGCTTCACCGACCAGAGCCACCTGACGCATCGCCATGTGCAGACCTACGGCATGACGCCAGACCGCTGGCGGCGGATGCTGCACGGCTAGCCCCGCCGTGCCGGGCCCGGCACGGAAAACCTGCAAGAACGTACAAGACGGCGCGCGCCCTGCCGCCCTATGCTGCAGGCGTCTTCCCCTTGTTCAGGCTCCGCCATGTCCCCCATATCCTCCATCAATATCGCCGGCAAGCTCGCGCTGTTCTCAGAGCACTGGCAGCCCAAGGTCATCGCCCAGATGAACGACTACCAGTTCAAGGTGGTCAAGGTGCAGGGCGATTTCGTCTGGCACAGCCATGCGGACACCGACGAGACGTTCATCGTCGTCAGCGGCCGGTTGCGGATCGAACTGCGCGACGGCCACATCGACCTGGGCCCGGGCGACATGACGGTCATCCCCAAGGGCGTGGAGCACAAGCCCTGCGCGCAGGAAGAGACTCACCTGATGCTGGTGGAACCCTGTGGGGTCGTGAACACCGGCGACCAGGGCGGCGCGCGCAGCGCCCCGAACGACGTGTGGATCTGAGCCTGCGTTCTGCTAACGTGGCAGTCATGCAGGAGAAAACCATGTCCAAAGTCATGCTCGTTACCGGCGGCAGCCGGGGCATCGGCGCCGCCGTCGCCAAACTGGCCGCCCGCCGCGGCTATGCGGTTGGCGTCAACTACCGCACCCATGCGGACGCCGCCGACGCCGTCGTGGCCGAAATCCGGCGCGAAGGCGGCCAGGCGCTGGCCATCCAGGCCGACGTCTCGCAGGAAGACCAGGTGCTGCGCATGTTCCACACGCTGGACGAGCGGCTGGGCCGGCTGGATGCGCTGGTCAACAACGCCGGCATCCTGGAAAAGCAGATGCGCGTGGACGACATGGATGCCGACCGCCTGCTGCGCGTGCTGTCCACCAACGTCATCGGCGCCTTCCTGTGCGCCCGCGAGGCCGTGCGGCGGATGTCGACGCGCCACGGCGGCCAGGGCGGCGCCATCGTCAACGTGTCGTCGGCCGCCGCCCGCCTGGGTTCACCCAACGAATATGTGGACTACGCCGCATCCAAGGGCGCGCTGGATACGCTGACGATCGGCCTGTCCAAGGAAGTGGCGCCCGAGGGCATCCGCGTGAACGGCGTACGGCCCGGCACCATCTACACCGAGATGCACGCCAGCGGCGGCGAGCCCGGCCGCGTGGACCGGTTGAAAAGCGTGATCCCGTTGCGCCGCGGCGGCTCGGTGGAAGAGGTGGCGGGCGCGGTGATGTGGCTGTTCTCGGACGAAGCCGGCTACACCAGCGGCTCCTTCATCGACGTCTCCGGCGGCAGCTGAACGCCGCCGTCAGACATTCCCCCCGGACTTCGTGCCGGGGGTGATCAGGTTCTTTTCCTGCCGCGAGGAAATGCGCGCCTCGACGCGCCGCAACACCGCCAGCACGAACAGCGCCATCAAGGTGCTGACCAGGGCCGTGGCCTCGCGGCCCATGCCGGCTGCCACGCCGATGGCGGCCGTCATCCAGATGCTGGCCGATGTGGTCAGCCCGCGGATCTCGCGTTCATCGCTCAGTTTGATGATCGCGCCCGCGCCCAGGAAGCCGATGCCTGCGATCACGCCTTGCAGCACGCGGCTGATGTCGCCGACCTGCATGCCGCCCTGCAACGGCACCAGCACGAAAATCGCCGCGCCCAGCGCCACCAGCATGTGCGTGCGCAGGCCCGCGGCCTTGCCGCTGCGTTCGCGTTCGTAGCCCAGCAGGCCGCCCAATATCACGGCCATGCCCAACCGCAGCACGATGCGCGTGGCTTCGCCCACATCGGGAATATCCGCGAATTCACTCCGCACGGTGGTCCAGATTTCCAGCCAGATTTCCGACATCGCCGCATCCTTGTGGCACAGGTGGTTTTCAGCATAGCAGGCGCGCGCCCGGATGCGCCATGCCGCGTTCAGGCTGGCATGCGGCCGGCAAGTGGTTTACAACCTAAGCGTGCGCCGCACAGGCAGGCGCGAATCGACAGGAGCGCTTCATGGATTTGCAGCTGGCAGGAAAACGCGTGCTCATCACGGGTGCGTCCAAGGGCATCGGCCTGGCATGCGCCGTGGCCTTCGCACGCGAAGGCGCGGACCCGATCCTGGTGGCGCGCGACGACGCCGCGCTGCATCAGGCCACCGCCGCCATCCGCGAGCAGACCGGCCGCGCCGCGCAAGCCGTGGCCCTGGACCTGGCCTTGCCCGGCGCTGCGGAAAAGCTGGCCAAGGACACCGGTCCCATCGACGTGTTGGTGAACAATGCGGGCGCGGTGCCCGGTGGCGCGCTGGACCAGGTGCAGGACGAACGCTGGCGCGCCGGCTGGGATCTGAAGGTGCACGGCTATATCAATCTGGCCCGTCACTACTACCCCGCGATGCGCGAAGCGGGCGCCGGCGTCATCGCCAACATCATCGGCATGGCCGGGGCCGCGCCGCGTGCGGACTACATCTGCGGCGCCTCGGCCAATGCCTCGCTGATCGCGTTTACGCGCGCCCTGGGCGGTGAAGCCCCGCGCCATGGCGTGCGCGTGTTTGGCGTGAATCCGTCGCGCACGCGCACGGACCGCGTGCTGACGCTGGCGCGCCAACGCGCGCAGGCCCGCTGGGGCGATGACAGCCGGTGGCAGGAAACGCTGTCGGACCTGCCGTTCGGCCGCCTGATGGAACCCGAGGAAGTGGCCGACATGATCGTGTTCGGCGCGTCGCCGCGCGCCGGCTACCTGAGCGGCACCGTGATCGACCTGGACGGCGGCGAGCAATACGCCAACCACGCGCGCTGAGCGCGCGTGGGCGACCGGCTGCGTTTAACGCGCGCCGGCCTGCCAGCCCGCCAGCAGCGCGGGCAGTTGCTTCATGTCGGTGAATACGTGGGCCACGCCCACGCCGCGCAGAGCCTCGGCCCCGCTGTGGCCGTTGGCGTCCGGGCTGTACCCGAACACCGTGGCACCTGCCGCCACGCCGGCGGTCGCGCCCGTGACCGTGTCTTCCACGACCGCGCAACGCTTGGGGTCTACGCCCAGCGCCTGAGCGGCGGCCAGGTAGACATCGGGAAACGGTTTGCTGCGCGGCATTTCATGGCCGCTGAAAACGCGCCCGTCAAAGCACTCGGCAATGCCCACCTTGGCCAGTTGCAGCTCCACCTTGCGGCGGTCGGCGCCCGAGGCCACGGCGATGCGGCCGTCCAGGGTCTGGTGCAGCGCGCGCACGGCGTCCGGCGCGCCGGGGATCTCCAGCAGGTCGCGGTCCAACGCGGCATTGCGGCGCTGGCGGAACACGTCGAACCATTCCGGGCCCAGCTTGACGCCGGTACGCGCCTCGATCAGCGGCAGTTCGTCCCTGACGGCTTTCCCGGTAAAGATGCGCATCGTCTCGTCATGCGTGATGTCCCAGCCCAGTTCGTTCAGCATCTGGGTCAGCACATGGCTGGTGATGGGTTCGGAATCAACCAACACGCCGTCGCAATCGAACAGGACGGCGTCAAACGGGAAATCAGTCATTACAGGCGGCATAGAATGGGTTCGTGAAGCCCACAAGCATACTTCAAGGCCCCTGAACGCTGCCCCACACGCCCCGGGTACGCAAGCAAGCACCGGAGTGACGAACGCCCCGCCCGCCCCTATCCTGTGGTGCTCCGAACGCCTTTTGCCGCCATGACGCCTGACCACACCCCGCTTGCCCACTACGATTGGGACCCTATTGCCCGCCAACTGGACGCCGAAGGCTGGGCGCTGCTGCCCGGTTTGTTCCAGGAGGATGCGGCGCGGCGGCTGGCGCGGACCGGTGCAGAAGCCGCGGCGTTCGATTCACTACGCGCCCACCTGTACCGGCAGTTGCTTCCTGTCGCGCGATCCTGGGCTGCCGCCTTGCAGCAGGACGCGGCATACCCTGACGATTTCTCCGCCTGGATGCAACGCAACCGCGATGCGGGACAGACCCGGCCGCTGACGGCGCTGCACTGCCTGCGCGCGGACGCGTATCAGCCGCTGATTCAGCATGCAGACGGCGCGCATGTCTTTCCCCTGCAACTCGTCGCCCTGCTGTCCCAACCCGGCACCGACTTTACCGGCGGCGAATTCGTCATGACCGAACAACGCCCGCGCATGCAGTCGCGTCCGATGGTGCTGCCCCTGGATCTGGGCGACGCGGCCGTGATCGCGGTATCGCATCGCCCCGTCCAGGGTGCGCGCGACATTTACCGCGTCACGGCCCGGCAAGCGGTCAGCCGGGTGCGCTCAGGGGAACGCACCGGGCTGGAAGTGCTGCTGCACGACGGCCCGTAGCCACGGGCGTATCGCCTGCCCCCAGCGCGGCCTGCATCGCCTGCCCCGCCAGGTCGAACAAGCGCCTGGCCGCCGGCGTAAGGCCCAGCATGTGGATACATGCGTGCACCATGCCCGGCAGGCGATGGTCCTGCGCTGCGACGCCGCCGTCGCGCAGCCGCTGCGCATAGGCCTCGCCCTCATCCCGCAGGGGATCGTACTCGCTGACCAGCACGGTGGCGGGCGGCAGGCCCTTTACGGTTTGCACCCGCAGCGGCGACGCGTAGGGCGACGCCCCATCCGCCTCGTTGACCAGGTACGTGAACCAGCAGTAGCGCATGATCTCTTCGGTCAGGAAGAAGTTGCGCCCGTACGTCTGGTATGACTGCGTCGAAAAGGCATGATCCATCACGGGGTAGATCAGCAACTGATGCGCAATGGGCGGCCCGCCGCGGTCCCGCGCCATGATCGCGGCGGCCGCCGCCAGGTTGCCGCCTGCGCTATCGCCGCAGATGGCAAGGCGCGACGCGTCGATGCCCAGCCGCACGGCATTCGCGCTGACCCATTGCAGTCCGGCATAGACGTCCTCGGCCGGCACCGGAAACTTGTTCTCGGGTGCCAGCCGGTAGTCCACCGAAAACACCTTGCACTGCGTCGCGTTGGCTAACGCGCGGCAAGGGTTGTCGTACAGATCCAGCGAACACTGGAACCAGCCTCCGCCATGTGCGAACACGATCGCGGGCAGCGCATCGTGCTGCGCCAGCCCGGCCGGCGTATAGGCGCGAATCCGTAACGGATGCCCGTCCTGGCAGCGCGCCTCGTGGTCGGTCACGGCGTCCACGGTCTCCGTCCCGCCCTGCAGCGCCCGCAGCCCCGTTTCGGTCGCGGCGCGGATGTCTTCCAGCACCAGTGGTGCGGATGCGCTGGACAGGCGCGTCAGGAAGGCGTTGATACGAGGATCGAGGGACACGTTCAACCCTCTTTCGACAGGAAGGCAAGCAGGTGCCCAGAGAACGCCTCATGGCATTCTTCGGTCACGAAATGCCCGCAGTCGTCAATGATGACGCCGGTCAGGTCGGTAGCGTTGTCGCGCATCGTGATCAGCGGGGCGTCCCGGGTCGCGTGTTCCGTGCCGATGGCCAGCGTGGGCATGCGCAAGCGGGTCTTCGAGCGCTCCTGGTTCTGCCGGATGGTCTCGGGAATGGCCCGATAGTAGGCAAAGCCGCTGCGCAATGCGCCCGGCGCCGAATAGGCGTCGATGTAGACGTCCGCGGCGACGCGGTCCCGCCGATGCGACCACTTGTCGAAAATGAAGCTCAGGTAGGCGCGCTCGCGTCCGGTGATCAGCGCTTCCGGCAGGTCTTGCAGCTGATTGAACATGAAATGCCATAGGAAGATGTTCTCTGCCGGCGGCACGAATATCGGCGGCGCAGGCGCCAGGCCGGGGATGACGGCCTCGGTCAGCACCAGCCGGCGGACAGCCTCGGGATAGTCGCTGGCCAGCGCATACGCCACCCACATGCCGATGTCGTGGCCGACGACCTGATAAGCCGCGTGCCCCAATTGCCCCATCAAGCGATGCAGGACGCTGGCCACGGCGCCGGTGTCATAGCCTTGGGCCGGACGCCCGGAGTCGCCCGTGCCGGGAGGGTCCACGGCGATGGCGGTATAGCCCGCCTCTGCCAGCGATTTCATGATGTGGCGCCACGTGAACCACGTCTGTGGCCAACCGGGGATCAGCAAGACGGGCGGGCCGTCACCCGCGATGGCGCAATGGATGCGATGGCCGTCGATCAGCGGGTACTGATGCGTCACGCCGTCGGCGGCGGAGAAGAATGAATCGGTTTGATGCGTCATGATGGAAGACTCTCGCGTTCAGGCGATGCCCAGCAGGGCGTGGATCTGTTGCTTGTCGATGGCGGCGCCGGCGAAGTCGTCGAACACCTTGGACGTGACGGGGATGATGTGGCGATTGATGAATTCCACGCCTTCGCGTGCGCCCGTTTCCTGGTCTTTCAGGCAGCACTCCCATTCCAGCGTGGCCCAGCCCGCATAGTCGTATTGCGCCAGTTTCGAGAAGATCGACTTGAAGTCGACCTGCCCGTCGCCCAGCGAACGGAACCGCCCCGCCCGGTTGATCCACGACTGATAGCCGCCATAGATGCCTTGCCGGCCCGTGGGATTGAACTCGGCGTCCTTCACATGGAACATGCGGATGTGGTCCTTGTAGATGTCCAGGTATTCCAGGTAGTTCAGCTGCTGCAGGACGAAATGGCTGGGGTCGAACAGCATGGCGCAACGGGCGTGGGCGCCGACGCGTTCGTGGAACATCTCGAACGTGATGCCGTCATGCAGGTCTTCGCTGGGGTGAATCTCGAAGCACAGGTTCACGCCCTGCTCGTCGCAGGCGTCCAGCACCGGCAGCCAGCGGCGGGCCAGTTCATCGAATGCCGTCTCGATCAGGCCCTCAGGCCGTTGCGGGAACGGGAACAGGTACGGCCACGCCAGCGACCCCGAGAACGTGCCCATCTCGGTCAGGCCCAGCCGCTTCGAGGCGCGGGCCGAATTCAGCAGCCCCTGCTTCGCCCAGGCCGTCCTGGCCTGCGAATTGCCGCGCGCATGCTCAGGCGCGAAGTTGTCGACCATCGCGTCGTAAGCCGGATGCACGGCCAGCGACTGGCCGAAGATGTGCGTGGTGAGTTCGCTGACGACCAACCCGTGAGCCGCCAGCGTTCCGGTGATTTCGTCGCAATAGTCCTGGCTGGTTGCCGCCGTTTCCGCATCGAAGAAGCGCTTGTCCCAAGCCGGAATCTGCAAGGCCTTGAAACCTACACCCGCCGCCCATTGCGCGATGGCCGGCAAGCTGTTGAAGGGCGCCACGGCGTCGCTGAATTGCGCCAGGTGCAGGCTGGGGCCTTTGATCGTCTTCATATCGAATCCTTAATTGTTTGTCGATCGACAAAGAATAGGCGATAAATCGGCGCGACGCAAATGCCATAGCGGGCGGTACACTGCGTCCAGATCATTTCACCGAGACCGTGATGGCAGGCAGACCCAGAGAATTCGACCGCGACCTAGCGCTTCAGCAAGCCATGCTGGCGTTCTGGAAACAGGGGTATGAAGGCACGTCGATGGCGGATCTGGTGGCGGCGACGGGCCTGGCCTCGGCGCGGCTTTATGCGGCCTTCGGATCCAAGCAGGACCTGTTCCGCGAAGCCGTGGCGCGGTATGAAGCGGGCGACGGCGCGTTTGCGGAAAAAGCGCTCGAGGCCACCGACGGCGTACGCGACGCCATCGAGAAACTGCTGACCGACGCGGTGCTGACCTACACCCGGCGCGGCCGGCCGCAGGGCTGCATGGTGGTCAGCGCCGCCACCAACTACGCGGCCGAAAACGAAGATGTCATGGCATGGCTCACCACGCATCGCAAGGCGCGTACGCAAGGCATCATCGACCGGCTTGAATCCGCCGTGCAAAGCGGCGAACTCAAACCCGGCACGGACGTGCAGGCGTTGGGCGACTACTACGCCGTCGTGCTGCACGGCCTGTCGGTGCAGGCGCGCGACGGCGTGGGCAAAGCGCGCCTGCTGGCAATGATCCCGCCGGCGCTGGGCGCGCTGGATGCGGTGTTGCGCCAGGGGCCGTCCCGGCCCTAGCGCGCACCGATTTCAGTTTTCGGCCGTGATGTGGCCGTCGGCCACGACCTTGGCGAATACCGCCGTCTGCGCCTTGATGAAGGCGCGGAATTCTTCCTGGCTCATGGGCTGCACTTCTCCACCCAGCTCGCGGATGCTGGCCACGAACTTCTCGTCGCGCAAGGCGCGCCCGATGGCGGCCGCGAGCTTTTGCTGGACATCGGCCGGCGTGCCCGCCGCCACGAATACGCCAAACCAGTTCTCCAGCGCGTAGTCCTTTAACGGCGCGTATTCCGCCACGGCGGGAATATCCGGCGCGAACGAGGCGCGCGTGGCCGACGTAACCGCCAGTGGCTTGACCTTGCCGCTCTTGATGAAGGGCAATGCGCCCGCGAGGCTGACGAAGGTCAGGTCCACGCTGCCCGCCGCCACGTCCACCAACTGCGCGGACGCCCCCTTGTACGGCACGTGCACCATCTTGATTCCCGCCAGCGACTGCAGCAGCTCGCCGTTCAGATGCTGCGGATTGCCCACACCGCTGGTCGCGTAGGTCAGCTTGTCCGGGTGCGCCCGGCCGTAGGCCACCAGTTGCTCCACATTGCTGACCGGCAGCTTGGGGTTGGCGACCAGCACGTTCGGCACGCGGGCGACCAGCGCGATCGGCACCAGGTCCTTTTCCGGCTGATATTGCATCTTGCCCTTGAAGACCAGCGGGTTGATGGCGGTTTCGCCCGCCGACCCAAGCAGCATCGTCGACCCATCCGGCGCCGACCGCACCACCGTCTGCGCGCCCAGCATGCCGCTGGCGCCGGGCTTGTTTTCCACCACCACGCCCTGCGGCATTTCGCTGCGCAGGCGTTCGGCCAGCAGGCGGCCCATGCCGTCCACCCCGCCGCCGGCGGCAAACGGCACGATCAAGCTGACCGGCCGGCCGACGTCGGCGGCCTGGACGGAAGGGAGCGGCGCTAGGGCCGTGGCCGCCAGAGCGGCGGCGGCAAGCAATCGGATGGGGGGCATGGTCTGTCTCCTGATCGGCCTGACCGGATGGCGGCCGGGTTTTTACTTAATTGCATTTTATAGATGCAATATGCAAAACTGGCAGCTATGGAAAACACCAATGCCTTGCTGCGCCACGCCCGCTTCACGCTGAACGGGGCCGCCCATACCTGCGTGGACCTGCCCGCCACGTTCGGCGCCGACTATTTCCGCCTGCCCGTCGTGCTGCGCCTGCTATTGGAAAACGCGCTGCGCAACATGCAAGGCGACGAGCGCGACGCTGCCGTCAACGCCTTGTTCGGCTGGCTGGCGCACGGCACCAGCGAAGCCGAGATCGCCTTCCAGCCCGGCCGGGTGCTGATGCACGACACCACCAGCACGCCCGCGCTGGTGGACATCGCCGCGATGCGCGACGCGCTGGCCGAGGCCGGCGTGGACCCGGCCGTGCTGAACCCGGTGTTGCCGGTGGACGTGTCGGTGGACCATTCGCTGGCCGTCGAGGCCTATGCGCAACCTGATGCCGCCACGCGCAACCTGGACCTGGAATTGCGGCGCAACGCCGAGCGCTATCGCTTCCTGCGCTGGGCGTCCAAGGCGCTGTCGAACGTGCGCATCCATCCGCCCGGCACCGGCATCATGCATACGATCAACCTGGAGCAATTGGCCACCGTGGTCTGCCAAGGCGACGACGGCGCCCTGCATCCCGACATGATGATCGGCACCGACAGCCACACGCCGATGATCAACGGCATCGGCGTTCTGGGCTGGGGCGTCGGCGGCCTGGAGGCGCAGACGGTGATGTTCGGCATGCCCACCCTGCTGCGCATACCGGACGTGATCGGCGTGCGCCTGACGGGCGCGTTGGCGGCGGGCGTCACCGCCACCGACCTGGCGTTGACCGTGACACAGCGGCTGCGCGCCATCGAGGTCTCGGGCGAGTTCGTGGAATTCTTCGGGCCAGGCGTCAGCACGCTGTCGGCCGGCAGCCGATGCGTGGTGGCGAACATGGCGCCCGAGTACGGCGCCACCACCGGCTACTTTCCGATTGACGGCGAAACGCTTGCCTATCTGCGCCAGACGGGCCGCCCGGAGGCCCACATCGCACGCGTCGCCGCCTATGCCGAACGCGCCGGCATCGCACTGGATCCCGAGGCCTCGCCGCGCTATACCCGCGTGATCGAGATCGCGCTGGACCGCGTGCAGATGCACGTGGCCGGCCCCAAGCGGCCGCAGGACCTGCACCCCTACGGCCAGACCCGCGCCCTGCTGTCGGCGCTGGACTTCACTCCGGCGGCGAGTGCCGACGGCGGCCTGCCCCGCCATCCCGTCGCTATCGCCGCCATCACCAGTTGCACCAATACGTCGGATCCCCGCCTGTTGATGGCGGCCGGGCTCCTGGCCCGCAAGGCGCGCCGGGCGGGCCTGCGCGTGCCGTCCTGGGTCAAGACGTCGCTCGGCCCCGGCTCGCCCGCCGCGGCCGATTACCTGGCCCGCGCCGGACTGCTGGACGATCTGGCCGCGGTCGGCTTCGACATCGTGGGCTACGGTTGCACCACCTGCATCGGCAACTCCGGCGCCCTGCCCGCCGCGGTCCAGGGCGCCATGGCGGCCGGCGCCATCCACCCGGTGGCGGTGCTGTCGGGCAACCGTAATTTCACTGGACGCATCCATCCCGACCTGGACCTGGGCTTTCTGATGTCGCCCCCGCTCGTCATCGCCTTCGCGCTGGCCGGGGACGCCGAACGCGATCTCAGCCAGGAATCGGTGCAGACAACGGCCGATGGCCGGGCCGTGCACCTGCGCGACCTGTGGCCGGACGAGGCCGAGATCGACGCCGCGCTGGCCCAAGGCTTGCGGCCCGACGACTTCCGCGCGGCCTTCAAGATCGCCAGCGCCAACCCGGCCTGGCAGGCCCTGCAATCACCGGATACCCCGCGCTTTCCGTGGGATCCCGCCTCCACCGCGCTGCGGCGTCCGCCGTTCGCCTCGATGCAGGCGGCCGGCCAATTGGGCCGCTACGCCGCGCATCCGCTGCTGGTGCTGGGCGACGACGTGACGACCGACCACCTGTCGCCCGCCAGCGCCATTCCGTCGGACAGCCTGATTGCGGACTTCCTCGCGGCGCGCGGCGACGACCGCAATGACCTGAACGTGTTCGCGTCGCGGCGAGGTAATTGGGAAGTGATGATGCGCGCGGCCTTCTACAGCAAGAGCCTGAAGAACCTGCTCTGTCCGGACGCGCCCGTGGGCCACACGCGGCATGCGGGCAGCGGCCGCGTGGAACCGATCTGGGAAGCCGCCGAACACTACCGCCAGGAACAGCAGCCGGTGGTGCTGCTGGCCGGCGCACGCTTCGGCACCGGTTCGTCACGCGACTGGGCGGCCAAAGGGCAGCGCCTCTTGGGCATCCGCGCCGTCCTGGCCGTCAGCTTCGAGCGGATCCATCGGTCCAATCTGATCGGTATGGGCATACTGCCCCTGCGCCTGCCCGAAGGCGTCACGCCCGCCACGCTGGGCGTGCAGTCCGGCGACCGCATCGAGATCGACGCACCGGCGGACACACTGGCACCGCGCATCGCCGTGCCGGTGCGTATCCTGCGGGCGGACGGCCGCGTCGACGCGCTGACCGCCACCGCCGCCGTCGAGACCCAGCTGGAGGTGCGTTTGTTGCGGATGGGAGGCGTCATTCCCGCTATCCTATCGGATACCCTCCAGCCCTCCTCGCCCCCATGAGCGCGCAAACCAATACCGTCACGAAAATCCTGGACCTGATCCGGCAGGACCGCCTGCCCGGCGGCTCGCACCTGACCGCGCAGAAGCTCGCCGACCGGCTGCGGCTGTCGCGGTCTCCGGTCAACGACGCCCTGGGCGTGCTGGAGCAGCACGGCATCGTGGCGCGCAAGCCCAACCGCGGCTACTTCCTGCAGCAGGACTTCGACGCCCTGCCCGAGGCGCACGCCGGCCTGGCGCCGCCGTCCGCCGACGACATCGTGACGCAAAGCTATTTCAAACTGGCCGACGAGCTGCTGCGAGGCGAATTGCCCATGCAATGCAGCGAGGCCCAGTTGCGCGTGCGCTACGCGCTGACCAACGCGCAGACGCAGGCGTTGCTGGCACGCGTGTCGCAAGAAGGCTGGGCGCAGCGGCGGCCCGGCTACGGCTGGGAATTCTCGTCCATGATGACCACGCCCGACAGCCTGCTGCAGTCGTACCGGCTGCGTCTGGCGCTGGAACCGGCGGCCTTGCTGGAGCCGTCTTTCCGTATCGAAAGGGCCGTGATCGAACGATGCCGCGCGGCGGAAAAACATCTGCTGGACGGCGGCATCACCACCGACACCGCCGACCAGTTGCACGAACGCGGCGTGCGGTTTCACGAGTCGCTGGTGGAAGCGTCCGGCAACCCGTTTTTCATCGACACGATCAAGCGCGTCAACCGGGTCCGCCGGCTGTTGTCGTACCGGTCCATGCAGGACCGCAGCCGCTACCAGCAGCATTGCGACCAGCACCTGGCCATCCTTGACCTGCTGGAGCGCGAACGCAATGAAGACGCCGCTGCCGCCCTGTCCAGCCATCTGCGCAGCACGCTGGACAACCTGGCCCGCATCAGCGGCATTTTGACTTCCTAGGCCGGGCGCTTGGCGCGCATGGCCGCTTTCTTTTCAAGCCGAGGATCGTTCCATGCACGTCTACATCGGTTCCCGCACCACGCGGGAACGCCATGCCCGTGGCGAAGGCATCAGCGTTTTCGATTACGCCCAGGACAACGGCACGCTGACCTTGACGCAAGTCGTCGGCGGCCTGGTCAACCCCTCTTATCTCCTGCCGCATCCGGCGCTGCCCGTGCTGTACACGGTGCATGGCGACAGCCATGAAGTCAGCGCCCTGCGCCGAGATCCGCGCACCGGCGCGTTGACGCCCTGGCGGCAACAAGGCTGCGACGGCCGCAACCCCGTGCATCTGGCGCTGGGCCCGTCGGGCCGCTACCTGATGGTGTCCAACCACCTGACGGGCACGCTGGCCGTGCTGCCCGTGGACGGCGACGGCGCGCTGGCGCCTGTGGCCCAGACCGTACCCATGTCCGGCGAACCGGGCCCGCACCGCAAGGAACAGCCCTTCGCCAAACCGCACTACAACCTGGTGGATCCATCGGGCCGCTACGTGGTGGTGCCGGACAAAGGCCTGGACCGCGTGTTCCTCTACGCCCTGGAGGATGGCGGAATCAGCGCCGAACCGGCAAGCGTCGCCGACACGCGCGAAGGCGCTGGCCCCCGGCACGCGGCCTTCCACCCCGCCGGCCGCTGGCTCTACGTCGTCAATGAACTGGACAACACGGTGGCCGCCTACACGCTGGCCGCTGGCGCGTTGCAGCCGTTCCAGGTGCTGCCCACGCTGCCCGACACCTATACCGGCAACAGCCGCGCCGCCGGCATTTCGCTGGATGCGCACGGCTGCCACCTGTACGTGTCGAACCGGGGCGACGACAGCATCGCCGTGTTCCGCATCGACCCGGTCAACGGCCGTCTGACGCCCGTGCAGCATGCCCCCTCGGGCGGCAAGACGCCGCGCTTTTTCACGCTGTCTCCCGACGGCCGCTTCCTGTTCGCGCTGAACGAAGACAGTGACACGCTGGTGCGTTTTCGCGTGAACGCGCCCGACGGCGCCCTGACGCGCGACGGCTACGAGCTGCGCGTGGGCAGCCCCGTGTGCATGGTGTTCGCCCGCCGCCGCACCTGATGGCCGGGCGGCGGGCAGCCGGCGATCAGAAGTCCATCGACGCCGACAGCATCAGCGTGCGCGGCACGCCCTGCGACACCGTGCCGTAAGACGCCACCCCCGACCAGTACGCGCGATTGGTCACGTTGACGACGTTGGCGCGGAACGTGACGTCCTTGCCCTGGATCTTCGTGGCATAGCGCGCGCCCAGGTCGAACGTCGTCCACGACGGCACCGACTGCGTATTGGCCTGGTTCACGTATTCGCGGCCCGTGTACATCATGCCGCCGGTCAGCGTCAGGCCCGCCACCCACGGCGTATCCCATTCCGCACTGAGGTTGGCCGAGAACTTCGGCACGCCCACCGGCTGGTTGCCGACGGTCGCCGCATTGTTGGTGCGCGTCAGCTCGGCGTTCAGGTAAGTGACGCCGCCCAACAGGCGCAGCCCGCGCACGGGTTCGCCGGACAGGTTCAGTTCCAGGCCGCGGTTGCGCTGTTCGCTGTCGGCGCCGTACACGCCATTGGTCAGTTGGCCGCTGGGTTTCGTGATCTCGAACGCGCTGAACGTCAGCATCGCGTCGTCCAGGTCTACCTTCACGCCCACTTCCTTCTGCTTGGCCTTGTAGGGCTTGAACACCTGGCCCGCGTTGGACGCGGTGGCCGGCGCCACATCGCCCTTGCTCAGGCCTTCGATGTAGTTCGCGTACAGCGACACGTTGTTCCAGGGCTTGATGACGAGACCGGCCAGCGGCGTGGTCGCGCTTTCGTCATAACTGACGGTGCGCACGCCGGTCGTGGCGTTGAAGTTGCGCGATTCGATGCGTTGCTGGCGCACGCCCAGCGTCAGCTGCGCGCGCTCGTCCAGGATGCTCATCGTGTCGGCCAGCGCCAGGCCGGACAGGTCCGACGACGACACTTTGGGCACGTTGCCCGGCGCCGGGATGTTCTGCTCGGGGCGCGTGATCGGGTGGTAGATGTTGGACGTCAGCGGCGTACCGGACACGCTGGCCTGCAGGTTGCGGTCGCTGTAGAGCGAGCCCATGAAGCTGACGGCATGGCGCACCGGGCCGGTATCGAGCTTGGCGCGCAGCCCCGCGTTGTACGTGCTGCGCTCCACCTTGAAGCGGAAGTTGTTGGGCGTGACCAGCGTGTCGCCGGCGCTGTTGATGATAGTGGGCGTCTGGTCCGACAGGCGCGACACATCGGTATCCGATCCGCCCGCGTCGGCGAATACCGTCAGGCGGTCGCTGACGTCGTACTCCACCCGCAGCAACGCCGACTGGCCATCCGACTTCCACCATCCCCAGGGCTGCGTCGCATTGCGGCGGCCATCGGCCGCGCGCGGCACGTCGATGCCGGAGGCAATCAGGAACGGACGCGTCGGCGCGTCGACTTTTTCGTTCTGGGTCAGCAGGTCCAGCGATGCGCGCAGGCGCTCGCCCTGATAGTCCAGCGACAGGGCGCCGATGTCGGTGCGTGAATACAGGTTGTCCAGCGGCGTGTCACCCTGGCGATGCATGCCGTTGACGCGCACGCCCCATTCGCCGTCGTTGCCGAAGCGGCGGCTCAGGTCCACCCGGGCACCGAATTGCGAGTCGCCCACGTAGTCAGCGGACACGCGCGTCAGGTCCTGCGGCAGCGAGCGCTTGGGCACCATGTTGATCACCCCGCCCACCCCGCTGTTGGGCGACATGCCGTACAGCAAGGCTGCAGGCCCCTTCAGCACTTCAACGCGCTCGATGTAATCGGTGAAGACGTGATAGTTGGGCGCCACGCCGTAGACGCCGTCGAACGCGATCTCGCCCAGGTTGCCTTCGCCGATGGGGAATCCACGGATGTAGAAGGAGTCCGTCACGCCGCCGATCTGGCCCGTGAAGCGCACCGAGGGCTCGGCATTCAGCGCGTCCGCCAAGGTGACGGCCTGGCGGTTGGTCAGCAGCTCCGAGGTGTAGCTCGTGACGTTGAACGGCGTATCCATCACGTCGCGATTGCCCAGCAGCCCCAGGCGGCCGCCGCGGGCCACCTGGCCGCCGGCGAATTCGGCCGGCAAGGCCGACGCGCTGACACCCGACCCGGCGACCGTGATGCTGGGCAGCAGCGTCGCGGCCTCGCCCTCGCCTTGCGGCAGCTTGCGCAGGGAATAGGCGCCCGCCCCCTGTTCGGCCAGGGCATAACCCGATCCGCTCAACAAGCGCGCAAACCCTTCCCGCACCGTGTAGGCGCCCGTCAGGCCTTCGCTTTGCCGGCCCGCCACCAGCGCCGGATCAAACGACAGCGGCACCCCCGCCGCCGCCGCGAATTGGGCCAGCACGTCGCCCAGCGGGCCGCCGGCGATCGCGTAGGACTTGCGCGCGGCCGACGTACCTGGGCCTGCGGCATCAGCAGCGGCGGCAGGCGTGGGCGCCCCCGCCACGGCCAGCAGCATCAACCCCATGCCGGCGGCCTGCAGCATCGCCGCCAGCGGCGACAGGACGGCCTGGCTGCGGGGCAGGCGTGACGAACGGGAGATTCGGGAAACCATGAAACGATCCTTCGTAGGGGACTGGGTGACGCTCGCATGTCGCGACGATTCACCCGGTACACCGGACGAAGCGGAAAAAAGTGTCAACGGATCGGCGATTAGTTTGTAACAGCCGCGCGGGGCGCGACCGTGACCCAGAACGGCGTCACCCGGCTGATCCGCACGGGTAAGGTCTTTTCGAGCAGGCGCAGGCTGCCGTCGGTATCGGCCAGCGGGAAGGCGCCCGAAACCCTTAGCCCGGCCACCGCGGGGTCGCAGCGCAGGACGCCCCGCCGATAACGCGCCAGTTCGTCCACCAGGTCGGCCAGCCGCCAGTTGCGCACGGCCAGCATGCCCTGCTCCCACGACGCGGATTCCGCCTCGGCCGTGGCCAGGGGTTCGACCTCGTGGGCGTTGAACACCGTCTGCTGGCCTGCCGGCACCACCACGGCTGCCGCGCCGGCATCTCGCGGCTGGATTTCCACCGACCCGTCGAACACCGCGACGCGGATGCTGGCGCTTTCATCGCGCACCATGAAACGCGTGCCCAACGCGCGGATCGTGCCTTGCGACGTCCGCACGATGAAGGGGCGATGGACGGGAGACGGGTCGCGGCCGGTGGTCAGCAGGATTTCGCCCGCGCGCAGCCACAGCACACGTTGTTCGGGGGTGTAGAGGATGTCGACGGCGCTGGCCGTGTTCAGCACCAGGCGGGTGCCGTCGGCCAGTTCCAGGTGACGCTGCTCGCCCGTAGCGGTGCGCACGTCCGCCGCCCATTCGCGCCACGGCAACGTGCGCCAACCGGCCCAGGCCGCCGGCCCCAGCACCAGCAAGGCGCCCAACGCGCGGATGGCCTGCCGGCGGCCCGGACGGTCCAGACGGCGCAGGGTGTCGCGCCCGATGGCGGGCGGCACCTGGCCGAACCCCCGCAGCATGTCCTCCACCCGCTGCCACGCCGCGCCATGCGCGGCGCTGCGGGCCAGCCAACGGTCGAACGCGGCGCGGTCAGCGGCGGAAAGCGTTTCGGATTGGAAGCGCACCAGCCAGCCGGCCGCCTCTTCCAGAATCGCGGGGTCGATCACCGCACTCATGCCGCGTGGACCTGATAAGCGACGAGGCAGGCGGTCAGCGCCTTCTGCATGTGCCGCTTGACGGTCGCCAGCGACACGCGCTGCGCCTGTGCAATATCGGCGTACGCCATGCCGTCGAACTGCGACAGCAGAAAGATCTCGCGCGTCTTGGCCGGCAAGGTCCGCAAGGTGGCGTCGATGACGTGCAGCGTTTCCAGGATCAGCGCCCGCATTTCGGGTGAGGGCACTTCCGGTGCGGGCAAGTGCGCCACCGCCGCCAGATAAGCATCTTCCACCGCGCGCCGACGCCAATGGTCCACCACCAGCCCCTTGGCGATGTGCGTCAGCAGCGCGCGGGGCTCGGCGCCCACGCCGTCCTTGCGGCGGCCGCTCATCAGGCGCACGAAGGTGTCGTGGGCCAAATCCGCGGCGTCGAACGAGTTCCCCAGCTTCTTGCGCAGCCATATCGACAGCCAGCCGTGATGGTCACGATAGAGCTTCGTGACGGTATCGGCGGGCAGCAGATCGGACGGAGGCAAGGCGCACCTCTAGGTAGCATGTAAATGGGAACGATTTCTATTTTATCTTATCCCGGACCCGGTTCCACCCCCCCTGCTGCGCGCCCCCTGTCGGATAAAATCAATCACCCTCGGCCACCGTCGCAATTACCATGCAATTTGACTCCTCCACGCCCTCGTTCCTTGCCGGCTGCGGCGAGATGGGCTTGCGGGTTTCCACCTTCGACTGGGCCGCCACGCCGCTCGGGCCGATCACGGCCTGGCCCAGCGCCTTGCGCGTCGCCGCCGGCATGGTGCTGTCGTCCCGGTTCCCCTGCTGCCTGGTCTGGGGCAAGGAACTGATCACGCTGTACAACGACGCCTTCACGCCGATCCTGGGCACCAAGCCCGATGCGCTGGGCCGTCCGTTCAGTGACATCTGGAGCGAAGCCTGGCCGATGATCGGCCCCATCGCCGACCGCGCGTTCGCCGGCGAAGCCACCTTCATCGAAGACTTTCCCTTGGAGATCCTGCGGTCGGGCCAGTCCGAAGACGCCACCTTCACCTTCTGCTACAGCCCGGTGCGCGACGAGCACGGCGTAGTGGTCGGCATCATGGACACCGTCATTGAAACCACCTCGCGGGTCAACGCCGAACGGGCCCAGGCCGAGGCGCTGCTACAGGCGGAAGACACGTTGCGCCAAAGCCAGAAGATGGAAGCCGTGGGGCAGCTGGCCGGCGGCCTGGCCCATGATTTCAACAACCTGCTGATGGGGATTTCCGGCAGCCTGGAATTGCTGGGCATGCGGCTGGCCCAGCAACGGCACAACGACCTGGAGCGCCACATCGAGGTTGCCCAAAGCGGCGCCCGGAGGGCGGCCGCGTTGACCCATCGCCTGCTGGCTTTTTCCCGCCGCCAGCCCCAAGACGCCAAAGCCACCGACATCAATCGGCTGGTCACCGGCATGGAAGACCTGATCCGGCGCAGCATCGGGTCGCGCATCACCCTGGACCTGGCCTGCGAGCCCGGCCTGTGGCCCGCCTGGGTCGATACCCATCAACTGGAGAACGCCCTCCTCAACCTGTGCCTGAATGCGCGCGATGCGATGCCGGGACAAGGCACGCTGGGGGTCTCGACGCGCAACGTCACGCTGGACGCCGCGCAGGCGGGCAGGCGCGGACTGGCGCCGGGCGACTACCTGCGGCTGCGCGTCACGGACACGGGCTGCGGGATGGCGGCGGATACGGTGCAGCGCATCTTCGAACCCTTCTTCACGACCAAGGCGGCGGGCGTGGGAACGGGGCTGGGCCTGTCGATGCTGTACAGCTTCGTGCGGCAGTCCCAGGGCCAGGTGCAGGTCCACTCGCGCCTGGGGCTAGGCACGGCAATGACGCTGTACTTCCCCCGCCACCAGGGCGCAATGGCGTCGCTGGAACAGGCTGCCCTCAAAGCGCCCCCGGCCGCGGCGCACGGGGAAACCATCCTGATCGCGGAAGACGACCCTTCCGTCCTGGCGGTGGCCGCCGAATCCCTGAAAGAGCTGGGCTACACCGTGGCCGAGGCGGCCGACGGCGCCGCGGCCTTGCGCCGCCTGGCCTCGCCCGAACCGCTAGACCTGCTGATCTGCGACCTGGGACTGCCTGGCGGCATCAGCGGCCATCAAGTCGCCGACGCGGCGCGCCGCTTGCGTCCCGGGCTGAAAGTGCTGCTGATGACGGGTTCGGGCCTGAGCGGCGTCGCCGCGTCCGCCGAAGAACCCGCCCTGCCCGTCCTGCCCAAACCCTTTGCGCTGGAAGACCTGGCAAGCCAAGTCCATGCGTTGATGCGCGGCTAAGCCGCGCAGGCCCTTATAGCTTGGGCGCGTAGCGCACCGTCAACATCACATTGCGCGGCTCGCCGTAGTAGTTGTTGCCGGACACCGTGTTGTAGGAAGGCACGTAGTACTTCTTGTCGAACACGTTGTTCAGGTTCAAGGCGAAGCTCAGCTCCGACGTGGCCTGGTACCCGACGCGCGCGTTCCAGACGGTGAACCCGGCCAGCTTGAACTCGCGGTCCGAACTGATCGTGTCGGTCTGCGTGTTCACGCCCGCACCCACGCTGACGCGGTTCATCATGCCCGGCAGCTTGTAGTTGGCCCACAGGCGCAGCATGTGCTTGGGCGTCCAGGTATTGAAGACCGCGCCCTGATTGTCGGGGTCCGACAGGTACTTGGTGGTGTTGTAGGTGTAGCCGGCGTACAGCTCCAGGCCCTTGACCACTTCGCCCGAGATCTCGGCTTCCAGGCCCTGGCTGCGCACCTTGCCTGACGCGCGCGAGCAATACCAGCCATCGCACGCGAAACCGGCATCGTAGTCGTTGACCGCGCGGTTCTTGTGGTCGTAGCGGAACACCGCAACGGACGTGTTGATGCGGCCGTCCATCAGTTCGCCCTTCACGCCCACTTCGTAGTTGTTGCCTTCGATGGGCTTGAGCAGGCTGCCGTCCAGGCTGCGTTCGGTCTGGGGTTCGAACACGGTGGTGTAGCTGGTGTAGGCAGACCAGTTGTCGGTCAGCGAATAGACCAGGCCGACGTAGGGGATGAACTTGCCCGACGTCGTCGACGTGGTGGTGGTGCCGCCGCTGGAATAGCCGTAGTCGAACCAGCCGACGCGGCCGCCGCCTATCAGCGCCAGCGACTCGATGGGTTTGACGCGCCACGTGCCGTAGAGGCCTTTCTGGCGGATATCGTAGCTGCTGCGCGAGTCATAGCCGCTAGTCGCGGCGATGCTGTCGATGTCCTGCCACGGGCGATGGTGATCGATGTCGAACACATTGCCGCCGGACTCCCAGGCGCGCGTGAAACGATCGGCCGTGGTCAGCTTGGAATAGCTGGCGCCCACCACCACTTCCTGCTCCATACCCAGCGCGGTGAAGTTGCCGTTGACCGACATGTCCAGCCCGCGCTGCTTGCTCTTGAAGTCCACGCCGAAATTGCCGTAGTCCAGCCCGCTTCCGTCCGGCAGGATCGGGCCGACCGCGCGTTGGTGCACGGTGGTGTTCTTCTCGTTCATGGCGACTCCCGCCAGCCGGAATCGCCACGCGTCGTTGAAGCGGTGGGTCACGTCGGCATTGAAGATGGTCTGATCGTTCTTCGCTCGATTCCACGTGGACCCGGTAAACGTCGAGCGCGGCAGATCGATGTCGCCGCCGCCCTCGTAGCGGGGATAGCCCACGAGCATCGGCCGCGAACGGCTGTAGCGGTTGCTGATGCCGATGCCCACCGTGGTGTTCTCGGTAACGTCGTAGTCCAGGGCGGCATACAGGTTGCGCGTCTTGTCCCACACGTAGTCGATGGCGGAATGGCTCTGGTCTTCATCCACCACCACGCGGCCGCGCAAGGTGCCCGCCGCGTTCAAGGGGCCGCCGGCGTCCAGCTGCAGGCCATAGTGGTCCCACGACCCGGCCTTGCCGGTGATGACCACCGACGGCTCCGCCCCGCCACGCTTGCGCACCAGGTTGATCGCGCCGCCCGGGCTGCCCGCCCCTTGCAGCAGGCCCGCCGCCCCGCGCAGGATTTCCACGCGGTCGTAGAACACCAGCGAATCCTGCTCCCAGTTGCCCAGGCTGTAGCTGTTGCGCAGCAACGCCACGCCGTCGTACTGCAGCAAATCCACCGGGAAGCCCCGGGCGTTGATTGCCACGCCCGGCCCCACGCCCTGCACGCCCACCATGCCGGCCGTATTGTTGATGGCGTCGGGCAGGCTCGTCATGTCCTGGTCATCCATGCGCTGGCGGGTCAGCACGGTGATGGATTGCGGGATGTCCTTTAAGGCCTGGGTGGTCTTGCCGATGGTGACGGCGGGCGACGTGTACGACGCCGTGCCATCCGTGGTGGCGTTGTAGCTGCCCGTCACGGTCACGGGCGCAAGCGTGGCGGCCTGTCCCGGCGCGGCGGCTTGCCGCAAGCGGAACCCGCCCTCGGGCCGCGCCACCGCCTGCAAGCCCGTGCCCGCCAGCAACCGCTCAAGCGCCGCGTCCACCGCGTACGTGCCCGTCACCCCATCCGTCCGGGCGCTGGCCGTCAACGCGGGATCGGAGGCCACCATGACGCCGGCCTGCACCCCAAACGCCCCCAGCGCCGCGCTGAGCGGGCCTGCCGGAATGCTGAACGCCACTGCCCGCTGGCCGGTCGTCGCCTGGGCGTACACAGCCGAGGGCCACGGCGCGGCAAGCATGACGGCGGGCAGCGCAAGGCGCAGCGCGGCGCTCAGACGGGTGCGAGGCAAAGTGAAGCGGGCAAGGACCGCGGCGCGGGCAGGACGAGAAGACATGAAAGGATTCCCTGGCTCTTGAAGGATGGCGCAGCCCGGGCGGGGGATCGTCCGGGCTGCTTTCCTTACATGAAGCGCGAGGTCGGGATTTACGCCGTTGCGGTTACAAATTAAATGAGAAGGGTTCCGGTTCCCCGCTCAGGCCAGCCCCACCGTGACCCAATAACGGGTGTAGTGGCGCACCCGCACGGGCAGCACTTCCTGCAGCATGGCCAGTACCTTGTCGCTATCGGCCAGCGGGAACGCGCCCACCACCCGCAAGGCGCCCGCCTCATCGGAACAGCTCAAGACGCCGGGACGATAGCGCCCCAGTTCGCGCAGGAAATCCGACAGGGGCAGTTCATCGGCGATCAGCATCCCGGTCAGCCAGGCGGACGTCGCAGGTTCAAGCGGACCGGAAACAAAGCCGCCCCCGGCCGAATAGTCGGCCTGTTCGCCGGCCGCCACGCGGCGCGGCGCGTCGGCGGGGTCCAGGCCCCGCACATCCACCGCGCCCTCCAAGACGGCCACCCGCAAGCTGCGGCCCCCATCCAGGTCGCGCACCAGGAAGCGCGTGCCCACCGGCGTCAGTACGCCGCTGCGGGTGCGCACGGTAAAGGGCCGGCCTTGCTTGTCCTGCGCGGTGGTCACCAGGATCTCGCCTTCCAGCAGCACCAATTCCCGCTGGCTGGCGGTATAGCGCAAGTCGACGGCGCTGCCGGTGTTCAGTTCCAGCAGCGTGCCGTCCGGCAGGGTCAGCGCCCGGCGTTCGCCGGTGCCGGTGCGCAGGTCGGCGGTCAGGCGGCGGATCGCACCGCGTTCGCCCACCGCCCACGCCCCCAGGCCCAGTCCGGCGGCCGACACCATCCAGCGGATCGCATTGCGGCGCGACTGGATCAGCGGCGCCTGCCGCAAGGTGCGCGCGGCCACGCCGTTGCCAGCCTCGGCCACGCCCAGGGCGACATCGCGCGTCAGCGCGCTCATGCGCTGCCAGGCCAGTTCATGCGCAGGCTGCGCCTGGCGCCAGCGTTCGAAGCCCGCGCGGTCGGCATCCGTCGCGTCCTCGCGCAGGCGCGCCCACCAGTCGGCGGCCTGGCGAATGACCTTGGGGTCGATCCGCCCGGCGTCCGGGGCATGCGGGCGCAGCAGTTTGGCGCTGTCCATCAGGCCGCGGCTCACCCGTAAACAGCCGTGTAGCAATGCACCAGCGCCCGGGCCAGCGACTTCTGCACCGCGTTGGGCGTGAGGCCCAGTTGCTGGCCGATCTCGGCGTAGGACAGGCCGTCGATCTGCGCCATCAAGAAGATGCGGCGGCTTGCCATGGGCAGGCTGTCCAGCAATTCGCAAACCTGTTCCAGCGCTTCCAGGATCAAGGCGCGCGCCTCCACCGACGGCTCTACCGCCACCGGCTGCAACGCCAGCGATTCGGCATAGGCCGTCTCCAGCGCCGCCCGCCGCGCACGGCCGATCAGTAGCCGCGTGGCGATCGTGCGCAGGTAAGCGCGCGGTTCGCTAAGCGGCTCGCGCACGTTGGCCCGGATCAGTCGTTCAAAGGTGTCGTGCGCCACGTCGGCCGCATCGGACGCATTGCCCAGCTTGCGCTGCAGCATGCCCCGCAACCATTGGTGATGGGCCAGATAGACGGTTTGCACCTCGGCGCGAGGGGCGAATGAAGAGGAAGGCATGACGTTGCGCCCCGGCGTCGCCGCCAGATGTCCACACACAATGAAAATGATTCGCAATTATAATTATCTTCGATCCGTTTACAAGAACCACGAATTCGTATTGGGGGAGCAGCATGAGGAGCGACTGCATTGCGGCGGGCACCGGGCCTGACAATGACATGAATCGCCTCTATCGCGATAACCACCGCTGGCTGCTGGACCTGTTGCGCCGCAAGCTCGGCGGCGACGCGGACAATGCCGCCGACCTGGCGCACGATGTGTTCGAACGCATTCTTTGCGCAGGCGCCATCGCCAGCGTGCGCGAGCCTCGCGCTTACCTGACCACCGTGGCCTCGCGGCTGACGGCCAACTATTACCGCCGCCTGGCGCTGGAACGCAGCTACCTGCAAGCGCTGGCCAGCCGCCCGGACGCCGTGCAACCGTCGGAAGAAGAGCGCGCCCTGGTGGTTGAAGCCTTGTCGGCAATATCGCGCGTCCTGGCGGACCTGCCCGCCCGCGCGCGCAGCGTTTTCCTGATGGCCCAACTGGAAGGCATGAGCTACCGCGAAATCGCCGACCGGATGAAGCTCACGCTGAACGTGGTGCAGAAAGACATGGTGAAGGCCATCGCCCATTGCTATCAGGCGGTCTACGCATGAGCGCCAGCGGTGGCGACCCGTCGTCCCTGTTCCAGCGCGAGCCGGGTGCGGCGCCGTTGCCGCCCGACGTGGTGCGGCAGGCGGCCACCCACCTCGTGCAATTGCAATCATCCCCTGGCGATCCCGGCGTGGCCGATGCCTGTACGCGCTGGCGGGCGGCCCACCCCCATCACGAAGCCGCCTGGCAGCGGGTGTGCGCGCTGCTCGCCATGCCCGGTGCGGCAACGAACCTGCAAGGGTCCGCCGCGCGCAGCGCCATCGAGCACGTCGCGCGCCAACGTGGCCGGCGCCGTTTCCTGGCGCTGGGCCTGACTGCCGGCGGCGCAGGCGCAATGGCCTGGTCGCTGGAAAGCGCACGCCCCTTGCGGGCGACCTTTGCCGACTACCGCAGCAGCACCGGCGAACGCCGGGAGATCGCGCTGGACGACGGCACGCTGCTGCTGATGAACACGGGCACCGCCCTCGATGTCCGGGACGAGGACGGACTGCGGCGCGTCATCCTGTTGGCGGGCGAGGTCATGGTGACGTCCGGCACGCAAGCGGGCCGGCGCACGCTGCGCGTGGATACCCGCTACGGCACCGTCTCCCCGGTCGGCACCCGCTTCAGCGTACGCGACACCGGTGAAGGCCATGCCCGCGTCGCGCTGTTCGAAGGGCTCGTGCGCCTGCAGCCGCGCAACGGCCAGGCCGTCTTGCTGGAGGCCGGCCAGGGCGCCGAACTGCATGACGACAGCGTGGCCTCGCCCGCCGGCTTGGACCTGTCGGCCGAATCCTGGACGCGCGGCGTGCTGATGGCCGAGCGCATGCCGCTTGCGCAGTGCCTGTCCGAACTGGCGCGCTACCGCCGCGGCATCGTGCGATGCGATCCGGACGTCGCCCAATTGCCGATCTCGGGCACGTACCCGCTGGACCGCACGGACCAGGCCTTGTCGCTGATCGGGCGGGTGCTGGACCTGCGGATCACGTACCGCACGCGCTACTGGGTCAGCGTGGGCCGGAAATAGCGCCTCGGCCCAGGTATTTTGTAACAGCCCGGCAGATTTCCAGGTCTCGCGTTTCATACGGGCAAGCCTGCCGCGATTGGCGGCATAGGCATCCAAGGAACGCAACGCCGATGACCCCGCACTCCCCTCTTTCCGCCGCGCGCCGCGGTGCTCGCCCTCCCGCGCCCTTCCGGCTGGCCGCCGCGGCGCTGGCCGTGACGGCCGTGTGCGCGGGCGTCGCCACCCCGGCCCAGGCGCAACCCCAGGCCCAAGCCGCTGCCCGCGACTACCGCATCCCCGCAGGCACGCTCGATAGCGTGTTGGCCCAATTCGGTGCGCAGGCCAATGTGCTGATCGCGATCAACCCCGCCCTGACTCGCGACAAGTCCAGCAACGGCTTGTCGGGCAGCCACAGCGTGCCCGGCGGACTGGCCTTGATCCTGCAAGCCTCGGGGCTGGAGGCTGTGGCGGAAGACGGCGGCACCGCCTATCAGCTGCGCCGCGCCAGCGCGGAACCCGGCGTGACAACGCTCGACCCCGTCACGGTGACGGGCATGCATGACAACTGGACGCCCCCGCCGCCCGCGCCCGGCGGCCAGGTCGCCACCGGCGGCCGGGTCGGCATCCTGGGCAACCGCGATGTCATGGACACGCCGTTCTCCACCATGAACTACACGTCGGCCCTGATTGAAAACCAGCAGGCGCGCAGCATCGGCGATGTGTTGGCCAATGATCCTTCGGTGGTGTCCGGCTGGCCCCGAGACAGCTACATCGACCAGCCGCACGTGCGCGGCTTCAACATCCTGGGCGAAGACATCACCTATGGCGGCTTGTACGGCGTGGCGCCCCCCACGAAAATGCCGGTCGAAACCGTGGAACGCGTGGAAGTGCTGAAAGGCACCTCCGCCTTCCTGCGCGGCATTTCGCCCGGGGGCAGCATCGGCGCCAGCATCAACCTGGTCCCCAAGCGCGCGGAAGACGATCCCCTCACGCGCTTTACCGCTACGTATGATTCCCGCTCGCAATTCGGCGGCCACATCGATATCGGCCGGCGCTTCGGCGAATCGGACCAGTTCGGCATCCGCGTGAACGGCGTCTACCGGGACGGCGAAGGCGCGGTTCGCGACAACAACAAGACCATGGGCAACGCCACCGTGGGCCTGGACTACCGCGGCTCGCGGGTGCGCCTGTCGGCCGACCTGGGCTACGACCGATTGAAGATCGAACGCGGCGCGTGGTGGTACTTCGTGGACTCCGGTTCGTTCTCGATCCCCAAGCCGCCGGGAAAAGACGTCAATCCCACGCAGAAATGGAATTACGCCAACTCGAAAACCCAGTACGGCATGCTGCGCGGCGAAGTGGACATCACGTCGAACGTGACGGCATACGCGGCGATGGGCGGACAGCATTCGCAGCGCGACATCCTGTCGCCGGAACCGGTCATCAGCAATTCGCAGGGCGACTTCATCGAATACTTTTCGTACCGCCCGGCCGAAACCCGCTCGACCACCGGGGAAGCCGGCGTGCGCGTCTCGTTCTCGACTGCCGCCATCCAGCATGAAGTCACGGTGGGCGCGACCGGCCTGTGGCAGAAGAACTACGCGGCCCGCGAATACAACGGCGAAGGCGCGTCGAACCTCTACGACCCCGTCTACTACCCCAAGCCCGATTTCACGACGGACCTCAACAATGTGCCCATGACCTCGCGCAGCAACCTGGCGAGCGTCGTGCTGGCGGACACGATGTCGATGCTGGACGGCCGGCTGCAGATCATGGGCGGCATCCGGCATCAGCGGGTAGACGTGACCGACTACACCAACGGCGTCGGCAATTCCTACGACAAGAGCGCCATCACCCCAGGCGTGGGCATCGTCGTGAAGCCCTGGCGCAACGTGTCGGTGTACGGCAACTACATGGAAGCGTTGAACAAGGGCCCGACCGCGCCGGACTTCGCCCTGAACGCGGGGCAGGTGTTCGCCCCCTACAAGAGCAAGCAGTACGAGGCCGGCGTCAAGGTGGATCTGGACACCTGGATGGCCACCTTCAGCGCGTTCCAGGCCACGCGGCCCAACGCCCAGTACGACCCCACGACACGGCTGTATTCCATGAACGGCGAACAACGCAACCGCGGGCTGGAGTTCTCGGTCATGGGCGAACCCGTGCGCGGCGTGCGCGTGCTGGGCGGCGCGATGCTGCTGGATGCCGTGCTGACGTCGACGCCCGATGGCAGGAACGACGGCGACAAGGCGGCCGGCGCGCCCAAATGGGTGTATCGCGCCGGCGTGGAATGGGATCCCTCTTTCGTGCCGTCCTTGACGCTGACTGCGCGCGTCAACCACGCCAGCTCACAATACGTGAACACCGGCAACACGCAGCAGATTCCTGCGTGGACGACGCTGGACCTGGGCGCGCGCTACGTGCTTAGCCTGCCCAACGCCAAGCCGGTCACCCTGCGTGTGGGCGTGGACAACGTGTTCGACAAGCGCTATTGGGCATCGGCCGCCGGCGTCAGCGGCGGTTGGCTGAACATGGGCAGCCCGCGCTCGGTATCGCTGTCGGCGCAGTTCGAGTTCTAGACAGGCTCGGCCTGGGGCGCCCGCGCCCGCAACGCCTCGACCAGCGTGGCCAGCACGGGTTTGTCCAGCGCCTGGACGGCATAGCACAGGCCCACGCGGCGAAACATTTCCAGTTCGCCGATGGGCCGGCCGGCAACGCCCGCCTGGCGCCGCACCAGGGACTCGGGCGCCACGCAGGCGCCCACGCCTGCCGCGGCCAGCTCCAGCGCCAGGCGCAAGGATCCGGCATGCGCGGCCGGCGCGCTGGCCGCTGCGCCGTAGTACGGCAGCAGGCGTTGATGGGTCGGATGAGACGGGCACACGATCCACGGCAGCGCGGCATCGCCGGCGCTGCCTTCCGGCACGGCCAGCACGTAGGGGTCGATGGACAGCGTCAGGAACAACTCGTCTTCGCAGCGCTCGTCTTCCGTCGACAGGCGCGCATCGCCCACGCATCCTTCCGAGAGCTTCACGAACAAGGCCGGCACCGCCTGCCGTGCTGCCTGCACGAAGGCAGCCACGTCCTCGCCGGCGATGTCAGCTTCGACGCCGATCTCGATTTCCGCCGCATTCGCACCCTGCCGGAACTGCTGCGTCATGGATTCCGTTTGCGACAGGAGGCGGCGTGCCTGCGGGTACAGGATGCGCGCGTCTTCCGTGACCGACACGCCGCGCGCCTGCCGTTCGAACAGCTGCGTGCCCAACAGGTCTTCCAGGCTTTTGATGGTGCCCGATAAGGCCGGCTGGCTGAGATGCAGCCGCCGCGCGGCGCCCGTGATGTTGCGTTCTTCGAAGACGGCGACGAAGGCTTTGAGTTGACGGCTATCCATAAGTTTTCCCGATTGCTGCGAAAAGAATAAACCATTTTTCAGGCGAAACATCCCGCCCTAGAATGATTTCCAACCCTTTCGCATACAGAAAACCAATACCTGGAGCCCCACCATGACCACCCCCGCCAAACCGCTCGTCATCATCACCGGCGCCAGTTCCGGCATCGGCCTGGCCACCGCCCGCCTCTTCTCGGCCCACGGCCACCCGCTGCTGCTGCTGGCCCGCAGGCTGGAACCGATGCAGGCGTTGAACCTGCCCCACACGCTGACGCGTTCGGTCGACGTGACCGATCGCCAGGCGCTGGCCGCTGCCGTACAGGAAGCCGAGGCGCGTTTCGGCCCCGCGGATGCCATCGTCAACAATGCGGGCGTCATGCTGCTGGGCGACATCACGCGCCAGGACCCGGACGAATGGAGCCGCATGCTGGACGTGAACATCAAGGGCGTGCTGAACGGCGTGCACGCCGTGGCGGCCGGCATGGCCGAACGCAAGCGCGGCACCATCATCAACATCGGTTCGGTGGCGGGCCGCAAGACCTTCCCCAACCACGTGGCCTATGTGGGCACCAAGTTCGCGGTGCACGGGTTGTCGGAAAACCTGCGTGAAGAACTGTCGGCCCACAACGTGCGCGTGGTCACCATCGCCCCGGGCGCAGTGGAAACCGAGCTGCTCGGCCATACCACCGACGAGAGCATCAAGACGGGCTATGAAGCCTGGAAGGCGGACATGGGCGGCAAAGTGCTGGCCGCCGAAGACGTGGCCAACGCCGTCCACTACGCCTACGCGCAGCCGGACGGCGTCTGCATCCGCGAGATCGTGCTGGCGGCCACCCGCCAGCAGGCCTGACGCCTTAGAACTTCGCGGTCAGGTTCACGAACACGCTTCGCGGTTCGCCGTAATAGACCTGATTCGCCACGCCGCCCAGGTAGTACTTCTTGTCGAACAGGTTGTTCAGGTTCAACTGGGCGGACAAGCGCGAATTGAAGTCGTAGCGCGCCATCAGGTTGTAGATGGCATAGGCCTTCTGCTTGGCGGTGACGGTGCCGCCGCCCGCGCTGACTTCGCTATACGTCGAAATCTGCCAGTTGACGCCGCCGCCCACGGTCAGCTTGCTGAAGTCGCCCGGCAAGCGGTAGGTCGTGAACAACTTGGCCATGGCGCGTGGACGTTCCGGGTTGACGGACACGCCCTGCGCATCGCGGCTGGTGTAGTAAGTGCCGCCGGCATAGGCGTTCCAGCCCGGGGTCAGTTGGCCGCTGACTTCCAGCTCGACGCCCTTGGTGGTGACGCCGTCTGCGGTGGTGTATGCCTGCTCGAACGACCCCGGCACCAGCGCGTCGCCATCCAGCACGGCGACCTTGCTTTGCTTGACCTTGAACAGCGCGATGGAGGTATTCAGCCTGCCATCCAGGTATTCGCCCTTCACGCCCACTTCGTAGTTCTTGCCCTGCACCGGATCCAGGTAATTGCCGTTGCGGTCGCGGTTGTCCTGCGGCTGGAAGATATCGGTGTAGCTGACGTAGGCCGAATAGGTGTCGTTGATGTCGTACACCACGCCGGCGTACGGAATGAACTGGGAATCCTTCTGGTCGCGCGTATCCGACTTGGATTTCCAGGTCGCGTAGCGGCCGCCCGTAATGGCGGTCAGGCCGTCGGCCAGCGACCAGCGGATGGCGCCGTATGCGCCTTCCTGATGGGTGACGGTCGCGCGCAGGCTGGCGTCCGTCCAGGTGGGCTGCGCAAACGATCCGTCCCACTGATAGAAGTTGCCGGTGCTGGCCAGCGAAGCGCTTTCAAACCCGTAGCGATAGAAGTCTTCGCCGTACCGGCTGCGCATGGCACCCACCACGACCTCGTGCTTGCGGCCCAGCAGCGTGAACGGCCCCTTGGCCTGCACGTCCAGCGACGTCTGCTGCGCGTAAGAATTCCAGTAGCCCGGCAGCGCGCGCAGGCCCGTGCCGGTCTCGCGGTCCAGGCTGCCATACAGGTACAGCAGCTTGGCGTCATACTCGCTCTTGCGCTGGGACCAGTCCGCGCGGACTTCCCAATCGTTCTCGAAGCGGTGTTCCAGCGTGGCGAACATCGTCTGGTTGGTCGTGTGCCAATAGGTCCAGTCCGCCGCCGTGGTCTTGGACCGGCGCCAATCGGTGGCCGTGCCGTCGCTGAACACGACAGGCAGGCTGCCCCAGGTGGAACCGCGCGGCCGCTTGTCCTGATAGTCCGCCCCCACGCTCAGCCGCGTGTTCGGTGTCAGGTCCGCGTCGATCACGCCATAGAAGACCTTCTTGTTCGCGTGGTACAGGTCGATATAGGAATCGCGGCCCTGGTAAAGCGCTACCATCCGCGCGCGCACGGTGCCTTCCTCGTTCAACGGCGTGGACATGTCCACGGTGCCGCGGTACTGGTTCCACGAGCCGAAGCCCGCGCTGACCGAACCCGTGAATTCCTTGCTGTTGGCGTGCTTGCGCACCAGGTTGATCGACGCGCCCGGGTTGCCCGCGCCGCTCATCAGGCCGGTGGCGCCGCGCACCACTTCAATGCGGTCATAGATGAACGAGTCGTTGTCGGATTCGCCATACATCGACAGGCCGATGGTGGTCGGCACGCCGTCGTACTGCAAGCTGTCGATATAGAACCCGCGCGACCAGAAGTCGGTGCGGTCGGTGTCTTCGCTGACCACCTGCACGCCCACGACGTTGCCCATCACCTCGTCCAGCGAACGCAGGTTCTGGTCGTCAATACGTTGACGCGTCACGACGCTGACGGACTGCGGCGTCTCGCGCAGCGACAGGGTCAAGCCGGTGGCAGCCGACGTGGCCGGCGTGGTGTAGGAGCCGGTGCCTTCGGTAACCGCCGGATCCGAGCTGCCCATCACCGTCACCGGCGCCAGGCTCGTCACGCCGCCGTCGCGCGTCAGGATGATGCTGTCGCCCTGCCAGCGGTAGGCCACGCCCGTGCCCTGCAACAGGGTCCGCAACGCGTCTTCGGGCGCCAGGCTGCCCCGCAGGCCGCGCGCGTTCAGGCCCGCCACCACGTCGGGCGCATAGAACACGCGCACCTTGGTCTGGGCGGCCCATTGCATCAGCGCGTCGCCCAGCGGCTGCGCGGCAATGTCGACCGACACGGCGCCGGCCTGGGCGCGCACGGCATCCGGGGCGCCGGCCAGCGCCAGGCCCAGGGCCAGCATCAGGGAGGAAAGCATGAAGCGCGGTGCCGCGCCTGCGCGGCGCGTCGCCGCGGTGGAATGACTGCTTGCGGGATGGGTCACGAATACCTGCTGTTTCGGTTCGACGGAGGGGATTGCGCGCCCGGCAATGGGCGTGCGGCGCATGCGCCTTCCTTCGTAGAACGCCTCAACCGCAGATAAACCTGAATCTCATTCCCATTTATTTTGTAACAGCGCTGGGCGGCGCTCAGTTCGCGTTGATGTCGATGGGCCCGCCGGGCCGTGGCGTCAAGCGCACCGGGGCCACCGCCGGCAAGGCGTCGACCAGCGCCTCGGGGCGGTCCAGCGAGAACGACGCCGACACGCGCAGCCGGCCCGCCTTGTCATCCGCCAAGCGCAGCGGCGTGGCCAGATAGCGGTTCATTTCGCGCACCACCTCGGTGAGCGGCGTGTTCTTGAACACCACCCGCCCATCGCGCCAGGCCGTGGCCGTCTGTACGTCGGCGGGCGCCGGCACGCCGATTGCCCCGCTGCCCGGCACCCGAATACCGTGGCCCGCGCGCAGCACGGCGCGGCCCAGGTTCCACCAGTGCCCGCCTGATACCTGGACCGTGCCGGACTCCACCAGCACGGCCACCTGATCCGCATCGCGGCGCACGTCGAACACCGTGCCCGTCACGCGCACCACGCCGCTACCGGCGTCCACGATGAACGGGCGCGCGGGGTCGGCGCTGACGGTGAAATTGATCTCTCCGCTTTCCAGTTCGACGTCGCGGCGCCCGGCATACAGCTTCACCTGGGCGCGGGTGCCGCCGTTGATCTCAAGGACCGAGCCATCCGGCAGGGTCATCTGGCGGCGCTCGCCACGTTCCGTGCTGACCATCGAGGTGAACGACGGCGCTTCCACGGGCAGGCTCCACCACACGCCCAAGGCCACCGCCGCCGCCCCCGCACAGGCCATCGCCACGCGCAGCACGAACCCGCGCTCGCGGCGCAGTCGCGGGCGCGGGGGCACTGCGCCGCCCAGCAGGCCTTGCACCTGGTCCCGCGACAATCCGGCGGCCGCCGTTCCCAATTGCTGCATGCGGTCGAATTCGCGCGCGGCATCGGGATGGGCGCGGCGCCACCGGGCGAACTCGCGGCGGTCGCGCCGCGTCAGCTCGCCCGAATGCCAGCGCGCGAACCACCACGCGGCGGTGGCCGGCTCGCGCGCTGCGTCGCGGTCGTTCGGAAAAGGCATGCTCATGGATTGTGTTCGCGCAGCCGGTCGCGCACGTGTTCAATGGCGCGCATGACATAGCGCTCGATCATATTCTTGGACAGCCCCATATGCGCTGCCACCTCGGCCTGCGTCCAGCCTTCGATGCGGTTCAGCACGAAGGCCTCGCGGCACTTGGGGGGCAATTCTGCCAGGACTTTGGCCAGATCGTCTGCCAGGCGCGATGCGCGCACCGGCGCGTCCGGGTCATCCAGGATCAACTGGTCGGCCTCGCCCAGCTCGTCCAACGGTATGTGTTCAGCCCGATCCTGCCGGCGCCAGCGGTCGATCAGCCGATGCCCCGCCGCCTGGAACAGGTAGCCGCGCGCCTTCAGCGCAACGCTGGCATCCGCTTTCAGCAGGCGCTCGATGGCGTCATGCGCCGCATCTTCGGCATCGTGCCGGTTGCCGGTGCGCCGGCTCCATACGCCCACCAGCTCGTCGTAATAGGCGAGCCAACCGGTGCGGGGCGAGGAAGGGCGGGACATGGACCAATCAAGTGGCGGAAAGCGGCAGGGCTGCGAATTTTACAAATAATTCTCATTATCGCAAGCGCACCGTCGCGTGTCCGCCACAACCTTGGCCGCTCCGCTAGTAATCCATGGGGCAATGGCTTTGCGCCGCCCGGATTTCCTGTATGTGGCGTTCGGCTTCTTCCTTCTCGGCCGCAGGCGGCAATGGCCGCCAACTCACCATGTTGCCGGGTGTCTTCACCGGCATCCAACCCAGCACGCTGTACAGCGTGATGGCAGTGCGTCCCGTGTCGAACCGTGTTTCGTAATAACCCTGCCGTTCCGGCGCGGTATCGCCGGACGTCCAATCCAACTGAGACATCCATGTCTCCTCATTGAAGCTTATTGGCTGGTGCGCCTACCCCGCGAATCGGGTGTGCAACCGCTTGATCGTATAGCGCTCCATCGAGCCTGTACTGCCACCTTGCGCCCGCTTTGCATTTCTTGACAGAGGGGAATCCCTAGGATTGCGCGCCATATCGATTGCTAAATCGGGAAAACAGCGGCTAGGATGTAGCAAAATATTCTTACAAACACGGGACCGAGCACTTGTTCGCCTGCTCGGGACCTTGGGCAGACCTCCATGCCGAAATCGATCTTGCCTCGCAACCCGAAAGATCGGCTGGCCTCTCTGGCAAGCGCCAGCGCGTTGCGCGCCATTCGCGAGGGCCTGCTCTGGACCTTGCCGTGCCTGCTGGTCACCGCCCTGTTCCTCGTCCTGTCCGTCGTCGCCCGCCAATTCGGCATGCCCGCCAGCGTGGTCGAACTGCTGACCGGCGTGCACGACAAGCTGTCGGGCATCATGCCCATCCTGGCCGGCACGTCCATCGGCTACATGCTGTCCTTCCGGTATCGCCTGCCCCATCTGCCCACCGCGTTCCTGTGCCTGTCGTTCGTGGTGATGGCCAGCGGCCTGATGGCGCCTTATCCCCAGGCGGCAGCCACGCTGGTGCTTTTCATCGCCATCGTGTCCCCCTTGCTGACTGTGCCCCTGATGGCGTGGCTGCACCGGCGCCCCTGGACACGGCTGGCGCCGGACGGACTGATCAGCGAAAACGTGCGTGACACGTTGAACATGGTGGTGCCCGGCTTGCTGACGGCCGGCGTGGTCCTGGTGACGCTGTCCGCCGCGTTGCGCATTCCAGGCGTGGCGCAATTCAACATCCCGTTGAACTTCACCTCGCTGGACAATCCCTTCACCTCCGGCGCGGTGATCGCCGGCCTGGATTCCCTGCTGTGGTTCTTCGGCATCCATGGCTACCATGCGATGGCGCCCGTGATGGACGTGATGGACCAGGCGGCCATGCTCAACGCCGTGACCCAGGCCGCTGGCTATGAAGGCATGTATGCGTTGAACAGCACGCTGCTGGGCGCCTTCGTGTTCATCGGCGGATCGGGCGCGACGATGTCGCTGGTGATCGCCATCCTGGTGTTCTCGCGCAACGAATCATTGCGCGTGCTGGCCCTGGCGAGCCTGCCGGTGTCGCTGTTGAACGTGAACGAGATCCTGCTGTTCGGACTGCCCCTGATCCTCAACCCGCGCCTGCTCATTCCATTCGTGTTGGCGCCCGTGAGCAATGCGATCATCGCGCTGGCCGTCGTGCAGCTGGGCTGGTTGCCAACCGCCTCCACCGAACTGCCCTTGACGTCGCCCGTGCTGTTCAACGCCTATATCGCCGCAGGCGGCAGCCTGGCCGGCGTGGCGTTGCAGATCGTGCTGGTGGGCATCGGCATGTGCCTGTACGCCCCCTTTGTCGTCGCGCAGGAACGCCAGCGCCAGGAAAGCGCGACCGTCTACTTCAAATCCCTGGATACGACCTTCCCCCGGTTGCAGGAAGAATCGCTGCTGTACGCGCACGACCCCATCGTGAAGATCTACGCCGACCGCGCACACCGGGCCACCGAAAACGCCCGCATCCGCGAGATCAGCCAATACGACTTCTACTTGCAGTTCCAGCCCCAGGTGTCATTGCGCAGCGGACTGTGCACCGGCTGCGAGGCCTTGCTGCGCGCCACCGGCCCGGAAGGCACGCAACAGGCGCCGATGGAATTCCTGCGCTGGCTGGCGCAGGCCGACCTGATGCGCGAAGTGGACTTGTGGGTGGCCAGGCAGGCGGTGCTGCAATGCCTGCAATGGCGCAAGCGCGATTTCGTGCTGCCGATGACCATCAACGTCACGCCAGGCACGCTGACCTCCGACGACTACCTGGAAAAACTGATCAAGGTGCTGGCGCAAGCCGGCGGACAGATCTCGGTGGAGTTGACGGAAGACGCGCTGGTCGAAGACGCGCAGGCGCTGCACACCGCGTTCGACCGACTGCACGCGATCGGTGCCCGGGTGTACATCGACGATTTCGGTACGGGCTATTCGGCCCTGAGCTACCTGCACCAATTCCAGATCGACGCGGTCAAGATCGACCGCAGCTTCGTGGTCGCGCAAGGCTCCGACCGAGGCGCGCTGGTCATGAGCGGCCTGCTGCGCTTTTGCGAGGCCTTGAACCTGCAGATCATCGTGGAAGGCGTGGAGACGGACCAGCAGCTGATGGCGCTGGATTCCCCTGCCGAGATCATCGTGCAGGGGTGGTACTACAGCAAGGCATTGTCGGGCGACAGCCTTGTGGACTTCACGCGCCGGCGGCAAGCGGCCCCGCCCATGCCGGCGCCTCCTTACACGTCGGCGCCTATTTGATGCCGATGAACGGCAATGCCGCGCCCGGCACCTGCGTGGCCGGCAGCACGCCGTCCCATTTTTCAACCGCGTTCAGGCTGACCAGATTGGTGTTGGCGGCCAGCGCCTCGGCCTTGGCGCGGATGGACGCCGCTTCGGCTTCGCCGCGCATGCGGATACCGTCGGCTTCAGCCGTGAACTGCTGACGGCGCGCGTCGGCTTCAGCCTTGGCCTTCACCACCTGGATCTCGGCGTTGATCATCGCCGTTTCCTTCTGCTGGCGCGTGGTCTCGATCTGCACCTGGGCCAGCATGCGTTGTTCGATGGAATGCTCATAGGCTTGCGAGAAGCCCACTTCTTCGATCTGCACGCCCACCACCTGCACCGGTGCGCCTTCCATCGTCTTCAACACGGCGTTGTTCACGTCCAGGCCCAGCTTCTGGCGTTCCTGGATGGCGCGCACAGCGGTGTACTGGCCGAACACGTTCTTCACGGCGTCCGGCGTCTTGCGCTCCAGCACGCGCATCTGCAGATTGCCGATGGTGCCGTATTCGGAATACAGCTCAGCCACATGCTCGGGCGGCACACGGTACGTGACGGACACCCGCAGGTGCGCCGGCTGCTGGTCGTAGCTATAGGCCTCCAGCTTTTCAAACACAAAAGTGTGGTCGCGCACGGACACCGTCATTACGTTGTCGATGAACGGCGTCTTGAAATCCAGGCCCGGCTCGGACACGCGCACGAGTTTGCCGTTGCGCAGCACGACGCCGCGTTCGCCCTGGTCTACCTGGAACCACGAACCGAACGCCAGGAACAGGATCAGCAGGAAGAGAATGCCGGTGCCAATGGCGACCTTGATGCTGCGCGGCTTGACCGCGCCGATCGTCTTGACCATCTGAATGTCTGTCGGCTTCACTTGGAGTCCCTATCTGTTTTTGAACGTTTACGGTCCGAGAGCACGGCCGCGATGCCGCGGGCCAGCAAGTAGGCGACCACTGCTGCGCCAACCAAGATCAGGAAATACCTCATCGAGCGTCCCCCCCGGGAAAGAAGCATCGGATTCTAGCCCGAGCCGGGGACGGATAGATGGCCCTATCGGGCGCGAGTGTTGCCAGACTTTGCAGAACGTTGCTGAGCATTCGGACTCTGCTACGCTTGGCCGTTTTTCCCCCTGTGAAAGGGACTTTGTCCATGCGAATCGCCTGCCTGCATACCGCCCAGAGCAATATCGCCGTCTTCGACCGCGCCGCGCAGGACGTATTCGGCGAGCCCGCACGCGCCACGCTGCAGCATCACGTGCGCGCCGACCTGCTGGAAGCGGCGGAACAGGCCGGCGGTATGACTGACGACGTCGCCTGCGCCACACGGGCTGCGATTCAAGCGCTGGCGGCGTCCGCGGACGTCGTGCTGCTGACCTGTTCCACGCTGGGGCCCGTCGCGGACGAATTGTCGGCAACGCTTGCCGTCCCCGTGCTGCGCGTGGACCGCGCGCTGGCAGAAGAGGCGATACGCGCCGGCCTGTCGATCGTCGCGCTGTGCGCAGTCGCGACGACGATGACACCCACCCGCGCGCTGTTTGAAGCGCTGGCGGAGGACTCGGGTGCGACGGTGGACGTGCGCCTGGTGGATGGCGCCTGGAACCACTTCAAGGCAGGAGACACGGACGCCTATCTGCGCGCCATCGCGAACGCGGCGCAAGAGGCCTACGCGCAGGGCGCGGATGCCGTGGCCCTGGCGCAGTCATCGATGGCCGGCGCGGCCGTATTGACCCGTTCGCATAAAGCCCCTTTAAGCAGCCCGGCCGCCGGCTTGCGCGCGGCGCTGGCGGCAATGAAGGCTGTGGATAGCGCGAAGGACTGAGACAGATTCAAGGCTGAAGGATCGCCCCGTAAACCTGCAACCCCAACCGGGACAACCGGTCGGGATATTCCCAGAATGCGTGGTCCAGCGCTTCCATTTCTTCTTGTTCGGCGTCGGTCATCGCGCCGTAAATGTCGTTCAGCTCCACTACCTCGGGCGAGGCCTCGAAGCGGTCGATCAGCCCACGCATGCGCGACAGCACGGCCAGCATGTGCGTGGCGCCCACCTTGCGCAAGGCCTGCAGGGCCAACTGGCAGGTCGGGTCGCCCCAATTGCACAGGAACTGCATGAAGCCGCCGTTGTTGATGTCGGCTTCCATCCGCCATAGCGCCACCAGCTCCTGGTCGACCCGCGACAGGCGGTCCAGCTGCCATTCGGCCGCGGCCAATCTCGCCATGGCCTGCTCGTAGCATTGGTCCCACAACAGGTCGTGCACATTCATCATGCCCTCGGCCGAGGGCTCCAGTAGCGCGGGCCAGACCACGCCAAAGCCGTCATCCACCAATTGCCATTGCTCGCGTTCGGCAGGCGTCGCGTTTTCCAGGCGGATGTGGCGCCTGATCGGTTCGGGCAACGTGTGGCCGTTGGCCAACGTCAGCAGCAGATGCGTGTCGGTCAACGCGATGGATTGAATGCGGTACGAGGTCAATGACATGTCAAAACCGAAGAACAGGAACCGGCGAACCTTACCGGCACCGCGCATCCCTGTCGAGGCGCACGCGTAGGCAGCGCTCGCATCAGGCCGCACACTGTTACGTCCTCGGGCCGAAGCCTTCTGCTACCGTAGTCTTGCCTGCACCGTGCCACTGGCCCGGCTCCCACGACAGAGACCGACTATGCCACGTCCTTCCGAGTCCGCCCCGCTGATCGGCGTGATCCCGCCCTACGTGCTGGACCGCTTGGCCCAACACACTGACGCCCGCGTCAGCATGCCGGCCGTCAAGACGCTGATCATCGACCAGCAACAGCGCAGTTTGCGCGAGATGGCCGAACAGCCACCACGCGCCACCCTTGCCCCCACCCGCCACGCCGCGCCTGGCGGCACGCCGCAACGTGCCGTGCATGACGCCGACAACACCACCACCCTGCCCGGCACGCTGGCGCGCGCCGAAGGCCGACCGGCCAGCGGCGACGCGGCAGTGGATGAAGCCTATGCGCACCTGGGCGCCACGTACAAGCTGTTCTGGGACATCTACAAGCGCCACTCCATCGACGGCCATGGCCTGCCGCTGGTGGGCACCGTGCATTATGGCGAAGACTATGACAACGCCTTCTGGAACGGCGCGCAGATGGTGTTCGGCGACGGCGACGGCGAAGTCTTCAACCGCTTCACGATCGCCGTCGACATCATCGGCCATGAACTCACGCACGGCGTCATCGATACCGAAGCCGGTCTGCTCTACCAGGGCCAATCCGGCGCGCTGAACGAATCGCTGTGCGATGTCTTCGGCGCACTGGTCAAGCAGTACGCGCTGGGCCAGACGGCCCGACAGGCGGACTGGCTGGTGGGCGCCGGACTGTTCACCGAAAAAGTCAGTGCCCGCGGGCTGCGCTCCATGGCCGAGCCCGGTAGCGCCTACGACGACCCGTTGCTGGGCAAGGATCCGCAACCCGGGCACATGCGCGATTACGCCGACACGCCGCGCGACAACGGCGGCGTGCACATCAATTCCGGCATCCCCAACCGCGCCTTCTTCCTGGCCGCCACCACGCTGGACGGGCCCGCGTGGAAAGGCGCCGGGCAAGTCTGGTACGACACGCTGTGTGACAAGCGCCTGCGCCACGATGCCGATTTCAAGGCCTTTGCCGCCCTGACGCTGACGGTGGCCGCCGAACGCCATGGCGCGGCCGTGCAGAAAGCCATCGGCCAGGCTTGGGCGGCCGTGGGAGTGCTGTCATGATCGAGCTGCCTCCGCTGGACCTCGTGCTGCTGGTGCGGCTAAGCCGAGAAGGCGGCCTGGCCTACCTGCCCGGCCTGTCGCAACCCCGCAGTATCAACCTGTCAACCTGCCCGCCCGGCGTGCGTCAGGACGTGTGCGACGCCCTGCAACGCGCCGCCCCGCTGGCCGTGCCCGAATGTGGGCAAGGCGGCGGCGATCAGCGCTACTTCCACATCGAAATGGTGATGGACCGCGACGACCAGACGGCCGTCAGTTTCGACGTGCCGGAAACGGATGCGCCCGATACGCTGGTGCGCCTGTGGAAATCCCACGCCGAACCCATGTGACGGCTCGGGTCCGCATCAGTGCGCGGCTGGCGCCGGCCGCGCGGCGTGCTCGCGGAACCCGCCGATCTGCAGCGCGCGTCCGGCATACAGGCCGATGATTGCCATTGCCACGCACAAGGCGGCGCATGCGCCCAGCGCCACGCTCCAGCTGTCCAGCCGGTCATGCAAGGCGCCCACCACGGCGGGGCCGGAGGCCGCAAACAGATAGCCCACGCACTGCGCCATGCCCGACAGCGCGGCGGCCTGCTGCGCGTGGCTGGCGCGCAAGCCCACAAAGGCCAGGCCCAGGATGATGCCGCCGCCCGTGCCCAGACCCAGCAGCACGATCCAGAGCGTGGCCCAGCCGGGCGCCGCGATCAGGCCGAGCAGGGCCACGAACGAGGCCGCCGCCGAGCAGAACGCCGCGCCGCGCTGATCCTTCAAGCGGCGCACCACCGGCGCCAGGAACAAGGCGGGGCCGGCGGACATCAGTTGCAGCAGCCCGTGCAGCGAACCCGCGCGTTCGGCCGAATACCCGGCATCAAGCAGGATAGCGGGCAGCCAGCTCACCGCGACGTAAAACACGAAGGAATTGATGCCCAGGTAGAGCGTCACGTGCCAGGCCAGCGGCGAACGCCACAGGCGGGCGCCGTGCGGCGCATGCGTGGTCGTCGAGGCCGGCGCCGTGTGATTGGACAGCTGCGGCAGCCACAGCAGCAGGCTGACCGCGGGTACTACGACGAGGCACAGCGTTGAAAAGCGCCATCCGCCCGTCGACAGGCTGGCCAGCGGAATCGCGACGGCGGACGCCACACCCGCGGCGATGCTCATGGTCAGCACATAGGCCGACGTCAACCCGGCCACGCGCTGCGGAAAGTCGCGCTTGACCAGGCTGGGCAGCAGGACGTTGCCGATCGCGATGCCCGCGCCGATGATGGCGGTGCCCACATAAAGCCCCCAGGACGCGCCCAGCGTGCGCGCAACGATGCCCAAGGCGATCAGCAGCAGCGCGCCGAACAGCGCGCGCTCCAGCCCGAAGCGGCGGGCCAGCCCCGCCCCGAACAGCGACACCACGGCAAACGCCAGCAGCGGCAGGGTGATCAGCATGCCGGCGGCGGTCGACGACAGGCCCAGTTGTTCGCGGATCATGCCGATCAGCGGCGCCACGCCGGTAACCGGCGCGCGCAGCGCCATGGCGATGCAAAGCATGCCCGCGATCAGCAGCACCGGGCGGCTGGTGGGGCGAGTGTGGGAAGGAATGTGAGTCATGGCAGCAATCTGTGAAATCAAAAGCCAATGCGGAAAAAAACCGCATTTCAGAGGCCTTAGCTTACGCACGCGCCGCTTTACCGAATTTCGAGACAATGACAAACTATCCCTGAATCCTGCCAACCTGCCCCTCGGCGTCATCGCCATGCATCACAGCCATTCCCCACCGCCCGCCTTCGATCCCAATGCCGCCGCGCAGTGGACCTTCGCCATGCCGGTGCATGCGGCCGAGCAGGACAGCGAATCGCCCACCCATCACCACCCCATGGGCCAATTGGTGCTGTCGCTGCGCGGCGGGGTGACCTGCTCGGTCCCCCAGGGGCTGTGGATGGTGCCGCCGCAATGCGGCGTGTGGATTCCGGGCGGCGTGCCGCACAGCAATCGCGTCACGGCCAACGGGCGCGTCTGCTTCTTGTTCGTGCCGGCCGGCACGCCCGGCCTGCCTTCCGCCTGCTGCACCCTGGCGATCTCGCCTTTGGTGCGGGAGCTGATCGTGCACCTGGCCGATCTGCCGCCTTCAGACACCACCACCGCCGCCAACCGCAAGCTGGCGGACGTGCTGGTGGAGCAGCTCTCACGCATGCCCACCGAACATCTGCACCTGCCCCTCTCGGACCACCCTCGCCTGCGCCAGATCGCCAGTGCCTTGAACGCCGACCCCGCCGACCGCAGCACGGTCGCGGAATGGGGCAAGCGGGTGGCCATGAGCGAACGCACGCTTGCGCGCCTGGTGCAGCAGGAAGTCGGCATGAGTTTCGGGCGTTGGCGCCAGCAACTGCACATCATCCTGGCTTTGCAGCGCCTGTCCGCGGGCGTGTCGGTGCAACGCACCGCCGAAGACCTGGGCTACGAATCGGTCAGCGCGTTCATCACGATGTTCAAGAAAACACTGGGCAAGACGCCCGCGCGTTACTTCGCGGACAAATCGGACGTGACGGGCGGATAGTCCAGCTCGCCGGACTTCATCACGCCGCGCGCGCGGGCCTCGCGCATTTCCGCCTGCACCGCTTCGCGGGTCTTGTCGGTGGACGCGGGCACGTTGGGCGGGTAGTCGAGTTCCCCAAACGTCACCATGCCTGCGGCCCTGGCGGCCGCCAATTCTTCGCGGACCTGGCTGGCAGTCTTCGTGCTGGTGGCTGGCAGGTCGACGGGGTATTGCTGTTCACCGTACGTGACCAGGCCCGCAGCCTTGGCCTCCATCAATTCGGCGCGCACCTGTTCGCGGGTCTTGCCTTCGGCGTGCGCGGCGCCACCCGTCAGGGCCAGGCACAGGGCTAGCGTGGAAAGTTGGAACGTGTTCATGGAATTCCTTTGCGGTTATCAAGTGCCGCCATGGTCGTCTGAACGCCCCCCGTGATAAATCCCCTGCCGCGCAATCCAGCGTTGTGCTGCACGCAAGCCTCGCCGCGCCGCGCCGGGATGCGCCAGCCTTGCACGCGGCGCAAGCCTGCATTGCGCCGCGCCCGGTGTTTCGCAGGCACGCATCTCCCTAGACTGAATGGCTCCTGTGTTCCAAGGCGTTATTCCCATGCAGTCTCCTTCATCGGCCTTTGGCCCGCGCATCCTGACCGGCCTGTCCGGCGTGCTGCTGGCCGTCATCCTGGCCGGCCTCAACGAGAACGTCACCAAGATGGCGCTTCCCGACATCCGCGGCGCGCTCGGCATCAGCTACGACCAGGGCACCTGGTTCGTCGCGGTGTATGCGGCCGCCTCGGTCTGCGCCATGGCCTTCGCCCCGTGGTGCTCGGTCACCTTTTCGCTGCGGCGGTTCACCGTCGCGGCGCTTGCCGCCTTCGCGGTATTCGGCGCCCTTTGCCCCTTTGCCCCCAACCTGCCCGTGCTGCTGCTGTTGCGCACCTTGCAGGGCCTGGCTGGCGGCGCATTGCCGCCGATGTTGATGACGGTCGCGCTGCGCTTTCTTCCGGCCAACATCAAGCTGTACGGCCTGGGCGGCTATGCGCTGACCGCCACGTTCGCGCCCAGCCTGGGCATTCCGCTGGCAGCCTTCTGCACCGACGTACTAGGCTGGCGCTGGGCGTTCTGGTTGGCCGCGGGCCCCGCGCTGCTGGCCATGGCAGCGGTCTGGAAAGGCCTGCCGCAAGATCCGCTCAAGCTGGAACGCTTCCGCCTGTTCGACTGGCGTGGTTTGCTGCTTGGCGCGCCGGCCCTTGCCATGCTGGTGATCGGCCTCGTGCAGGGCGACCGCCTGGACTGGCTGAATTCGCCGCTCATCGCCTGCCTGCTGGGCGCCGGCGCCGTGTTGATGGTGCTGTTCATGGCCAACGAATGGTCCCATCCCCTGCCGTTCTTCAAGATCCAGCTCTTGCGCAACCGCAACCTGAGCCATGCGCTCGTGACCCTGGGCGGCGTGCTGATCGTGCTGCTGGGCGTCATCCTGATACCCGCGAGTTTCCTCGCGCAGTTGCGGGGTTATCGGCCCCTGGAAACCGCACCCGTGCTGTTGACGATGGGCCTGCCGCAACTGATCGCGCTGCCGCTGGTCGCCGCGCTGTGCAATCTGCGCGCGGTCGACTGCCGCTGGGTGCTGGCGGGCGGCCTGGCGCTGCTGGCCGCGTCCTGCGCCCTGGGTTCCCAACTGACTCCCGTCTGGTCGCGCGAACAGTTCTATCTGCTGGAGGCCGTGCAGATCTTCGCGCAGCCCATGGCCGTCATCCCCTTGCTGATGCTGGCAACCGGCGGCCTCGCGCCACAGGACGGCCCCTACGCATCCGCCTGGTTCAACACCATCAAGGGATTTGCAGCCGTCGCCGCCACCGGCCTGCTGGACGCCCTGACGACCTGGCGCCGCAACACGCACGCGAGCCAACTGGCGGACCAGTTGGGCAACTTTCCCTTGAGCCTCGGCGGCGAAAGCACGGCGGCGCTGTCCCGGCGCGTGCAGGAACAGGCCGCCGTGCTGACCTCCGCCGATCTCTATCTGTGCATGGCCGGCGTGGCCGTGCTGCTGATCCTCCTGATTCCCTTTGTCGCGACCCGGATCTATCCGCCTCGCGCCGCAACCTGACATCGAGTCCCTGATGACGACACTTTCCTTACGCACCCTCCTCCCCCGTACCGCGGCGCTTGCCGCGCTGGGCCTGCTCGCCTACGGCGGCTGGTCATGGTCCGCCTCGACCGCCACCGAATCCACTGACGACGCCACCATCACCGCGGATCACACCATTGTCGCGCCGCAAGTCTCCGGTTTCATCGACGCCGTGCTCGTGGACGACAACCAGGACGTCAAGCAAGGCCAATTGCTGGCCCGCATCGACGACCGCGACTACCAGGCGGCCTTGGCCGCGGCCAGCGCCGAATTGGCCGTCGCCGCCGCGCAGCTGTCCAACGCGGCCGCCACGCTGGAACGCCAGCAAGCCGTGATCGACCAGGCCCACGCCGTCACCCGCGCCGACCTGGCGGACATCCGCTACGCCGAAAGCGAACTCCAGCGGCATCGCCGTCTGGCCAGCGAAGGCGCGGGCACGCAACAGGTGTTTGAACAGGCCAGAAGCCGGCTGGAGATGGCGCAGGCGCGCCAGGCCGAGCACCTGGCCACGTTGCAGGCCGCCCGCAAGCAGCAAGAGGTGCTGGTCGCGCAGCGCGATGCAGCCCGTGCGGGACTGCAACGCGCCCAGGCCTTGAAGGATCGCGCCGACCTGAATCTGTCGTACACGCAAATCACCTCGCCCATCGACGGCACGATCGGCCGCCGCGCGCTGCGCGTGGGGGCCTATGTCAGCCCGGGCACGGCAATCCTTGCCGTGGTGCCGTTGCAGCAGGCCTACGTGGTGGCGAATTTCCGCGAACGGCAACTGACGCATATGCGGCCGGGACAGACCGCGACCATCACCGTCGACGCCTATCCCGACGCGCCGCTGCATGGCCGGGTGCAGAGCATCGCGCCTGGGACGGGGCTGAGCTTTTCCCCCGTGGCGCCCAGCAACGCCACGGGCAATTTCACCAAGGTGGCGCAGCGCCTGCCGGTCAAGATCGTGCTGGACGCCCTGCCCGACAACGCGCCTCGGCTGCGCGCCGGCATGTCCGTCGAGGCCGTGGTCGACACCGTGGCCACGCTGCACGGGGACGCGCAATGACACACCGCCTGATCTCGCGCGCGCTGCTCTTGTCCACGCTGCTGGGCATCGGCGGTTGCGCGGTCGGACCCGACTTCGTCGCCCCGCAAGCGCAATTGCCCTCGCAATGGCGTGAGCCTGCGGCCACGCCGGCGCCCAGCGCCCCCGTGCAAGAGAGCCTGAACACCTCCTGGTGGGACAGCTTCGGCGATCCGACGCTGACCGCATTGATCACCGAAGCCACCGCGGCCAACGTAGACATCCGCATCGCCTATGAGCACCTGCGGCAAAGCCGGGCCGCGCTGGGCATCACCAAAGCCGACGCCCTGCCCCGCGTGGGCGCCGGCGCCAGCTACCAGCGCGGCCAGAACAGCGAGGCCGGCCTGGCCGATCCGTCGGGGCGCGACGGCCGCTCATCCTTCAACCTCTGGCAAACGGGCGTGGACGCCAGTTGGGAACTGGACCTGTGGGGCCGAGTCCGGCGCGAAGTCGAACAGTCGGGCGCACAGTCGCAAGCGGCGCTGGAAGCGCAACGCGCCGTAGTGTTGTCGATCCGCGCCGAGACCGCGCGCAACTACATCCTGCTGCGTGGCGCGCAGAACCAACTGGCCGTCTTGAACAAGACGCTGGACAACGCCAATCACAACCTGGCGTTGACCCGCCTGCGCCAGCGTGAAGGCGTCGCCACCGAACTGGACGTGTCGCAGGCCGACGCACAGGCAGCGGCGATAGAAGCAGCCGTCCCGCCGCTGGTGTTGCGGGTGGATCAATTGATGAATGCGCTGGCGCTGTTGCTTGAGCAGCCTCCGCATGCGCTGCACGAACGGCTGGCGGTGGCGGCGCCGATTCCCGGCGGCCCCGTGCGGGTACCGGTGGGCATGCCCAGTGAACTGGCTGAACGCCGGCCCGACATCCGCCGCGCGCAGGCCACGCTGCATGCGGCGGTGGCCGCCATCGGCGTGGCCGAGGGCGACTTCTATCCGCGCATCACGCTGTCTGGCAACCTCGGGTTTCAGGCCCTGCAGTTGCGGGACCTGGACACGGACAACGCCGGCATCTTCGGCGTGGGCCCGGCGCTGCGCATTCCGCTGTTCGAGGGCGGCCGCCTGCGCGGCCGGCTGCGGCTGCGCGAGTCGCAAGCGCAGGAAGCCGCCCTGCTCTTCCAAAAGACCGTGCTTGCCGCCTGGCATGAAGTCGACAACGCGATGACCGCCTATCAAGCGCAGCAGCTGGCGCACGCCAGCCTGGAACGCGCGTCGGCCAGCGCACGCCGCGCCCTGGTCAACGCGCAGCGCCAATATGCCGCCGGCGCGTCGGACTTCGTCAATGTGCTCAGCGCGCAGAACGCCGTGCTGGCCAGCGACCAGGCCCGCGTGTCCACGCAGGCCGCTGTGTCGCTGGCGCTGGTGGATCTTTACCGGTCGCTGGGTGGCGGCTGGCAATAGCCCTGCGCGCCGCGCGCCGTCACCAGCGATAGGTGACGGTGGCCATGACGGTGCGCGGCGCCCCGAAATAGCACCGCGTGTTGCTCAGGCACACGCCGACGTAATCCTTGTCGAACAGGTTGTTCACGTTCAGCGCGACGGACGCGTTGCGCCATTGGCCGCCGAAGGTGCGCAGGTCATAGCGCAAGGCGGCGTCCACCAGCGTGTAGGACGCCAGTTCGATCGTGTTGGACGCGTTGCCGTAGCGCTTGCCCACGTACCGCACGCCAGCGCCGGCCGACAGGCCCGCCAGCGCGTCGGTGAAGGCGTAGTCCACCCACGCGGACGCCTGCGAACGCGGGGTGATGCTGACCTGGTTGCCTTCGTAGCCGTCGTTGCTGCGTTTGTACTCGGCGTCGGTGTAGGTGTAGGAGGCCAGCACGCTCAACTGGCGGCTCAGTTCCAGCTTGCCTTCCAGCTCGACGCCGCGCACGCGCGTTTCGGCGGACTGCACGATGAAACCCGGGTTCACCGGATCCGTCGTGGCCATGTTGCGTTGGGCCACGTCGAACAGGGCGACGCCGACAAAGCTGTTGTGCCCGGCGGGCTCATACTTCACGCCCACCTCGTACTGCCTGCCGGTCGTCGGCTTGGCGGGCGAGCTGGGATAGATCAGGCCCGACGTGGGCTGGAACGATTCGGAGTAGCTCGCGTAAGGCGTGACGCCGTTGTCGAACAGATAGGCCGCACCCACGCGTGCCGTGAAGGCGTGGTCAGCACTGCGCGTGGCGGTGTCCGACAGGCGGTCCATCATGCTTTGCCGGACGCGGTCCCATCTCCCGCCCAGCGTATAGGTCCAGCGGCCCAGGCGGATCTGGTCCTGCGCATAGACACCCAGGCGCTCCTGATGCTGCAGGGCATCGGTGACCGGCAGGTCGGGGCGCTGGATGGTCTGCCCGTAGACGGGATTAAACAGATCGATGGGCGGCGCGCATTCGGCGGTGCCGCAGATCCAGTTCAGGCTGTCGTAGCGCTGGCGCGAATACTCCACGCCGGTCAGCAGCGTGTGCGTCAGCGCCCCCGTCGCAAAGCGCGACGTCAGCGTCGTATCGACATTGATGTCGTAGGACGTCTGGTCGGCGTCGAACAGGCGGCGGCGCAAGGTGCGGCGGTCGGGCAGCAGGCCGTTGCCGGTCACCGTGTCGAACTCCTGATGCACTCGCGTGTAGCGCGCGTTCTGCTGCAGCGAAAAGGTGTCGTTGAACGAGTGTTCCAGGCTGTAGCCCACGGCGGTCTGGTCCCGCAGATAGTGTTCGCGGTCCGGCTCGCCCACATAGCGGCTACGCGGCACGCTGCCGTGGGGGTTGTCGTGCAGGGTGCCGTCAGCGGGCAGATATTGCGGCAGGAAGCCGATCTTGTCCCGCTGGTACTGCGTCAGCAGCGTCAGGCGCGTGGCGGCGCTGGGCTGCCAAGTCAAGGACGGCGCCAGGAACACGCGGTCGTTCTTCACGTAGTCCACGGCGGTATTGCTGTCGCGCTGCAGGGCGACCACGCGGTACAGCCATTCGTCGGTCTCGCCGACAGGGCCGGTCAGATCGACGGCGCCCTGGAACCGGTCCTGGTTGCCGGCCTGCAATTGCACTTCGCCCGCGCGCTCGGCGGACGGCCGCTTGCTGATCATGCCGGTCAGCCCGCCCGGACCGCTCTCGCCGTACAGCACCGACGCCGGGCCGCGCAGCACTTCCACGCGTTCCAGGCCGAAAGGCTCGCTCTGCCAGATCGGCCCCAGGCGCAGCCCGTCCAGATACGACGAGGGCGAACTGAAGCCGCGCAGCGAAATCCATTCGATCTGGTTGTCCATGCCCAGCTGGTCGACCGACACGCCCGGCGTGTACTGAATGGCTTCCGTCACCGTCTGCACGTTGCGGGCATCCATTTCCTTGCGCGTCACGACGCTGACCGATTGCGGATTCTCAAGAATGGACGTGTCGGTCTTCGTGCCCGTGGCGCTACGCGAGGCCACCAGCCCCGGGGCCGGCCCCCAGGCGTTCTCGGCAACACCCGCACCCGTCACCGTCACGGTTTCCAGCGTGGCGGCGTCTTCGCCAGCCGGCCGCACCACGATGGCGCCGCGCTGCTCTTGCGCGGCGAGGCGCGTGCCGGCCAGCAAGGCCTGGACGGCCTGCATCACCGTCATGCGGCCAGACACCGCGGCCGCGCTGCGGCCCGCCACCACGCTGGCCTCGACCAGAATGGGCGTGCCGCTCTGGCGCGCCAGCGCGTTCAACGACTGGGACAGGGCGCCGGCAGGCAGGTCGACATCAACGACGGCGGTTTGGGCGGCGGCGGCCGCGCTGGCCGCGCCGATCGATGCGGCAAAGAGGCTGCGGATCAGGAAGCGGCGCGTTGCGCGCGGCGGGGCCAGGCGAGTCTTGTTGGTCTTGCGTTCGTTCATGGTCAATCCTAGGGAAGGTTCTGACCATGAAAACGAACGAGCCGCGGTTTACCGGACAATTATTTTCGGGCGGCGCGAACGATGCGCGCCCCGCCCCCGGCCACACTCTCGATCGCGACCGGCAGCACGCCCGGCAGCGCCGCCAGGAAGCGCGCCGGCTCACGCGCCGGGAAACTGCCGGTAACGCGCATCGCCTGCAACGCCGGATCGGCCGACAGTTCGATCGGCTGTTCGCTCCACGCGTTCCATTGCGCCACGGCCTCGGCCAGCGGCGTAGCGTCGAAGGCCAGCCAGCCCTGTCGCCAGGCTTCGTGCGTGCCGTCTGACACCTCGCGCACGCGGTCCAGCCCGGCGGGCGCCGTGCGCACCATTTGCCCCGGCTGCAACAGCAGCCCCTCGCCCGAGCCGTCCCGCCCCCACACGCGCACCAATCCGCGCTCGACCTGCACCCGCATCACGCCCGCCCGCGCGCTGACGCTGAATGCAGTCCCCACCACCTTGACCGTGCCCCACGGCGTGCGCGCCACGAAGGGCCTGCCGGGTTCCGACCGGACGTCCAGATACACCTGGCCCTGCGTCAACGTAAGTTCGCGCGCGTCGCGGTAGTAGGCAACGCTGGCGCGCGTGCCGGCATCCACCTCCAGCACGGTGCCGTCGGGCAAACCCAGCGACCGGACTTCACGCCGGGCGGTCTGGATGCCCAGCCGGTAGAGCGCCTGCGGCTCCTGCCAGCGCAGCAGCGATCCCAAGCCCAGCGCCAGCCCGCCGCCCGCAAACGCGCGCAGCAAGGCACGCCGGCTTGGCGCCGCAGCTTGCGGTTTCGGCAGATAGGACTGCAGGGCCTCCGTGACCGCGCCATCGGCGGCCCACAGCCGTTCGGCCCGCATCCAGGCCGCCTGGTGGCGCGCGTCCTGCGCCAGCCAGGCCGCCAGATGCCGGCGCGCCTTGTCGGCCGTGGCGGCGTCGCCGCCCGTGATGCGGGTCAGATAGGTCAACGCCCGTTCGATCATCCCGGGCGTGGGTTGCAGCGTGGTGTCAGGGCGATGCACGGTCCGCCCCTTCCTGCCACGCAGCGCAATCGAGCACCGCGCGCACGACGTGCTTTTCCACCGCCGCGATGCTCAGGTCCAGATGCTGCGCAGTCTCTGCGTGTGTATGGCCATAGACGCGCACCATCAGAAAGACCTCGCGCCGCTTCCTGGGCATGACCGCCAGCCGCGCCAGCAGGCGCTCGGCTTCCTGGCGTGCGCTGACCACGCGGTCGGCGCCAGGCGCGATCGCCGGCGACACCACGGCCAGCGTGTCCAGCATCGCCTGTTCGGCGCGCTTGCGGCGCGCTTCGTCGATGATCAGGTTCTTGCCGACGCGATACAGCAGCGCGCGCGGCTCGGCCAGCAGCCCGGCCCGCAGCTCCAGGCCCAGCACGCGGGCGTAGCTTTCCTGAACCACGTCCGACGCGTTGTCGCGGCAGCGCAAGGCGCGCGTGAAAAAGCCGATCAGCTCTTGGTAGTAGCGTTCAAGCACGGGACGGATCAGTCGGGGCGTGCGCAAGGCACGGGCTAATTATGAATGGTTCGCATTATCACACAAGCCACTCGCCCCGCCACGGCCGTCCCGCGCCGCGCCCTTACGCCTGCTTCGGACCCGCCACGATGAACAGCCGTGGGAACGGCAGCAGCACCGTGCCATCGGCAAGCGCCGGATAGGCCTCGGCAATCAGCGCCTGATAGCGCGCCAGGAAGCTGGCCTGCTCGGCGGCATCCAGCTTGTCCAGATAGGGGCGCAAGGCCGTGCCCTTGAACCATTCCACCACCGCGGCGGCGCCCGCCAGCGGGTGGTGGTAAGTCGTGCGCCACACGTCCAGCACGCCGCAATGCGGCTTCAGCAATTCGTAGTACCAGGCGGCGCTATGGCGCGGCGGATGCTTCACCTCGCCCGTCTTTGCGGCCCACGGCGCTTCGCCCGCCACCTGGCGCGCCAGGCGGTGCGCAGGTTCTTCCAGGTTGTCGGGAGTCTGCACGGCCAGGATGCCGCCCGGCGCCAGCTTGCCGACCAACCGGGGGTAGAGCGTCGCGTGGTCGGGCACCCATTGCAGCGCCGCGTTCGCCAGGATCACGTCGTACTGCTGCGGCGGATTCCACGTGGCGATGTCGGCCAGTTCGAACTCCAGCGCGGGCAGGCGCTTGCGGGCGGCCTGGACCATGTCTTCCGAGCTGTCCATGCCGATGACTTTCGCGTCGGGATAGCGGCTGGCCAGCACCTCGGTGGAATTGCCCGGGCCGCAGCCCAGGTCCACGGCCAGGCCGACGGACGGATTGGGCAACGCGGCCACCAGATCGCGCACCGGCCGGGTGCGTTCGTTTTCAAAAGCGGAATACTGCTTGGCGGACCAACTGTTGTTGCTCATGACGGCTCCTTGCCGGACGACTGTGTACGGTTGGACTCTACGCCTGCCGTATCCATATTACAAATATCTGGATAACAACAAAGTCATATTCAAACAATATGGCAAACCTGAAAAGAAAAACCCGCCGGGGCCAGCCGGCGGGTTTTCCACTGCGTTGCTGCGTTGACGGTTTACTGCGCCTTCAGTTCGGCGGACCGGGTCTTCCACAGCGAGAACAGCACGCCGCCCAGGATCAGGCTGAACGTCACGCCCAGCGAAATCGCAGCCGGCACCTTGCCGATGAAGCCGACCAGGAAGATCTTCGTGCCGATGAACACCAGGACCAGCGCCAACGCGTACTTCAGGTAGTGGAAGCGGTGGATCATCGCCGCCAGCGCAAAGTACAGCGCACGCAAGCCCAGGATGGCGAAGATGTTGCTGGTGTAGACGATGAACGGGTCGGTCGTGATGGCGAAGATCGCCGGCACCGAGTCCACCGCGAACACCAGGTCCACGAATTCGATCAGCACCAGGGCCAGCAGCAGCGGCGTCGCGAAACGCACCTTCTTCGACGTAGCCGGATCCGTCTCGGTCACCACGAACGCGTTGCCGCGCAGGCCTTCCGTGACGCGCATGTGGCGCTTCAAGAACTTCAAAATCGGGTTGGTCGCGATATCGGGCGTCTGGTCCGCGATCATCCACATCTTGATGCCCGTGAACACCAGGAATGCGCCGAACAGGTACAGCAACCAGCCGAAATTGCTGACCAGCGCGGCGCCCAGGCCGATCATGATGGCGCGCAGCACGATCACGCCCAGGATGCCCCAGAACAGCACGCGGTGCTGGTATTGGCGCGGAATCGCGAAGAAGCTGAAGATCAGCGCGATCACGAAGACGTTGTCCATCGACAGCGACTTTTCGATCATGAAGCCGGTGTAGTACGCCATGCCGCTGGCCGCGCCCAATTGCCACCAGACCCAGGCGCCGAACAGCAGCGCCGCGCTGATGTAGCCGGCCGACAGCAACAGGCTTTCGCGCACGCCGATTTCGCGGTCTTCCTTGTGCAGCACGCCCAGGTCAAAGACCAGCAAGCTGACGACGATGCCGATGAATAGCAGCCAACTCCAGGTCGGTGTCCCCAGAAAATCGGCCATGAAGAAGGTGATCAAAGTATCCATGAATGCCCCGCTGTGTTCGAAGGTGCCCATCATCCGGATACGGGCCAGATGGAGAAATCAGCCTGAAAGTGAGTTAAGGTTCGAAAAAACCGAAGTGAGCTCGATCATGCTGAACTACCGCCATCTGTACTATTTCTGGATGGTCGCCAAGGAAGGCGGCTTTTCCCGCGCAGCCGAACGGCTGGACATGGCCATCCAGACCATCAGCGCCCAGGTGCGCGAACTGGAGAAGAACCTGGGCCACCAGCTGCTCAAGCCCGCCGGCCGCGGCGTGGCGTTGACCGACGCTGGCAAGGCCGCTTTCGCCCGGGCAGAAGAGATCTTCCAGATCGGCCATGTGCTGCCCCAGGAAGTGCGGGCCGCGGCCACCAAGCCCGTCATCCGGCTGTCGGTGGGCTTGTCCGACGGTATTTCCAAGCTGGCCGCGCACGCCTTGCTGGGCCCCGTGCTGGACACCCCGGACCTGCGCCTGACCTGCCACGAAGGCGAGGTCGAGGAACTGCTGGGCGAACTGGCCCAGCACCACCTGGACCTGGTGCTGGCCGGCCAGGGCGCGCCCGCCAACCCCAACCTGCGGCTGACCAGCGACCGCCTGGTGTCCTCCCCTGTAGATTGGTACGGCCCGGCGCGGCTGGTGCGCAAGTCCGACACGCTGGACTTCCCGCGCTGCCTCGAGCGCCTGCCCGTACTGCTGCCCACCGGCCACTCCGTGCTGCGCCAGACCCTGGACCGCTGGTTCAACGAACAAGGCGTCTTTCCCAACGTGGTGGGCGAATTCGAAGACAGCGCGCTGATGTCGGTGTTTGCCGCCCGGGGCCTGGGCGTATTTCCGCTTAGCCGGCTGGGCGGGGACGACATCGGCCTGTTGCGCGGATTGCGCCCCCTGGCCCGCTGCGACGATGTGCAAGAGGAAATCCACGCCATCCGCAACCGCCGCGGGCAGCACCACCCCCTGGTCCAGGCGGTGCTGGCACATGCCAAGACTTCGGTTTTTTCTTAATGTTTGTCACAGCTACTCTGGTTTTTCAGAAATAGAATCCGCTTTATCGTGGACCCTCTTTTGAAATCGGAGTACCACTGCAATGAAAAAATTCATCTGGCTCGCTTTTGCCGTGCTTGCCGCACTCTGGACCGGGCTGGTAGCGCTGACCTTGCAACTGACCGACTGGGTCCTGGCAACCATCGCCACCGCTCAGGTGCCGGGCACGGCGCTGGACACGTCGCAATGGGTGGCGCCCGCCTGGGCCGCCGGCTGGGTCGACCCGGCCTGGCTGCAGTCGCTGCAAGGCGGCCTGGTCTGGGCCGCACAGGGCGTGAACCAGATCCTGCCCGTGGCCGGCAGCCTGGGCACGCTGATCTCGGTGCTGGGCTGGATCATCTGGGGCTTCATCATCGCCGGCCTGCTGGTCCTGGCGCTGATCCTGAGTTGGCTGGCGGGCAAACGCCAGCAAGCGGCCGAGGCTCCGGGACGCCAAGTGGTGTAATAAGGCTGGCAACGCGCCACCCGGCACGCTGCCTCCCTCAAGGAGCGTGCCGTGCCCACCCGATCTGCCTCAGCCCTGACGTTGTCCCTGGCCGCCCTGCTATCCGCAGGCGCCACGGCCTTGGCGCACGCTTCCCCAAGCCCTTCCGGCGTGGAAGTCTGCACGGTGACGGGCACCTCGGGGCAGTACAGCGTGCGCGTGCGCAATACCGGTACGGCGCCGCTGACGCGCGTCGACGTCACCGGCGTCCGGCTGGATGGCGGCGGCCAGGCCAAAGAAGCCCTGACCGTCAGCCTGGCCGACATTCCCCCCGGCAAATACAAGACCGCCATCCTGGCGCGCCATGAAGAATCGGCCGCGCTGGACAGCATCGTCACGTATTCCGCCGTAGACGGCACGGAAACGCCCCAGCAAGAGCTGTTCGCAGGCAAGGTCGCGCACGTATCGCCCGGCTCGGCCCTGCAGTACACGCTGGCGCCGCTGGCCGTGCGCGGCTGGACGGTGGCCTATGGCTCTGCAACGTCGCCCAGGCTGGAAGCTGGCAGCGCCGTCCTGCTGTCCTACCCCGTGCGCAGCGGCAAGAAGCCGGCGACCCGGCCTGAGGCCGGCCGCACGCCGTCCGCCGTGGTGCCGCTGACGCCCTGCCGCGAACCCGGCAAGAAATCCTGATCAGGTGCCGCTCAGCAGATCGCGCTCGTTCAGCAGCGCATAGACGATTTCGGGTTTGTTGTCGAAGCCGCGGCGGATGGCGGCAGGCAGCGCGGTGCGCGTCTTGCGGCACAGGCCCGGCGCGTCGTCCAGCTGGATCGAGATGCCGCGCGACGTGCGCACTTCGTTGTCGCTGGGCGTGATGCGGATCACGATGCCCAACTGCGCCTGGATCCGCCCCTGCATGGCGCGCAAGTCCTCCAGGCTGGCAATGCTTTCCAGCCGCGCCACCAGCCGCTTTTCCTCTTCCTTGGTCAGGCGCAGGATACGGATGTCGGCGGCCGGATCGGCCAGCAGCCGTTCGCGGTCGCACATACAGGCGCCCGGCGGACATTCTTGGCGGATAGGGAACGGCAGGTTCATGGAGGGTGGCGGGACAGCACCTGCGCAGACATTGCGCATCGTTCGATTCTACCCAGGATGACGGGCCGCCCCCGACGGCGCACTGCTCGTTTTCCCGCAATCGGCTGCGGTATATTGCCCCCCTCGATTCGAAGCTGGGGAGAGGCGGGTGAAACGAATACTGCTTGCGGGCGCGATAACGGCACTGGCGTTGCAGGGGCAAGGCGTACAGGCGCAAGCCGCCCCGCGCGACTATCCCTACCCCATCAAGGCCGGGATGTCGGGCGTGGTGAAGATCAGCGGCGGCGACGCCCAGCGCGCCACCGTGCGCGTGGGCAACGGACCCGAGCAGCAGCTCGCCAGCTTCGACGACGAGGAAGTCGACCAGATGGCATCCGTGGACATCGACCACGACGGCTACCGTGACCTGGTGCTGGGGCAAAGCGGAGGCGGCACGCAGCTCATCACCCGCCTGTTCCTGTACCGGCCCGCCACCGGCACCTTCCAGGAAATCCAGCACCCCGACAAGACGAGTCCCTGCCGGGGCTTCGTCAATCCGGTGTTCGACGACAAGCAGGCCCGGATCAGCGTGGGCTGCCGCTACGGCGCCGCCAGCAACGGCGCCGAGGAATACGTGCTGCGCCCTGACGGCACGGTGCACGCCACGTCGTGGTCCACCCAGGCCTTGTTCGGACTGGACGACGCGCCGGCCGAGCTGACCTACCACTTCCGCGAAGACGGCTCGACTGCACGCATCGACATCGAAGGCGAAGGATCCCCGCTGGAAGACGGCACCGTGCCGGTCAGCAAGCTGGACCTCTACGACACGCCCGACGTGAACGCCAAGCCGGCGATGACCGCCGCCGAAGGCGAGCACCTGGACGTGGTGGCGATCCGCCCGCGCGACTGGCTGCAGGTGCGCTACGCCAGCAAGACGGCGGGCGACGTCCTCAAATGGGTGCGCTATGGCGATCTGCGCGTGGACAAGCATCAACTGCCGGCGCATCCGCCGCAAGGCGGCCTGGAGCTGGAACTCGCCGACACCCTGGGCGACTGGAACGGCGAGGACGGCGGCACCTTCCTCCTCAGCGTGGCCAACCGCGGCGAAGCGCCGGCGCAATTGAAGGCGCCGCGCGTCTGGCTGTTGCTGACCAACGCGCAAGGCGCCCGCATCGTGCACCCGCTGTACCAGCGCGAAGGCGATACCCTGCACCCGGCCAACCCGCTGGGTTTTGCCCGCGACCCCGTGGTCTGGAGTCCGGACGAAGACGGCAAGCCGGCCTACATGGTCAACGACAACGGCTACGGCAGCGTCCCCTTCCTGCCCGCGCTGGCGCCCGGCAAGTACCGCGCCGCCGCCGTCGTCACCGACCCGGGCAATCTCGCCCAACCCCTCGTCTCCAATGAAATCGAGTTTGACTACCCGCTGCCGAAGCGGCCGCCCGCGCCGCAGTAAGCGCTACCAGTAGTAATTCAGGCTCAGCATGGCCTCGCGCTCCATGCCGCGGAACGTGTAGGTGTAGTAGCGCTTGTCGAACACGTTGTTGATGTTCAGCGCGACGCGGTAGCGCGGGGTCTCGTAGGCCACCGCCACATCCGCCAGCGTGAACGCCGGGTTGTAGGGTGTGGTGCCATCGGCCGCCGTGTTCAAGGGGGCCTTGCCGCGATAGCGCAAGCCGCCGCCCAACATCAGGCCCTGGATCTGATGCGGCCGGTAGTCCAGCCACAGGCTGGCCGTCTGGCGTGCCGTCTGAGCGGTCTGCCGGCCCACTTCGGCCGGCCGGTTGCTCTGCGTCGTGCGCGGATCCAGATACGTGTAGCCAGCCATTACGCGCAGTTCGCGCGTCAGCGGGAACTTGGCTTCCAGTTCCAGGCCCGTCGAGCGCACTTCGCCCGTCTGCACGTTAAATCGCGGATGGTCCGGGTCCTGCGTCGTCACATTGGTCTGGCGGATATCGAATACCGCCACCGTGAACAGGGCATCGGTGCCCGGCGGCTGGTACTTCAGCCCGGCCTCGTACTGCTTGCCTTCACGCGGCTTGAAGGCGCTGCCGTCGAACTGTTGGCCGGTGATCGGATCGAACGCCGTCGAATAGCTGACGTAGGGCGCAAAGCCACTGTCAAACAGATAGAGCAAGCCCGCGCTGCCCGTCGTGGCGGCATCCTTGATCTCGGGCTGCGTGGTGCTGCTGCGCGTCGTCGTCGCAAAGTCGCGACGCAGGCTGACGTTGCCGACCCAGCGGTTGAACTTCAGCTGATTCAGCGTGTAGACGCCCGTCTGCTTTACCGCGCTTTGCGACTTGTCCATGTCGGGATAATCCACGTGCTGGCCATAGACCGGCTGGTAGATGTCCAGGTTGGGGACGTCCCAGCCAAAGCCCAGCGCGTCGCGCTCCTGATAGCGCACGAAGTCCACCCCCATCGCGAAGGTGTGCTGCAAGCCCCCCCACACGAAGTCCTTGGACGCGCGGCTATCCACGGCCAACGTCTGCCCATGGGTGCGCTGCGCCAGGCTGCCGCGCGTGACGGTGCGCTTGTCGGCCAGCAGGTCCATCGCGTAGATGTGCTGGTAATCGATGTCGATCTCCGAATAGCGCAGGTTCTGCCGCAGCCGCCAGCCGCTGTCCGTATCGTGTTCGAACGCATAGCCGATGGACTTGGTGTCGCGGTCGAATTTATCGAAGTCCGGGTCGCCCGCCGTGCGGTGCAGCGGCAAGTCCGCGATCTCGGGATACGTGTACAGGTTCGGCCACCAGCTCTTGGGCGTGCCGCGCTCCTTGGAGTACGTCCCCAGCACGGTCAGCCGCGTCTGGTTCGTGATGTTCCACAGCACCGTCGGCGCCACCGAAAGCCGGTCGTCCTTGGACCCATCCGTGCGCCCGTCGCTCTTGCGGCCCGTGACGTTCAGCCGGTACAGCACCTTGCTGCCTTCGTCGAAGGCGCCGCCCAGGTCCGCCGTCACCTGGCGACGGTTGTAGGTGCCATAGCTCAAGCCCACGCTGTTGACCTGCCCGGGCGTGGGACGCTTGGACACCATGTTGATCACGCCGCCGGGCCGGCCTTGGCCGTACAGCACCGACGCCGGCCCCTTCAACACTTCGATGCTGTCCAGATCATCCAGGCTGTCGTTCCACGACCCGTAGGTACCGGCCGACAGCTGCTTCAGGCCGTCCTTGTAATAGGCGCTGCCGTCGCTGAAACCGCGGATCACGGCGCCGACCATGCGCACGTCGCTCGACCCCGACACCTCCGTCTGCACGCCCGGCGTGTACGCCAGCGCAGCCTCGAGGTTCCGAGGGGCCTGCATCTTGATCTGTTCCTGCGTCACGATCGACACCGAACGCGGCGTCTCGATCAACGGCACGTCCAGCTTGCCACTGGCGCTGGAAAGCGCCACATAGCTGTCGGCCGTTCCCACGGCCACGCCATGCACCGTCACCGGCTCCAGCTGCGCCGTGCCCGACGACGGCAGGCTTAGCGACACGTTGCGCCCGTCGCGTTGGAATGCGATGCCCGTACCCGCCAGCAGGCTGCGCAACGCGTCGTCCGGGGTCAGGTTGCCCATCACCGCCGGCGCATTGCGGCCGCGCACGGTTTCAGGCAGATAGAAGATCACCAGCGAGGCTTGCTCGCCCAGTTGGATCAGCGCATCGCCCAAGGGTTGGGCGGTAATGCTGATCGGCACCGGCGCGGTCTGTGCGACCGCGTCGGCGGGAATACCCCACGCCAGCGCCAGTGCCACGGCCAGGGCATGGCATCCGGCACCCAGGCCGGTCCATGCGGTCTTGCGCGCCGTCGATGCGCGCGCTATCACTTGCTTGTCCATGATGCGAAAAAATTCCAGTACAACTGCCCGCGCGATTTGCGCCCGACACCCTTGGCCAAAGGTTGCTTACAGGGTCGAGATCGACTTTCGTGAACACACCCCGTCCAGGGATAGACGCCACGGCCGGGAAAATTCCGGAATGATTCTCGCTAAATTAGTTGAAACAAAATAATTCAACGCGGTGCCAACACGCGGCCACCGTCGGGCGGATACAGGACGATCACGGGCGCGATCTGCGGCAACACCGCCAGCACGGCCTCCGGTTCGTCGATGGGCAGCGAGCCTGCCACGCGAAGTTGCGCCAGCTTCCTGTCATCGATCCGTAGCGGCTCGCGCAGATACCGGTTCAGCTCGGCCACCACCTGCGACAAGGGCGTATCGCGAAACACCAGGCGGCCACGCTGCCAGGCGGTGATGGCCGCGACGTTTTCCTGGTGCGGCGCGGCCAGCGGTTCCCCCTGCGCGTGACGCAGCACGTAGCCCGCCGTCAGATGTTGCGTGGTGCGGTTCCACCACGAGCCGGCCGAGAACGCCACACTGCCCTCTTCCACCGCCAGCGCCACGGCGTCACCGTCCCGGCGCACGTTGAATCGCGTGCCGGTCACGCGCACCTGAGCGTGGCCGCTCAGGACGGTGAACGGGCGCGCCGCATCGGGGCTGACGGTGAACAGGACTTCTCCGGCCAGCAGTTCCACCTCTCGGCGGTCGCCATACAGCGACACCCTGGCCTGCGTGTCCGTATTCAATTCCAGCAACGACCCGTCGGGCAGCACGACGCGATGGCGCTCGCCCTTGCCCGTCGCCAGCGCCTGGGTGAAATCCGCCTCGGGCGCCCATAGCCGCGGCCCGATAACGCCCGCCGTCGCCATCAACGCACAGGCGGCAGTCAATCCGACGGCGAACCGCCGGCGCCGCGGCGCGGCAGGTTCGCTTTCAGTCCGCTCAAGCATGGCGCGCAACTCAGCCTGCGGCACGGAATCGGCCACGCTCCACGTCGCTTCGACCGAACGGTACTGGCGCTGGTGCTCGGGATCCGCGGCCAGCCACGCGTCGCGCTCCTGCCTGGCATGCGCATCCAGCGTGCCCAGGCGTTCCCGCGAGAACCAGTAGATGGCCTGTTCGCGGGGCGATTCGGCGCGGTGCCGAGAAGAGGATTCAATGCGGGGCATGATCTTGCAACCGGTCATGGATGTGCGCCAGCGCGCGTCGCATGTATTTTTCCACCGAGCTTTGAGTCAGGCCCAGTTTCTGCGCGATTTCGGCCTGGGTATAGCCCTCTAGCTTGTTCCATAAAAAGACTTGCCGGCATTTCAGCGGCAGTTCCGCCAGCGCCGCCTTCAGGGCGTCGGCCAATTGCGCTGCGCGAATGGCCGATTCAGGATCGGACTGTACCGGATGTTCGGCGTCGGGCAATTCGTCCAGGCTCACCTGCTCGCGCCGCGATTGGCGCCGGATCTCGCCGTTCAGCCGGTTCTGGCTGGCGCCGTACAGGTACGCCTTGGGGTCCAGCACCGCCGCGTCGCCATTGCGCAGCATGTTCGCCACGACGTCGTGCGCCGCATCTTCCGCGTCCGGACGGCTGCTTCCACGGCGCGTCCACGTCCCGATCAGCTCGCGATAATGGGCGAGCCAACCTTTGTCGGAAGGCGGCGGGCGGGACATGGAAAGGCAATGGCAGAGGCACGGAAGGAAGGCGTGCATTATCAATCATGATTCTCATTACGACAAACGCCGTTCGCGCATGGTGCAGAATGCCATCCGGACTTCCACACTGAAACCGCCACCGTGACACGCCGCCCCCTGCCATCCCGCCTGACGCGTTGCCTCGCCGTCTTGGCCCTGCTGCTGATGCTTGCCGCGTTCGCGCTGGCGGCGGCCGGCCTTCTTATGGGCGCCCGCCCCGCCGATGTGGCGGTCGTGCTGGGCAACACCGTGCAAGCCGACGGACGGCCATCGCCCCGGCTGGCCGCCCGCCTGGACCGCGCCTACGAGTGCTATGCGGCCTCGCAATGCCGCATCCTGTTCGTCAGCGGCGGCGTGGATCCGGCCGGCGCGGACGAAGCCGCAGTCATGCGCGACTACCTGCTGGCGCGTGGCGTGCCCGCCGACCGCATCGTGACCGACAGCGCAGGCGTGGACTCCTGGGCCACCGCGCGGCATGCCAGCGCCTATATGCGCGAACATGGCTATACCCGTGCGTTGGCCGTCACCCAGTATTTCCATGTGCCGCGCACGATGCTGGCCCTGCGGCGCCAGGGTGTACCGGACGTCAGCGGCGGCTATCCGCGCTTCTTCGAAGGGCGCGACCTGTACTCCGTTTTTCGCGAGCTGCCAGCCGTAGCGTGGTACGCGTTCCGGCCGCTATAGTGGCGCTCTTGCCGTCAAACAGAATGCGTTGAACAACCCAAGGACCCCGACGCCGTGCAGATCTTCCACAACCCCGTCCATGACAAGCATGCTGGCCGCCAGGAGATGTTCCGCGGCAAGCTTGTTCCCTGCCACGAAACGCCGGCCCGGCTGGAATACGTGCTGGACGCGTTGCGTCAACGCGGCATCGGCGATCTGCTGGCCCCGTCCGCGCCCGACATGGACCTGATCAAGCGCGTGCACACCCCGCGCTATGTGGACTTCCTGGCCAGCGCATGGCGCGACTGGGTCGCGCTGGATCCGGCCAACGCCGACATCGACATCCTGCCTTCGGTCTGGCCCGTGCGCGGCTTCCGCCACGATATCGAACCCACCAATTTCGCGGCGCGCGTCGGCCTGTTCTCGTTCGACAGCGGCTGTCCGCTGACGGCGGGCACCTGGGAAGCGGCCACCGCCGGCGCAGCCTGCGCCATCGACGCCGCGCGCGCCGTCACCGCCTCCGGTGGCCCCCGTGCCGCCATGGCATTGACGCGCCCGCCGGGCCACCATGCCGGCGCCGATTTCTTCGGCGGCTACTGCTTCCTGAACAACGCCGCGCTGGCCGCGCAAGCCTTGCGCGACGCGGGCGCCGAACGCGTCGCCATCCTTGACGTGGACTACCACCACGGCAACGGCACGCAAAGCATCTTCTATGAACGCGGCGACGTGCTGACGGTCTCGGTGCATGGCGACCCGACCACCGAATACCCGTTCTTCCTGGGCTATGCCGATGAACACGGGGCAGGCGCGGGCGCAGGCGCCAACCTGAACCTGCCGCTGGCCGCGGGCACCGGTTTTGCCGCGTGGACCGACGCGCTGGAACAAGGCATCGCCGCCATCCGGGCGTTCAAGGCCGACGCGGTGGTGATCGCGTTGGGTGTGGACACCTACGAAGGCGACCCCATCTCCAAGTTCAAGCTGAAAAGCGCCGACTACCTGCAAGTGGGCCGCCATCTGGCCAGCCTTGGGCTGCCCGCGGTCTTCACGATGGAAGGCGGCTATGCCGTGGCCGACGTGGGGATCAATGTGGCGAACGTGCTGGAAGGCTTCGGCGGCTAAGCCGCCCAAGCCTTTATCCATCAGTCACGCGTTTCCAGCACCTTGTTGATGCGCAGCGCCAGCAAGGTGCACGCAGCGCCCGACAGCAGATAGATGCTGACGGCCACCAAGCCGAAACGCGCCGACAGACCCAGCGCGACCAGCGGCGCGAAGGCCGCGCCAATCAGCCATGCCATGTCGGACGTCAGCGCCGCGCCGGTATAACGGAAACGGCGCGTAAAGTTCGCGGTGACCGTGCCCGAGGCCTGGCCATACGACAGGCCCAGCAGCGCGAAGCCCACCAGGATGAACGCGTCCTGCCCCATCGGCCCGCCGCCCAGCAGCCACGGCGTGAACAGCGCAAACACGGCGATCAGCACGGCCAGCAAGCCCAATGTGGTGCGCCGGCCGATGCGGTCGGCGAGCCAGCCCGAAGCCACCGTGCCCAGGATGCCGATCACTGCGCCGATGATCTGCACGATCAGCACGTCGGATATCTGTTGCGTGGCGCTGACCGCGATCCAGGAAAGCGGAAACACCGTGACCAGGTGGAACAGCGCATAGCTGGCCAAGGCCGCGAACGCGCCAATGAAAAGGTTATAGCCCTGCGAACGCAGCATCTCGGCAATGCTGATGGGTTCAAGCTCGCCCTCTTCCAGCAGCTGCGTGTATTCCTCAGTGACGACCAGGCGCAACCTGGCGAAGAGCGCCACCACGTTGATGGCGAAGGCGACGAAGAACGGATAGCGCCAGCCCCACTCCAGGAAGTCGGACTGCGTCAGCGTGACGTGCAGATACAGGAACAGCGCACTGGCCACCATGAAGCCGACGGGCGCGCCCAGCTGGCCCATCATCGAATACCAGCCGCGGCGGTTGGGCGGCGCGTTCAGCGCCAGCAACGACGGCAACCCGTCCCATGAGCCGCCAAACGCCAACCCTTGCAGGCAACGAAATACGGCCAGCAAAGTGATCGCGTGCGCGCCGATGGTGTTGTAGCTGGGCAGAAACGCCATGCCCACCGTGGCGGTACCCAGCAGGAACAGCGCGACCGTCAGCTTTGTGGCGCGGCCCCAACGCCGCTGGATCGCCATCGACAGCGCGGTGCCGATGGGACGCATGATGAACGCGAAAGAGAAGATGACGAAGGCCCAGAGCGTGCCTTCCAGCTGCGGTTCGAAGGGGAAGAAGACCTTCGGAAAAACCAGCACGCAGGCGATGCCGAATACAAAGAAATCGAAGTATTCGGAGGCGCGTCCCACCACCACGCCGACGGCGATTTCACCCGGGGCCACCTTGGCGTGGCTGGCCCCGCCAGCCGTTGGCCCCGGGCCGGGAACAGCGGGGGCATGACCGGGATATTGCGTGGTGGTCGACATGGGTTTGCTCACTGTAGGAGGTCCGAAATACGCCACTGCCCTGCACACTTTTGTTCTTTTTACCCTAGATTTTTCGCGGCTTCCAGCGTAGTGTTGCGTTTACCTCCCACGGTTACGTTTCGAGGTATGGCTATGCCGTCCTTCACAAGGCTCCGCGGATTGATCCTGATTGCCGCCCTGCCATTGCTCGCCGGATGCAATGCGGTGCTGCTGTCGCCATCAGGCGATGTCGCGCTTCAACAGCGTAATCTGATCATCATCTCCACCGGCTTGATGCTGCTGATCATCGTGCCGGTGATCTTCCTGACTTTCCTGTTCGCGTGGCGCTATCGGGCCAGCAACAAGGAAGCCCACTACGACCCGGAATGGAACCACTCCACGATGCTGGAGCTGCTGATCTGGGCCGCGCCGCTGCTGATCATCATCGCGCTGGGCGCGTTGACCTGGGTCAGCACGCACCAGCTCGATCCCTACCGGCCGCTCGCACGCTTGTCCGAAGGGCGCGAGGTACCCGCGGGCACCAAGCCGCTTGTCGTCGAAGTGGTGGCGCTGGACTGGAAATGGCTGTTCCTGTATCCCGAGCAAGGCATCGCCACCGTCAATGAGATGGCAGCACCCGTCGACCGCCCCATCCAGTTCAAGATCACGTCGTCGACGGTGATGAATTCCTTCTTCGTGCCGGCGCTGGCGGGCCAGATCTACGCCATGCCCGGCATGCAGACGACGCTGCACGCGGTGATCAACCACCCCGGCGAATACGAAGGCCTGTCCGCCAACTACAGCGGCTCGGGATTTTCGGGCATGCGCTTCAAGTTCCATGGCCTGGACCAGCAGGGCTTCGACAAGTGGGTGGCCGACGCCCGCGCGTCCACCGGCAAGCTCAGCCGCGACGCCTACCTGAAGCTTGAACAGCCCAGCGAACGCAACCCGGTGCAGCACTACGCCACCTTCGCGCCAGGCCTGTTTGACGCCATCGTGAACCGCTGCGTCGAAGGCAACCGCATGTGCATGAAGGACGCGATGGCCATCGACTCGCAAGGCGGCATGGGCATTCCGGGCGCGCTCAACGTCACCACGCTGGACACGGAAACGCGCGAACGCCTGGGCCTGACCGGCACGCCGCCGCGCAAGTATGTAGGCGCCATGTGCACGTCCACCGAAGGGCTCGTGTTGTAGCGGCTTGCCGCGAGTCCGTCGCGACACGGGCCGGCCGATGCAGGGGCTTCATGAAATTGTGGTCTTTACGCTGGAATCGAGATGCCTGATCAACCAGACCTCATCAAGCTGATCTTCGGTCGACTGACCTGGGACGCCATTCCCCTCCACGAACCTATCCTGCTTGCCACCTTCTTCATGGTGGCGGTCGGCGGCATCGTCGTGCTGGGCTCCATCACGTACTACAAGAAATGGGGCTACCTGTGGCACGAATGGTTCACCAGCATCGACCACAAGAAGATCGGGATCATGTATGTGATCCTGGGCATAGTGATGCTGTTGCGGGGCTTCGCCGACGCCATCATGATGCGCTTGCAGCAGGCCGTAGCCTTCGGCGACTCGACGGGCTACCTGCCGCCGCACCACTATGACCAGATCTTCACCGCGCATGGCGTGATCATGATCTTCTTCGTGGCCATGCCGCTGGTCACGGGGTTGATGAACTACATCGTGCCGCTGCAGATCGGCGCGCGCGACGTGGCCTTCCCCTTTCTGAACAACTTCAGTTTCTGGATGACGACAGGCGGTGTCGTGCTGGTCATGATGTCGCTGTTCGTCGGCGAATTTGCGCGCACGGGCTGGCTGGCGTATCCACCCTTATCGGGGATCATGCAGAGTCCGGACGTGGGGGTCGACTACTACATCTGGGCCTTGCAGATAGCGGGGGTGGGAACCCTGCTATCCGGCGTCAACCTGCTGGTCACCATCGTGAAGATGCGCGCGCCCGGCATGACCATGATGCGCATGCCTATCTTCACCTGGACCGCACTGTGCACCAACGTGCTGATCGTGGCCGCCTTCCCCGTGCTGACCGCGGTGCTGGCCCTGCTGTCCATGGACCGCTACGTCGGCACCAACTTCTTCACGGCGGACTTCGGCGGCAACGCCATGATGTACGTGAACCTGATCTGGATCTGGGGCCACCCCGAGGTCTACATCCTGATCCTGCCCGCCTTCGGCATCTTCTCCGAAGTCGTGTCCACCTTCTGCAGCAAGCGCCTGTTCGGCTATGCGTCCATGGTGTACGCCACCGTGGTGATCACGGTGCTGTCGTACCTGGTCTGGCTGCACCACTTCTTCACCATGGGGTCCGGCGCCAGCGTGAACTCGTTTTTCGGGATCACGACGATGATCATCTCTATCCCGACCGGCGCCAAGATCTTCAACTGGCTGTTCACGATGTACCGCGGCCGCATCCGCTTCGAGGTGCCGATGCTGTGGACGATGGGCTTCATGGTCACCTTCGTGATCGGCGGCATGACGGGCGTGCTGCTGGCCGTTCCGCCTGCCGACTTCGCGCTGCACAACAGCCTGTTCCTGATTGCGCACTTCCACAACGTCATCATCGGCGGCGTGCTGTTCGGGCTGATGGCCGGCATCACGTATTGGTTCCCCAAGGCGTTCGGCTACAAGCTCGATCCGTTCTGGGGCAAGTGCTCGTTCTGGTTCTGGCTGGTGGGCTTCTACGTGGCGTTCATGCCGCTGTACGTGCTGGGGTTGATGGGCGTGACGCGCCGCGTGAACCACTTCGAAGACATGTCGCTGCAGATCTGGTTCCAGGTGGCGGCCTTCGGCGCGCTGCTGATTGCGTGCGGCATCGCCAGCTTCATCATCCAGCTGGTGGTCAGCTACCGCCGCCGCGACCAGTTGCGCGACAACACGGGGGATCCCTGGGACGGCCGCACGCTGGAATGGTCCACGTCGTCGCCCCCGCCCAACTACAACTTCGCGTTCACGCCGCGCGTGCATGACCTGGATGCCTGGTGGCAGATGAAGCAGCACGGCTACCAACGGCCGCAACAGGGCTTCATCCCCATCCACATGCCGAAGAACACCTGGGCCGGCATCGTGTTGGCGGCGATCAGCGTGGTGATGGGCTTTGCGCTGATCTGGCACATGTGGCCGCTGGCGGTGCTGTCGTTCGCGGCGCTGATCCTGGTGTCCATCGTCCATACCTTCAACTACAAGCGTGACTACTACGTGCCGGCCGACGAGGTCGTGCGCGAAGAAGATACCCGCACACGACTGTTGGCGAAACATGTCTGATACCTTGGCCCCCACCCTGCCCGGCGGCACCACGCCGCCCCCGGAGCCCGTGTTCTACGTCGCGGGCGAACACCATCCCAAGAACGGCACCCTGCTGGGGTTCTGGGTCTACCTGATGAGCGACTGCCTCATCTTTGCCTGCCTGTTCGCGACCTACGGCGTGCTGGGCCGCAACTACGCGGCGGGCCCGTCGGGTGCCGACCTGTTCGACCTGCCGCTGGTGGCGGTGAACACCTCCTTGCTGCTGCTGTCGTCCATCACTTATGGCTTCGCCATGCTGGAAATGCGGCGCAACCGCATCGGCGCCACCCAGCTGTGGCTGGCCGTCACGGGCATCCTGGGGCTGGGCTTCCTGTCGCTGGAACTGTATGAGTTCGCGCACCTGATCCACCAGGGCGCGGGTCCGCAGCGCAGCGCCTTCCTGTCGTCGTTCTTCACGTTGGTCGGTACCCACGGCCTGCACGTCACCTTCGGCATCGTCTGGCTGGTGACGATGATGATCCAGGTGCAGATGCACGGCCTGATCCCCGAAAACCGGCGCCGCCTGATGTGCCTGTCGATGTTCTGGCACTTCCTGGACCTGATCTGGGTGGGCGTGTTCACCTTCGTGTACCTGATGGGAGTGCTGCCATGAGCTCGCACATGGAAAACCTGGCCCATCACGGGCATGGCGGCCACGGCCATGGCGGCGGCCACGACCACCACGACGACGATGACGGCGCCGGCCACGGCACGCTGAAAAGCTACGTGACGGGCTTTGTCCTGGCGGCCATCCTGACCGCCATTCCGTTCTGGCTGGTGATGGACCGCGTCTTCGCCAATTCGCGCACGACCGCGCTGGTGATCCTGGCCTTTGCCGTGGTGCAGATCGTCGTGCACATCGTGTACTTCCTGCACATGGACGCCAAGTCCGAAAGCGGGTGGAACATGTTGGCGTTAATATTCACGCTGGTGCTGGTCGTAATCACGCTCAGCGGGTCAATCTGGATCATGTATCACTTGAACTCCAATATGATGCCCATGTCCACACACGACATGCGGAATATGCCCTGATGGCAGCAGTAAAAGACACTCACTCCGGCGACACCTCCCGTAATCCGCGCAGCAAAACCACCCTGGTCATCCTGGGGGTGGTTGCTGCCGCGCTCTTCGCAGGCCTGTGCGCCCTGGGCACCTGGCAGGTGCATCGCCTGGCCTGGAAGCGCGATCTGATAGCCCAAGTCGACCAGCGGGCCCATGCGGCCACCACGCCAGCGCCAGGCAAACGCGATTGGCGGTCGCTGAGCTTCAACAATGCCGAGTACCGCCACGTGGCCGCTTCCGGCACGTATCAGTACGACCGCCAGACGTTGGTGCAGGCCGCCACCGAACTGGGCAGCGGCTACTGGGTCATGACCCCGCTGCAGTTGCCGGACGGCGGCACGGTGCTGGTCAACCGCGGCTTCGTGCTGCCGGAATGGCGCAAGAACCAGGCCGCGGCCACGCAACCGCCGGCCGAAGGCAGCGTCACGGGCCTGCTGCGCATGGGCGAACCCGGCAGCGGCTTCCTGCGCAACAACGATCCCGCCGCCAACCTCTGGTATTCACGCGACCTGCCGGCAATCGCCGCCGCGCGCGGCCTGACCGACGTGGCGCCCTACTTCATCGACGCCGACGCCGCGTCCAGCCCCGGCCGGGATCCCGCGAAAGCGCCGGTCGGCGGCCTGACGGTGCTGAGCTTCCCGAACAACCATCTGGTCTATGCCATCACCTGGTATGCGCTGGCGCTGATGATCATCGTGGGTGTGGTGATCTTCGTGCGCGAAGAAAGACGCGCACGCCGCAAGGCCTGAGACCCCGCACGAAAAAAGCTCCCTC
>NZ_JBYOKH010000023.1:0-91482 GCF_057799415.1 Achromobacter sp. 18P8.1.1 | reverse complement strand
AGACACTAAAACACCCCCCCACGATGGGCGGGGGCGGCCGGCCCCCCCCCCCCCCGCGGCTCATCTACAATCCGGCTCGCCATGAACGACATCATCCAAACCATTGCGGTCTACGCGATCCCGGTCATCTTCGCCATCACCTTGCACGAAGCCGCGCACGGCTACGTGGCACGGATGTTCGGCGACCCCACGGCCTACCAGGCCGGCCGCGTCAGCCTGAATCCGATGCGCCACATCGATCCCGTCGGGACCCTGCTGGTGCCCGTCGTCATCCTGCTGGCATCCAAGCTGCTGGGCAGCCCGGGCATGCTGTTCGGCTGGGCCAAACCCGTGCCGGTGGATTTCGGCCGCTTGCGCCGTCCCAAGCGCGACATGCTGTGGGTCGCGCTTGCCGGCCCCGCGGCCAACCTGCTGATGGCGATTCTCTGGGCGTTTTCGCTGCGCCTGATGCTGGAATCCGGCATGCAGGAGTCCTTCTGGTTCCAGATGGGCGTGGCCGGCGTGAACATCAACCTGGTGCTGATGGCGCTGAACCTGCTGCCGATCCTGCCGCTGGATGGGGGACGCATCCTGTTCAGCCTGCTGCCGAACCGCCTGGCCTGGCAATACTCGAAAATCGAGCCGTACGGCTTGATGATCGTCATCGTCCTTCTGGTCACCGATGTGCTTTGGCTTCTGATGCGTCCGGTGTACGAATTTGGAACGACTATCGTTCAGTGGTTTCTGTAGGATTTCGGCCAATTTCCGTTAAACTCAGCGGTTTCATTGATTCTGGCCCTGAGGCATCCTGCCGTGGGGCGTTGGAGCCCTACATTTATGGCATCCCCTGCAACCGCCGCAGGCGTTAATTTCCAGGGCAGCTTGGTGGCCCTGGTCACTCCCATGCAGCCCGATGGCAGCCTGGATTACGCTGCCTACCGGTCTTTGATCGACTGGCACGTCCAGGAAGGAACCGACGCGCTGGTGGTGGTGGGCACCACCGGGGAGTCACCCACGGTCTCGATGGAAGAGCACGCGGAATTGATCCGCGTCGCGGTTGAACATGCCGCTGGCCGCATCCCGGTCATTGCTGGCGTGGGCGCCAACTCCACCGACGAAGCCATCCACCTGACGCGCCATGCCAAGGCAGTCGGCGCGCAGGCCGGCCTGTCGGTCGTTCCCTATTACAACAAGCCTTCGCAAGAGGGCCTGTATCGCCACTTCCGCACCATCGCGGAAGCCGTCGATCTGCCGACGATCCTGTACAACGTGCCGGGCCGCACCGTTGCCGACATGAGCAACGACACGGTTCTGCGCCTGGCGCAGGTGCCCGGCATCATCGGCATCAAGGACGCCACCGGGGACATCGCCCGCGGCGGCCTCCTGCTGCGCGAAGCGCCGGCAAGCTTCCAGGTGTTCAGCGGGGACGATCCCACGGCTGCCGCCCTGATCCTGCTGGGTGCACGCGGCAACATCTCCGTGACCGCCAACGTGGCCCCCAAGCTCATGCGCGACCTGTGCGCTGCCGCGCTGGCTGGCGACGTACCGAAGGTCCGTGAACTTAACGCGTACCTGGCGCGTCTGAACAAGGCTTTGTTTGTTGAAGCCAATCCCATCCCCGTCAAGTGGGCGTTGGCCGAAATGGGCCGCAGCGCACTGGGCTACCGGCTTCCGCTGGTTGAACTGGGCACGCAGAACCACGAAGTCGTGCGTCGCGCGCTCCAGGAAACGGGCCTGCTCTAAATATCGTGAGGATACGTATGAACAAGCGTCATGCCGGTTTGTCGGCATTGATGTCTGTGGTGTTGTTGGCCGGCTGCAGCGAGGTCAACCAATTCCTGGGCAATGAAGAATCCGTCAACTACAAGAGCGCCGTCACCCAGCGGGGAGAGCCTCTGAGCATCCCGCCGGATCTGACTCAGGCCAACAGCGATCCGCGTTACCGCGCGCCCGCTTCGGGCTCGACGACGTACTCGCAGTTCCAGCAACAGGGCCAGGCGCAAGCCAGCGCCCCGAAGTCCAGCAACGTGCTTCCCGGCCGCCAGGACATGCGTGTCGAGCGCGACGGCGACCTGCGCTGGCTGGTCGTGGACCGTGCTCCCGAAGACGTCTTCCCGCGTCTCGTGGACTTCTGGACCGAGAACGGCTTCACCGTGGCCAGTAACAACCCCAGCGCCGGCCTGATTGAAACCGACTGGGCGGAAAACCGCGCCAAGATCCCGGAAAGCTGGCTGCGCCAGGCCTTGGGCGCGGTGCTGGAATCGGCTTGGGATAGCGGCGAACGCGAGAAATTCCGTACCCGCGTCGAGCGCGTCAATGGCCATACCGAGGTCTATGTGAGCCATCGCCAGATGCTCGAAAAGCGCGTCGGCTCCGACGGCGGCCAAGTGCAGTGGCAGAACGGCAAGGAAGATCCGGGCCTGAACGCCGCCATGCTCGCCCGCATGATGGTCTACCTGGGTTCGGACGTGGACAACGCCCGCAAGCTGGTGCAGCAGGCGGAAGCCGCGCCGCAGAAGCCGGCGGTGCAGGAAGATGTCCGTGCGCAGGGCGCATCGCTGTTGGTGGCCGAATCGTTTGACCGTGCATGGCGCCGCGTCGGCGTGGCGCTGGACGGCGGCGGCTTTGCCGTGGACGACCGCGACCGCTCTGCTGGCGACTACTTCGTGCGCTACGTCGATACCGACACGGGCGAAAAGAACGAGCAACCGGGCTTCTTCAGCCGCATGTTCTCGGGCGACAAGAAGGCCGAGGCGCCGCAATACCGTATCCACCTGGCCGCCACGGGCGACCAGACCACGGTGACGGTGCTCGATTCCTCGGGCGCCCGCGACAACAGCGCGACGGCCCAGCGCCTGCTGAGCGTCTTGAAAGACAAGATGTAAAGCGCGCCGAACCGGTGCCTGGTCGCCGGTTTGATGCAAAGGCCCCCGCAAGGGGGCCTTTTTCATGGGTCCGCCGTGGCTTCACGACGGGCGCTCCGCGGATGGGCTGCTGACGGCCCCATCGCTTGGGAAGCGAGAACGGAATAGGCAGGCGTGAAAAAGCCCCGGCAGTGTCGCTGCCGGGGCTTTTTCACGTCTTCAGAGCGGGGGTTCGTCTCTGTTTTATTAAGACGCCGGAGTGGTCGAGCCGCCCGGGGTATTCGATCCGCCGCCAGGCGTGGTGCTGGGAGCGGGCGCCGGAGCCGGCGACGTGGCCGGGGGCGTGGACGAGGGGGCAGGCGTGCTTGCGCCCGGAGTGGGGTTGGTCGCGGGCGCCGGGGCATCTTCCTTCTTGTTGCAAGCGCTGAGCGACACTGCCAGCACCGAGGCAATAATCAAGGTTTTGCTCATCATTTTTGGACTCCTGTAGATGACGACTCTTGAAACCCCCTTAGGGGAAACCAGAATCCAGGCTACAGGAAGCTGAAGGCCGATCGCGTGTGAAAGTTAAAAAGGTCGCATCCCAACGGCAACAAACCTTTCAGCTAGGTGTTATGTCTTTCCTTATGTGACCGCACGCACAGACCTGATTGCGTTCTGTGCAAGTCAGATACGCGGACGTGTCTGGATACTACGCCGGCACGTAGCGGATCCACCCCGAATCCAACCAGTCCGCCAGGCAAGAACGGGCGTCGTCGGACAGTTTCGCGCAGGCCGGGTCGGCGCAATCCAGGCTGCGGGCATCGGCCAGCGTGCGCAGTGCGGCCTCGACGGGTGTCATCGCGGTTTCGCCGTTGATGAACAGCTGCTTGCCGCGATACAGCATGCGGCTGCGGCGATCCAGCACAAGGCGGCCGGAGGTGGGCCAGTCTTCTTCCAGGTCCACGTCCATGCCTTCGGGGGCGTCGAATACGCTGAGATTGTGCGGTTCGGTCAGCCAGCAGCCCAAAAAGCGCGAGGCCAGCGCATCGTCGAAACGCAGCTTTTCAACGGTCTCGAGCGTGGCGGCCACCAGAGCGTCGGGCAGTGCGGCCGGCGTGTCGACGGCCGGCTGGCCCGGGTCGCGATAGACGGCGGACAGCTTGGGACCGGGCAGGGCCGGTTCACCGTAAGGCCCGCCCAGCAGGCCGACGCGGGCCATCACTTGGTCGGCGGCGGCTTCCAGCAGCCCGCGCGCAAGCGTCGCCTGCGTGGGGGCGCGGAATCCGATCGAGATGGTCATGCAGCCATCGCCCATGGCGATGCCGTCGTGGGCCGCCTGCGGCGGCAGATACAGCATGTCGCCGGGGACCAGCACCGCCTTTTCTTCCGGCTGGAAGTTGCTGAGGATTTTCAGCGGCAGGCCGGGTTCCAGGGACAGGTCTTTTTGGCGGCCGTAGCGCCATTCGCGTTCGCCGGCGGCTTGCAGCAGGAACACGTCGTAGCTATCGAAGTGGGGGCCCACGCCGCCGCCATGGCTGGCGATGCTGATCATCACGTCGTCCAGGCGGGCGTCGGGAATGAAGCGGAACAGCCCCATCAGTTCAGATGCCGCGTCGCTCAGCAGGTCCACGCTTTGAATCAGCAGCGTCCAATCGCCTTCGTTGTCTTTGGGCAAGCGCGCGAACGGGCCGTTTTCCATCTGCCATTCGCCATTTTCGCGCCAGATCAGGCGCGATTCGACGTCGTCGCGGCGGGCGAGCTTTTTGATGGCCGCGATCGTCAGCGGCGGCTTGAAGCCGGGAATGGCTTGGCGGATCAGCAGCGGCTTGCGCTGCCAGTAGCGGCGCATGAAGTCGTTGGGGCTTTGGTTGCCCAGCAGCGGCAGGCGTTGGTCGAGGTTCATTGAAGGTGCTTCTTAAGGCGGTAGAGGGCATCCAGCGCTTCGCGCGGGGTAAGACTGTCGGGGTCGATGGCGGCCAGCGATTCGCGCAAGGCGTCCAGCGCCTCGATCGCGTCCGAGCGCTCGGTCTCGGCGTAGGCTTGCGCGTCGGCATCCGCCGCAGCCGAGAACAGGCCTAACTGCGGGGTGGGCGCACCCTGCGCTTCAAGGCGTTCGAGTTCGCGCGTGGCCTGGCGGATCACTGCTGCCGGCACGCCGGCGCGCTGCGCCACCTGGATCCCGTAGCTGCGGCTGGCGGGGCCTTCGCGCACTTCGTGCAGGAAGACGATGCCGCTGGCCGATTCCGCCGCGGCCAGATGCACGTTGGCGGACGCGGGCTGTTCGGCCGGCAGGCGGGTCAGTTCGAAGTAGTGGGTGGCGAACAGCGTCAGCGCGCGGTTGTGCGCCAACAGACGGCAGGCGATGGCCCACGCCAGCGCCAGGCCGTCGTAGGTGGACGTGCCGCGGCCGATCTCGTCCATCAGCACCAGGCTGTTAGGCGTGCTGGCCGACAGGATGGCGGCCGCCTCGGTCATTTCCATCATGAAGGTCGAGCGTCCACCCGCCAGATCATCGGCGGCGCCAATGCGGGTGAAGATGCGGTCGATCTTGCCGATGCGGGCGCGCGTGGCGGGCACGAAGCTGCCGATGCGCGCCAGCAGCACGATCAGCGCCACCTGCCGCATGTAGGTCGATTTACCGCCCATGTTCGGGCCGGTAATCAACAGCATGCGGCGCGCCGGGTCCAGGCGGCAACCGTTGGGCGTGAAGCGCTCGATGGCATGCTCCACCACCGGGTGGCGGCCGGCTTCGATATCGATATCGGCCTGCTCGGACAAGTCGGGCGCCATCCAGTCGTGGCGGCGCGCGTGGTCAGCCAAGGCAGACAGCGTGTCCAGTTCGGCCAGCGCGGCCGCGCAGTCCGACAACGGCCGCACATGTTCAGCCAGCACGTCCAGCAGTTGCTCGAACAGCCACTTTTCGCGGGCTAGCGAGCGGTCCTGCGCGGACAGCACCTTGTCTTCCCACGTCTTGAGTTCAGGCGTGATGTAGCGCTCGGCATTCTTCAGCGTCTGGCGGCGGCGGTAATCTTCCGGCACCTTGGCCGTCTGGCCCTTGGAGACTTCGATGTAGAAGCCATGCACGCGGTTGAATTCCACGCGCAGGTTGTTGATGCCCGTGCGCTCGCGCTCCCGGGCTTCCAGCTGAATCAGGAAGTCGCCGCCGTCGGCCGCCAAGCCGCGCAGTTCGTCCAGTTCCGCATCGAACCCGGTGGCCAGCACGCCACCGTCGCGGATGGCCACGGCGGGCTCCGGCGCAATGGCGCGCACCAGCAGCGCGGCCAGCGCCGGGTCAACAGACAGGTGCGAAATCAACTCACCCAGGCGCGGGGAGTCGGCCATGGGTTCGACCAGGTCGCGCAAGGCGGGCAGGGATTCCAGCGCATCGCGCAGGCTGGCCAGCTCACGCGGGCGCACCGAGCGCAGCGCCAGGCGTGCGGCGATGCGTTCGATGTCGGGGAAGGCGTTCAGCGCCGCGCGCAGCGCTTCCAGCAGGCCTGCCGAACCGAACGTCTGCTCGACGTCCATGCGGCCTGCCAGCAGCGCGGAGATGGCTTGCTGGCGCGCCAGCGCCTGCTCGTTTTCGCGCAGCGGATGGTGCAGCCACCGGCGCAGCAGCCGGCTGCCCATGGGCGTGCGGCAGCCATCCAGCAGCGAGAACAGCGTAGGCGAATCTTCGCCCGACAGCGTTTGCGTCAGTTCCAGGTTGCGGCGGGTCACCGGGTCCAGCAATACGTACTGGCCCGGGCGCTCGGCCGACAGGCTTTGCACGTGGGCCAGCGCCTGCGACTGGGTGCGCGCCGCATAGCGCAGCAGCGCGCCGGCGGCGCAGACGCCAGCAGGCATGTCTTCGATGTCGAAGCCGGCCAGCGTATCCGTCTTGAAATGCGCCAGCAGGTGTGCGCGCGCACCGTCGCTTTCAAAGTGCCAGTCCGGTACGCGGGCGCGGGCGCCTTCGAACGGGAAATCGAAGTCGGCGCTGTCGGCGCAGATGATTTCCGCGGGGGCGATGCGGTGCAATTCGGATTCCAGCTGCGCCGGCGCGCATTCGGTCACGCGGAATTCGCCGCTGGCCAGGTTCAGCCAGGCCAAGCCGGCGCGCGGGGCGCGGGCATTGCCGGTGACGAATACAGCGGCCAGCGCGCGGTCGGCCTTGGCGGGCAGCAGGGCGTCGTCGGTCAGGGTGCCCGGCGTGACGATGCGCACGATGCGGCGTTCAACCGGCCCCTTGGACGCGGCCGGATCGCCGATCTGTTCGCAGATGGCAATGGATTCGCCCATCGCAACCAGGCGGGCCAGGTACTGCTCCATGGCGTGCACGGGCAGTCCGGCCATCGGGATGGGGATACCGTTGGACGAGCCGCGCTTGGTCAGCGTCAGGTTGAGCAGACGCGCGCCGCGCTCCGCGTCTTCATAGAACATTTCATAGAAGTCGCCCATGCGGTAGAAGAGCAGCAAGGGACCAGCCTCCGCTTTCAGGCGGAGGTATTGCTGCATCATTGGGGTGTGGCCCGCGTGGGCGTCGGCGGCGGTGTTTTGTGTTGCTGAATTCATGCCCGTGATTGTATCGGGCCGGAGCGGGGGGCAGGGAGAAGGGTTGGGACTTGTTTGTCCGGGCGCATCGGACGTTGCGGCGGCGCCGTCCCGCTAGCCCAACTTGCCCTCGCAGGATGCCGGCGTCACAATCTTGCGACGTGGCACTGAGACTGCCGCGGGAGCCGCTGATGCAGGAATACCCTTTTGCCGACCCTTTGGATGCGACCGAGCGCGTCGTCATTTCAGGCGGTGGGCATCAAGCCGAATTCGCGCCCGGTGGCGGTGGACGTCTGACCCGCTTGTCGACTGGCGCATTGGATTGGATCGTACCGCTGACGCCAACCCAATGGCCGGCGGGCAAATGGCCGCGGGCAGGGTCCTACCCGTTGGCGCCGTATTCCAACCGCATCCGCGATGGCGTGTTCACCTTCAATGGCGCGCGGCATGCGCTGCAATCCGTGGCGGGCCGCCCGAATGCGATACATGGCGCTGGCCTGTTCCAGGCGTGGCAGGTACGGAACCTTGCGGCAGACAGCATTGATCTGGTGCTGAGCCAGCCGGCCGGCGTGCTGGGATGGCCCTGGCCGTTCGAATGCGTGCAGCGCTACCGGCTGGACGCGCGCGGGTTGAGCTTGTCTTTGAGCATCACCAACCAGGGCGATACGCCCATGCCTTTCGGTCTGGGCATCCATCCGTACTTCACCGCCGAGCGGGTCACCCTGAATGCGCGGCGGGTGTGGCCGGCCGATGCCGACGGCATACCGACGGGCAGCCGGGTCAAGCATGTGCGCGAGTTGCGCCGGTCGGCCGAAGGGTGCGATACCTATCTGTCGCAATGGGAAGGGCGCGCCACCCTGCACTGGGCGGACGGGCGTGAATTGGCGTTGCACGCGGATCCCGCGTTTGCGCATCTTGTGGTCTATACCGCGCCGGGCTCGGACTTTCTGTGCGTGGAGCCGGTCACCAATGTGGCGGATGCCTTCAACCGGGCTGCCGACGGCGATACGCGCACGGGCATGCGAACGTTGGAGCCGGGAGCCCGGTTCAGCGCCACCTGTTTGCTGGGCCTGACCCTGCCGCGCGGCCAGCGCTGAACCCTGCTGCCTCAGAACGCAGTGCTTGGAAAGCGCCGGTACCTCCGGCGATAATCCGGGCAAATCCAACCCAGGAGTCCCTACGTGAAAAAGCTCAGCACCGAACAATTGCAGGCCGCAGCCGAGACGTTGCGCCGGGTGCAGGAGAAGCTGGCCCGCTCGGGCAGCCTGCCGCTTGAGCCCACCATCTATGCCAGTGCCAAGGGTTTCCGGCGCAATGTGCCCGACTACGTCTGGACCTGGTTGTCGGGCCTGCTGGCGCCGCACAAGAGCCTGGCGTCGTGGATGGACACGCATCAGGCCGGCTGGCGCGACGGCAAGACGCCTGCCGCGGTGGTGTACGCGCGCACGGAAAAGGGCTGGTTCGATTGGCTGATCACGGAACTCGACACCGAGATCAATGACCCGCACGCCCGCGCCAAGCGGGAAGGGCGCGGCTAGCCTAACCTTCAGCCTTGAGCACGCCCGGCGCGTATCCGCGCGAACAAGTGAAAGGCCGTTTCCAAGACCGCTGCGGCCAGCAGGGCCGCCAGAATGGAGCCGAAGACCAGCGAGTCCCACAGGCGGGGCGGGCCGACGCGGAACTGGATCGTGTCGAACACCATGCCGGCAGCGACGCCGGCCACGATGACGGCCTTCCAGCCCTGCAGCGGAGCCAGCCGAAGCATCAACAGGGTAAACGCGACCATTCCCCACAGGAGCGGCTCTAGCGTTTGATCGATTAAATGGGCAAGCAGGGGAAGCTCCCGGTAATTTACGTGCGGAACAGTCCGCCCGCGTTTTTACCGCTTTCCGGCCTGAATGGCGAGGGGCCCCGCCCGGAAACGGGCGAAGCCCCTGGGATGCCCCGGCAAACGCCCGGTTCAGAACCCTTCCAGCACGACCTTGCCCTGTGCCTTGCCGCTTTCGATGAACGCGTGGGCTCGGCGCAGGTTGGCGGCGTTGATCGTGCCGTAGTGCTCGCCCAGTGTCGTGCGCAGGGTGCCGTTGTCGATCAGGCGGGCCGCCTGGTTCAGCAGTTCGTGCTGGGCGATCATGTCGGGCGTGTTGTGCAGGGGGCGCGCGAACATGAATTCCCAATGCAGCGACGCGGATTTGCCTTTCAGCAGGCGGACGTCGATGGCGGCCGGGTCGTCGATCAGCGCGATCTTGCCCTGCGGGGCGATTGCTGCCGCCATCTGCGGAAAGTGCTTGTCGGTCTGGTTCAGGCCGGCGATATAGCTGACCTGATCGAAACCGATGCGCTTGAGCTCTTCGGTCAGGGGCTTGCTGTGGTCGATGACATGGTGAGCGCCCAGCTCGCGCACCCACGCTTGCGTTTCGGGCCGTGAGGCCGTGCCGATCACCGTCAGGCCGGTCAACTGGCGCGCCAACTGCACCAGGATCGACCCCACGCCGCCGGCCGCGCCGATGACAAGCAGGGTGCGCTGGCTGGGCGCAGCGTTGTCCAGCACGCGCAGGCGGTCGAACAGCAGCTCCCAGGCGGTGATCGTCGTCAACGGCAGGGCTGCGGCCTGGGCGAAGTCCAGGGTGTCGGGCATGCGGCCGACGATGCGCTCGTCGACCACATGGCGTTCGCTATTGGCGCCCGGCCGGTTCAGCGCGCCGGCATACCAGACACGGTCGCCGGGCTTGAACAGGCTGGTCTTGGCGCCCACGGCGCGCACGATGCCGGCGGCGTCCCAACCTATGACCTCGGCTTGGCCGTCCTTGGGCGCGCGGTTGGCGCGGATTTTCACGTCTACCGGGTTGACGGAAATGGCGTGCACGTCGACGAGCAGGTCGTGGTCGCCGGGTACGGGTTCGTCAAGCGTGATGTCTTGAAGGGCGTCGGCGTGGTCGGCAGGCAGGTTCTTGAAATAGGCGATAGCTTTCATGGGGCGGCTCGGTGTGGGGTAAGGGCGGAAATCACAGGATGGAGCGGACCACGCCGCCGTCGACGCGCAGCGCGGCGCCGTTGGTGGCCGAGGCTTGCGTAGAGCAGGTGTAGACGACCATGTTCGCTACCTCTTCCACCGTGGCCAGGCGGCGCAGCAGCGACGTCGGGCGGTGCTGGGCGATGAAGTCGCGTTCCATGTCGTCCTGGGACACGCCTTGTTCCTTGGCCATTTCCGCGAAGAAGTCGGCCACCCCTTCCGAGCGCGTCGGGCCGGGCAGCACCGCGTTGACCGTGACGCCGGTGCCGGCGGTCAGTTCGGCCAACCCGCGCGACACGCCCAGAAGGGCTGTCTTGCTGACGCCGTAGTGGATCATTTCAGCGGGGATCTGCACGCCGGATTCGCTCGAGATGAAGATGATTCGGCCCCAGTTCGCGGCCATCATGCGCGGCAGGTAGTAGCGCGACAGGCGGATGCCGCTCATGACGTTGGTATCCATCATGGTCTGCCAGTCGTCGTCGGTGATTTCGGTGAAGGACTTGGGCGCGAAGAAGCCGGCGTTGTTGACCAGGATGTCCACATCGGGATGGGCGGCGCAAACCGAGGCCGCGCCATCGGCCGTGGCCAGGTCTGCCTGCACGGTGCTCACGTGGGCAGTGGGGAATTTCCGGGTGATGGCTTGGGCAGCGAGGGCCAGCTTGTCGGCGTTGCGGCCGTGCAGGACGACTTCGGCGCCAGCTTCGGCCAATCCAAGGGCGATGGCCAGCCCGATGCCGCCAGAAGATCCGGTGACCAGGGCTTTCTTGCCGTTCAGTTCGATTTTCATACGGTGACTCCAAAGATGTCGGGGAACAGGGCCATGATTACCCAGTCCGCAGCGATGAAAAACCGGCTAGCATCCGACTCAGTTTCAATATTTTTTTGAAAATGAGGCGATCATGGTCCGGTTCGAGGACTTGAGGATCTTTGTGGCGGCGGCTGACCACGGCAGCTTTTCCGCCGCTGCGCGCGAACTGGACTTGACGCCGGCCGTAGCCAGCGCCGCGCTCAAACGGCTGGAGTTGACGCTTGAGACGCGCCTGTTCGTGCGCTCTACGCGCAGCCTGCGGCTGACGAGCGATGGGGAGCGCTACCTGGAGTACGCCCGGTCGGCGATCTCCACGCTGGAAGCCGGCAAGAACGCGATGGCTCGCGACAAGACCGCGATTTCGGGAACCTTGTCGGTTTCCATCCCCTCGGACCTGGGGCGCAATGTGCTGTTGCCCTGGCTGGACGATTTTCAGCACCAGCATCCGCGCGTCAGCTTCCAGGTGCGCATCAGCGACCGGCTGGCGGATCTGTACCGCCAGCCGGTCGACATCGCCATCCGCTACGGCACGCCGAATGATTCGGCGCTGGTGGCCCTGCCGCTGGCCGAGCACAACCGTCGCGTCGTGTGCGCATCGCCCGCTTATCTGGCGCGCCATGGCGTGCCGCAGGCGCCCGCCGATTTGCGCCGCCACAATTGCCTGTCGTTCGTGCTGGGCGAAACCTTGCATGACCGTTGGACCTTTGAACGCGAGGGCACCAGCACGACGGTGCCGGTCAAGGGCGACCGCGTAGGCGACGACGGCGACCTGGTCCGGCGTTGGGCGTTGGCCGGGCACGGCGTGGCCTATAAGTCACGCTACGACGTGCTGTCCGATCTGCGCGCGGGCAGGCTGGTTGAACTGTTGCCAGACTACGTCACCGAGCCATCACCCTTGTATCTGCTTTGCGTGCATCGCATGTTGCTGTCGCCCGCCGTCAAACGCATGCGCGAATTCCTGCAGGAACGATTCAGGCTCTTCGACGCGGGCTAGGCGCAGCTTTGTTCAATGCGCGGCGCGATGGTGCGCGCCGCCCGCCTGCTTGTTCGCTGCGCGCGTGCGGGCCGCTTTCTTCGCGGCGGCTGACCGTCCCGCCGCACCCTTGGTGGCGGCCGCTTTCTTGGCGGCTGCCGAGCGGTCCGCTGCCGTGCGCCGGCTGGCCGTCTGGGTAGCTTGGCGGGACAGCGCGGCGCGCGACGCGGGCTTGGTGCTTTCCTTTTTCAATGCGGTGGTGGTGGCGCGGGCGCGCGTGGCGGACTTGGCGTGCGCATCTTTGGCCGCGCGGGTGTCCTGTTCAGCCTTGCGCTTGGTCGCCGCGCTGGCGCCCTTTGAAGCCGGCAACTTCACGCCGGCGCGGCGCGCCTCGGACAGTCCGATCGCGATGGCCTGCTTGGTGGACCGCACGCCGTGCTTGCCCTCACGGACGTGGTCGATTTCTTCGCGCACGAATTCTCCGGCCTGCGTCGATGCCGACTTGCCTTGGCGTTTGTCGCGCTTGGCGCGTTCCAGGGTTTTTCGTTCAGGCATGGTGGTCTCCTTGCTGGGTTGCGGGAGCGGATTCCGTCGCCTGTCGAGACCGGGCGACGGAACTCGTAACACCACTCTATCGCTGCGGAGGTATCCTGTGTGTTCGAATGGATTGCCGGTCGTAAGCGCCGGAAAGGCGCTCGGGCCGACGATTGAAACTCACATCGTTAGCGGAGACGAGCTATGTCGAACCATGTCTACAAGCAAATCGAACTGGTGGGCTCTTCCACCAAGTCCACCGATGACGCAATCGCCAAAGCCATCGAGCGCGCCTCAGAGACGCTGCGCAACCTGGATTGGTTCGAAGTGACCGAAGTGCGAGGCCACATCAAGGACGGCAAGGTGGCGCATTGGCAGGTCGGGTTGAAGATCGGCATGCGGCTGGAAGGCAATGAGTGATGCACGTGCTGCGTCTTTTTTGAGCAGCCCTTCCAAGTGATTGTCGGATAAGGACTTTTCAGGCTTGTTATCCGACTGTTCATAGGCTTGTCCACATTCGATGGGGACAAGCCTGTCTGCTTATCCCCATCGCTTGGCAAGGGTTGAGGTCGCGCCGCCTTACGCGCCTGGCTGAGCGTTTCTTGCCCGCTCGCTCCAAGTCCTTGCTGCATAAGGGGATTTGGCGAGTACCCGCACACTGTCCTCAGGCTTATCCACATTTGGCGGGGACAACCCGGGCTGCAAATCCCGCATCTGGGCCTTTCTTGACCACCTCTTGCAGGGCATTGATATCGCAAGGGATTTCGGACCTGCCCTCAAGCTGTCCTCATGCTTTTCCACAGAATGCTGGGACAAATCCACATGCGGTCTTCATGCCAGTAAAGGCCTGGACAGGCATCCAGCCTTTTCGTGGATAAATTCGCGAAAACTCATCCAAAAGTATGATTGGGCATTGTTTGACCACCCCCTGCAAGTGCTTGGCAGGACAGGGGATTTCCGGTCTACCCCAAAGCTGTCCTCAACGTTCTCCACAGTTGGCGGGGATAAGTATGCCCCCACGCCGCGCGCGCGTTGCGCGCTTGCTGCCCCCGAGGGGGCTGCGCCGCCTTGGGGCGGCCCGGCGGCGGCGCGGCAATACTTCTGTACGCCGTGGCTTTCTGCTGGGCAAGCCGTGAAATCGTCCGCGTATGTATGCGGGGTCGAGCTTTCTGGATTGATGCGCCAGTCAAAAAAGAGCCCCCACGCCGCGCACGCTTCGCGTGCTTGCTACCCCCCCGGGGGGGCATTTTTGTCTTGGGGCGGGCCGGCGAAAAAAAAGCCCCCCGACGCATCGGGGGGCTTGATCGCCCGGAGGTAGATCGGGCGATCGGCGCCGGCCGGGCCGTGGCCCTGGCCGGCAGCGGCGGCGATCAGCTGTTCAGCTTCTTGACCCAATCCACATAGCGGTCAATCCAGCCTTGCAGGAATTTGCGCGTGCCTTCGTTGGTGATGGTGAACTGGTCGTCGACCAAGCCTTCCGAATATTGCAGGAAGACTTCGGGCGTGGTCAGCGCATTGGCGCCTTCGGCGGCCAGGATGTTGCGCAGGTGCTGCTGCATCATCGCGGTGCCCGCGGCGCTGGGCGATGCGCCCACGATGCCGACGGCCTTGCCGGGCCACGAATTCTGGCCCCACGGGCGCGAGCCCCAGTCAATCGCGTTCTTGATGGCGGCGGGCAACGAACGGTTGTGTTCGGGCGAGACGAACAAGATGCCTTGCGCGTCGGCGATCTGCTGCTTGAGCTTGGCGGCCGGCGCGGGCAGATTGTTCTCGTTGTCCTGGTTGTAGAGCGGGATGTCGCCCAGGCTCACGTACTCGAACTTGAAATCGGCAGGAACCAGCTTTTCAAGCGCACGGGCCAGCCGCAGATTGATGGAGGCGGCGCGCAGGCTTCCGACGAAAACAGCAATCTTGTAGGTGCTCATGAGGCGTGTGCTCCAACGGGAAATGGAATTCCCAGTGTAGACCTGGACAGCAGCCTGCTCAATGCCGATTCCGAATATCGTTATCGCACGCAGGCCCGTCGAGTGTGGCGGCGCGCCGTGGCAACTTTATGTCATCAGGCTGACGTGCGCGGACACCACGCGCCAGCCTGCGGGCGTGCGCATCCAGGTCTGGCTTTGGCGACCGATGCGCTCGCTGCCGTCGCGCTGGAATTCCAGGTTGGCGGTGGCGAAGTCGGTGCCGTAGGTGGTGATGGCCGTGCGCAGCACGCGGCGGGCAAGGCCCTGCGGCGAGCGCCCGGCGCGGAATGCGCGGATCGCGTCGTAGCCGTACAGGTTTTCGCCTGCGCCGTAGCGCAAGGTGTGCGGGCTATCCCAGAACAGGGTGTCCAGCACGTCCACCTGGTTGTTGACCAGGGCGGTCTCATAGCGCTCGAACGCCGCTGTCACTTCCGCCACGACGTCGGGCAGGTTGATTTCCATGCGTCTTCTCCATATGCACCGTTCTGGTGCGAGTTCTAGGGTAATCACCAATATGGTGTCTGGTGCGGTGCGTCAATTGTCCGTGCTGACGTCTGCAACGCCATTCGCCCAGGGGGATTGTTGCGCTGCAAGGCTGGCATGCCGCTTGCTAGGGTTAACACTGCATTCGCATGACATAACACGCTGCACCGCTGCCCAGGAGTTCCGCCATGTCCAGTTCCGCCCTTTCCGCCCCGGTGACCATGCTGGTTACCCGGCACATCGCGCCCGAGCGCTATAGCGATTTCCTGTCCTGGATGCGCCAGGGCGAAATCCTCGCGGCGGGGTTTCCGGGCTTTCTCGGGTCGGGCGTGCTGCAACCGCCCGAAGGCGGCGACCAGTATCAGATCGTGCTGCGCTTCACCGATGCGGCCAGCCTGAACCGCTGGGAAAAATCCTTGCCGCGCCGGATGTGGCTGGAACGCGGGGCAACGCTGGTGCGGGCCAGCCACGAACACCGGGTCAGCGGCACCGAGGGCTGGTTTGCGCCCAAGGCCGCCAGCGCGCCGCCGCGCTGGAAGCAGGCCGTCAGCATCTGGCTGGCCTACTTTCCGGTCCTGCTGGTGTTCTCGATACTGGTCAGCGAGCACTTGAGCATCCTGCCGATATTCTGGCGCGTGTTGATCACCAGCGTGATCCTGACGCCCATCATGGTGTTTGTCTGCATCCCCGTCATCACGCGCGTGCTGCAGCGCTGGCTGCGGGCGGGTTGAAGACCGTCCTGGACCGCGCCTAGGCCGCCTTGGCGCGGCGCGTGGAATACAGACGGTGCAGCGTGATCTTGCGCACGGCCGTCTGGCTATCCTGGATATGGGATTGCAGCAGCCGGGCGGCGTCGGGCGCATCGCGCGCCAGCAGCGCGCGAAGGATTGCGCCATGTTCCTCGTAGGTCTTGCCGACGCGGTCGGGCAAGGTGAAATCCAGCCGCCGCACGATGCGGATGCGTTCGGTGGCGGCGCGGTGCACGCGCGATATCTCGGGATTGCCGGCCGCGGCCACCAGGTCGATGTGAAAGCGTTCATCCAGGTCGGCCAGCCATTCGCCGTCGCTGGAACGTTCGCTGTCGTCCACCAGCCAGATGTCCGCCAGCGCATGCAACGCACGCAGTGGGTCCGGCACCTGGCCTGGGGTGCACAGCGCGTGCACGGCCGCGATTTCCAGCACGCTGCGCAACTCATAGAAGTGGTCCAGCGTATTGAAGTCCAGCGGCTTGACCAGCCAGCCATTGCGCTGCCGCACCTCAAGATAGCCTTCGCGTTCCAGCCGGAACAGCGCTTCACGCACGGGCGTGCGGCTGACTTGCAAGCGGTCCGCGATCTCGGTTTCCGTGAAGCGGTCGCCCGGGGCAAGCCGGAAATCCAGGATGTCCCGTTTCAGCGACCCGTAGGCCGTGTCGGCCAGCGTGCGCGGCATGTCGATGGCGGTGAAAGCGGTTTCCATAGCGTTGCCTTGAAAGGGAATCGGGAAAGGGGCGGTTCAGGGCGTACGGACCCGGGACACGCCGGCCTGCTCCAGCGCGTAGGCGGCGCCAAGACAGTCGGCTTCGCGCCAGGGGGCGCCGATCAATTGCACGCCTAGCGGCAGATGCCCGTCCTGCTCGGTTTCGGGCCAGGTGGGCGCCGTGCAGACCGGCAGGCCGATGCAAGAGATCGGTTGCGTCAAAAGACCCATGCTGGCGCGTGCCGGCAAAGACTTGCCCGCCAGCGTCAACCAGTCGGTGCCGACTTTGGTGGCGGAAACGGGCGTGGCGGGCGCGATCAGCACGTCATATTGGTCGAACAAGGCCAGCGCTTGGCGATAGACGCGATGACGCACGCGCTGCGCCTGCTGCACCCAGGCGGCGGGCACGAGGCTGCCCGCGACCAGGCGGTCGCGAGAATGCGGTTCGTAATAGTCGTAGTGCGTGACAAGCCGGCGGCGATGCAGCGCACCGCCTTCGGCCGCGGTGATGATGAAGGCGGCGGCGCGAGCCTGCGCTGCGCCGGGCAGTTCGACGACGGCGGTGGCGTCCAGCGCGCGGGCGGCGATCTCGACGGCGCGACGCGCCTGCGGGCCGGCCCATTCCGCGAAGTACCCGCCCAGCACCGCGACGCGCAGGTCGCGCGCACCGGCGCGTAGGCCAGGCAGCACGGGATCGGGGGCGTATTGCGCGCAGGCCGCGTCATCGGCGTCCGGGCCTTGCAAGGCATCGTAGGCGGCAGCCAGATCGCTGGCGCTGGCGGCGAAGGGCCCCAGATGGTCCAGGCTGCCCACAAAGGGGAAGGACCCCGTGCGGGGCAAGCGGCCCAAGGTGGGCTTCAGGCCGAAGATGCCGCAAAGCGAAGCCGGCACGCGGATAGACCCGTTGGTGTCCGATCCCAACGTCAGCGGCACCAGGCCGCCCGCCACGGCGGCCGCGCTGCCACCGGATGAGCCGCCCGCGATGCGGGTGGTGTCGTGCGGGTTGCGGCATGCGCCGTAATGGGTGTTCTCGGTGGTGAAACCGTAGGCGTGTTCATCCATGTTCAGCGCGCCGACCAGCACGGCGCCAGCCTCGCGCATGCGGGTTACCAACCGCGCATCCTGGGGGGCCGGCGCGTTGGAGGCGTTGACCCGTCCGCCGGCCAGCGTGACTTCGTCGGCGATGTCGAACAGGTTCTTTACCGCGTAGGGCACGCCTGCCAGCGGCGGTAACGGTTCACCGCGGGCACGTCGCGCGTCGATAGCCGCCGCCTCTTGCCGCGCGCGGCTTTCCGTGACTGCGGTAAAGCAGTTGTAGCGGGGATCGTGCTCGCGGATGCGCGCGAGCGTGGCGTCCAGCACGGCCACGGCGCTGCGCTCGCCGCTGGCGACCTGGCGGGCGATGTCTGCGGCGGGGCCGGTCACGGGCGGAACACCGAAGCCGATTCCAGCTCGACGGGCAGCGCTTCGTCCACGAAGCTGGCCGCAATGTCGTGGATGCGCGAGAACTGCTGCACGACCTCGGCCGTGGTGGCTTCGCGCAAGGCATACCCCGACAGCGCCAAGGCGCTGCGCACGTATTGATCGATGGTTTCCTGGGTCATGGCGGACTCTCCCGGTGGACTGGATGGTGACTGGCTTGCTTACTTGCGCACTTCGCGCTGGAAGATTTCCAGGCTGAGTTTCTTCATCTGGATGAAGCTGGGTTCGGACAGCGTTTCCACGGTGCGGGGGCGGGCGTCGGCGTAGTCCAGGATTTCGGCCACACGCGTGGGCCGCTTGGTCAGGAGCAGGATCTGGTCGGCCAGGTACACGGCTTCTTCCAGGTCATGCGAGACCAGCAGCATGGTGGTGCCGGTCTGCATGAAGACTTCCTGCAGCTTTTCGCGGATGAACAGCGTCATCTCGAAATCCAGCGCCGAGAACGGCTCGTCCAGAAACAGCACTTCAGGGCCGGGGGCCAGCGCGCGCATGATGGAGGCCGTTTGCTGCTGGCCGCCCGACAATTCATAGGGGTAGCGCTTCAAGTCGAACTTGACGTCGAAAGACGCCACCAGTTCTTCCACGCGGGCGTCCACTTCGGCCTTGCTGCGGCCTTCCAGGCGCAGCGGATAGGCGATGTTGTCGATCGTGCGCAGCCACGGGAACATGGCTTCGCGGTAGTTCTGGAAGACGTAGCCGATCTTGGTCTGCGCCAGTGACTTGCCGTCGAACAGGATCTCGCCGGCGTCGATGGGGATCAGCCCCGCGATCATGTTGATCAGCGTGGACTTGCCGCAGCCGTTGGGGCCGAATACCGAGACGATCTTGCCTTTGGGGATGTCCAGGTTGAAGTCTTCGTATAGCGGCCAGCCCGCGAAGTATTTGGTCAGGCCGCGGATGGTGATGTGCGTGCCGAGCGGGCCGGGCGCGAACGGTGCTGCGGCAGGCGCGGGGGCGATGATGGGGTTGATGACGGTGGACATTTATCGGCCGCTCCAGTGGACCACGCGCTTTTCCAGCATGAGAAAAAGAATGTTCAGCACATAGCCCAGAGCGCCGGCCGCCAGGATCGACGCGTACATCTCGCGCACGTTCAGCACCTGCTGGGCATTGATGATGCGGTTGCCCAGCCCGCTGTCCGAGCCGATGAACATTTCCGCCACGATCACGATCACCAGCGCCATCGACACGCCGCTGCGCAGGCCGACGAACGTGGGCTGCAGGCTTTCCCAGATCAGCACGTCCTTGAAGATCTGCCACCGCGACGCGCCCATCACGCGCGCCGCCATCACGCGCTGCTTGCGCGCATTGATGACGCCGTAGGCGCTGTTGAACAGGATGACCAGCACGGCCGCGAAAGCGGCGATGGCGATCTTGTTCATGTCTGTCACGCCGAAGATCATCAGGAACAGCGGGATCAGCGCGGACGACGGGGTGGACCGGAAAAAATCCACCAGGAATTCAACGCTGCGATAGGCCTTTTCATTGCTGCCCAGCAGCACGCCCAAGGGCACGCCGATGACGCCGGCGATGATGAAGGCCTGCAGCGTGCGGTTCAAGGACGACAGGAAGTCCCACAGCAGTGGGCCCCCCGCCAGGCCCTTGACCAACGCCACGACCGTGGCGCTGGGCGTGGGCAAGAGCACGGGGCTGACCAGTTGCAGGCGTACAACCAGGTCCCACACCACGAACAGCGCCAGCGGGCCGATCAGCGGCAAGAGACGGGTTCCGTTGAACCTGGCGGGCGGCTTCTTCGCCGTGGCGGCGCCGCTTGCGGTGGTTGCGGTCATGGATCAGCCCTTGTAAAGCATGGTCGATACGTCGACCTTCTGCGCGAAGATTCCCTTGTCGGTGAAGAGGTCGAAGAATTTCTGGAAGTACTGGATGTCGCCGGGCGTGAACTCGTTGTAGAGCGTGTAGGCGGCCAGCGGCACGGCTTCGGTCATCGGGCCTTCGATGGCGGTGTAGCCCTTCATGAAGGGACGCGCCTCTTCGGGCTTGGTACGGATCAGTTCGATGCCGCGCGCATAGGCGGCGATGAATTTCTTGCTTTCTTCAGGATGCTTTTTCAGGAAGGCGGTGGTCAGCGAGGCCGATCCGCCAAACCACGGCGCCATCGGATCGCCCAGTACGTATTTGGCGATGACGCCGGTTTCCAGCACCCGGGTGGTGCCGTTCAAGCGACCCACGGTGCCCGTGGGCTCCAGCGTGTAGCAAGCATCCAACTGGCCGGCGGCAACCGCGGCGACGTGCTGGCTGATCGCCAACTCGACCACGGTTGCCCCGGTTGCGCCGGCGCGCTCCAGTACTGCTTTGGCCAGCGTGGCGTTCTGGATGCCGGGTCCAGATCCGACCTTTTTCCCCTTGAGGTCTGCGATGGATTTGATGGGACTGTCTTTCGCGACAATGAACTCGTCCAGCACGTTCTTGGCGTTGCTGGGATTGGAGGCGAAAATCTTGAACAGGCCAGGCGAGGCGATTTCCCCGATGGCCAGGTTGGCCGAGCCGGTGCCGTTGGCGCTGCCGTCCGCGCGTCCGGCCAGCATGGCCTCCATGACCTGCTGGGCGCCGGCGAACTTCAGCGGTTCGACATTCAGGCCGGCTTCCTTGAAGTAGCCTTTTTCGATGGCGGCGTAGAAGGGCAGGCCGGCGGCCACGGGCCAGAAGCCGATGCGGATCACTGGCCCCGACTGCGCGCGTACCAGCGCGGGCGCGGCCAGCGTTGCGACGCCCATCGCGGCCCCCTGGATCAGGCGGCGGCGGGTGGCGTTGAAGGCGTAGGGCGCATTGCGGTTGATCATGGGGGCTCCTGGTGTGCTCTCGGTGTTTCCGGTGACGGCGCTTGCCTTGTAGACAAGCTTGCATACCAGTCATCAAGCAAGACCCGTGCCAACTTTCGCCAGCGTGCCCGCGCCCTATGACGGACGCATTCCCGGGCGTCGCGCTGGTGCCTGGAATGAACCACTTTGGTGCATGGCGCACCATTTAAGGGGACGCAACAGCATGTGGACGCGGACGCGGGCCCGCATCCGGACGGTTAGGCGGTAGCATGTACGCGGACCGGGGCTTGCCGCCCCGGGCGTTTGAAGCAGACGGGAAGAAGGGCGCCGCCCGTCGGCGCCGGTTCAAGATGAATACGCGTTTTGTCGAAGCATTTCTGTGGTCGGCGCGGCTGGGCAGTTTCCGGGCCGCGAGCGACCGTCTCCATATCACCCAGGCGGCGGTGGCCAATCGCATCGCCTCGCTGGAAGAAGACATCGGCGCGCGCCTGTTCGAGCGCGACGCCAAGGAACTGCGGCTGACCGCGGTCGGTACCCGGCTGCTGGACTACGGCGAACGCTTGCTGGAAATCCGCCAGCAGATCCTGTCGCTGGGAAAGCGGGGCGACGAGGTCTTCGGCCTGGTGCGCATCGGCGCCATCGAAACGGTGGTGCACACCTGGCTGATCGGCTTTCTGACGAACCTGAAGTCCACCTACCCGGGCATCGAAGTGCAGTTGACGTCCGAAACCACGCGCGGGCTGCACCGGGGCCTGCGCGAAGGCGCGCTGGACATCGCGCTGCAGACAGACCTGCTGAGCGACCCCGGCATCATCAGCACCGCCTGCCTGCCCATGGAAATGGGCTGGGTGGGGCGCGCGGGCGATGAGGATTCGCTGACCGTGCAGCAGTTGCTGAGCGAACCCGTGCTGACCATGAGCCCAGGCTCGCAGCCGCATGAAGCGCTGAAGGCGCTGTACCGCGAGGCCGGCATGCCGCTGGGCAAGGTGCATTGCGTCAGCTCCATTTCGGCGCTGGCGCGGCTGGTGAAAAGTGGCTTCGGCCGCGCGCTGGTGCCGCTGCCGCCCATCTACGAGTATGTGGCGCGCGGGGAGGTGCAGGTGATCCGCAGCGACATGCCGGTGCCCCCGCAACTGCTGGTGGTGAGCTATGTGGAAAGCGCCGGGTCGGACGCCATCCGGCTGGTCGCGGAACTGGCCAGCCGCGCGTCCGACCAGTTCACGACGTCGGTCGCGGAACCGCGTTTCGGATCGGCGCAATAGTGTTATCCCTAGGGTAGCGCTCAGTAATTCTGTTGCTGGCAGGAAGAATTACTCGTTTGTCCCTGTCCCGCCCGGCGGATGAAGATGTGGCCTTCTGAAATTGAAGGAACGTTGGTCTTCCGCTATGAGCCACTCTGCCGCATCTGCCTCGACTCCCAATGGCCTGCTCTTCGTCGCGTCCGACGTCGGGGCGGCCGATGAACCCGATTTCAACCGCTGGTACGACCGCGAGCATGTCGAAGAGCGCGTGCGCATCCCCGGCTTCCTGTCGGGCGCGCGTTACGTGTCGCGCAGCGGCGGCCGCAAGTACCTGGGCCTGTACCGAACCGAATCGCTGGCTGCCTTCACCACCGCCGACTACCGCGCCGCCTTTGAACGCCAGACGCCGTGGTCGATCGCCAACCTGGACCGCATGCGCGACCCGATGCGCCGCGTCTGCGCCGTCGAGGCCGTGACGGGGTTCGGCAGCGGCAGCCAATTGGTGGTGTTGCCCTTGCCGATGGCGGACGACGCGGCGGCGCTGATTGCCCAGGCCCGCGACGTGGGCTTGGCCTTGTCCCAGGCAGACGGCTTCGTCCAGTCCTACTTGCTGGTGCCCGACACCACGCTCAGCACGCCTTTGCCGCGCGAATCCAAAGACAACCGTCAGCTGGCGCCGCTGTTCGTCGTCGAGGCCAGCACCGAGCCCGCCGCGCATGCCCTGCGCGAACAGGCGGCCAGCGCTTTCAAGACGGATCCGGCGGATGGCTGGCTGCTTGAACTGGGCTGGAAGCTGAACGCCTCTGACCTGCGCTAAAGCGCGGCTACGCCCGACTCTCTACCGATACACAACAAGGGGAAATTCATGGCAGAACATGCCTTGCACGCCGCGAAGGCGGCCAACACCGCGGCGACGCCGAACAAGATGCGCCGGCTGGCCATGGCCAGCTCGGTCGGGACCACGCTGGAGTGGTACGACTTCACCATCTACAACCTGATGGCGGCGCTGGTCTTCAATTCCATCTTCTTTCCGTCCTTTGATCCCTTGACGGGCACGATCCTGGCGTTCTCGACCTATGCGGTGGGCTATGTGTCGCGGCCCTTGGGCGGCTTCGTGTTCGGCCACCTGGGCGATCGCCTGGGGCGCAAGTTCGTGCTGGTCGCAACGCTGGTCATCATGGGTGTCTCGACCGGTTTGATGGGCCTGTTGCCGACCTATGCCTCGTGGGGCGTGTGGGCGCCGGTGGCACTGGTGGCGCTGCGCTTCGTGCAGGGTGTGGCCCTGGGCGGGGAATGGGCGGGCGCGGTGCTGCTGTCTATGGAGCACGGCAAGCCGGACCAGCGCGGCCGGAACGCGTCCTTCACGCAGGTCGGCCCGTCGTGCGGCACGCTGATCGGCACCGGCTTCATCGCCCTGGTGACGGCCTTTGTCAGCGCCGAGGACTTCCAGGCCTGGGGTTGGCGCATTCCGTTCGTCTCCAGCGTGGCGCTGGTGATGTTCGGCCTGTGGCTGCGCCGCGGCGTCGAGGAAACGCCGGTGTTCCGCGAAATGGAAGAAAAGCGCGAGACGGCCAGCACGCCCATCAAAGAAGTGTTGAGCCAGCACTGGCGTCAATTGCTGATCGCGGGCGGTTCGCGCATCGGTTCGGACGTGCTGTATGCGTTGGTCGTCGTGTTCACGTTGACCTACGTGACGACGGTGCTGCATCTGTCCCGACCGATGGCGTTGACGGCCACCATGCTGGGTGCGGCGTTGAATGCAATTGCCGTGCCGCTGTGCGGCGCGCTGTCCGACAAGATCGGCCGTAAACCGGTGTATCTGGCGGGCGCGGTGCTGGGCATGATCTGGGCGTTCGTGTTCTTCGTGCTGATGGATACGGCGCATCCCATCGCCATCTGCGCGGCGGTGGTGGTGGGCCTGCTGATCCATGCGTTGATGTACGGCCCGCAAGCGGCGTTCATCACCGAGCAATTCCCGGGGCGTGTGCGCTACGCGGGTTCGTCCTTGGCCTACACGCTGGCCGGCATCGTGGGCGGCGGTTTCGCGCCGCTGATCATCGCCAGCCTGTACAAGTCCTGGAACTCGACCCTGGCGATTTCGCTCTATGTGGCCGCTGCGCTGATCGTGACCGCGATCGCACTGCTGGCGGCGAAGGAAACGGCCAAGGCGCCTTTACAGCGGTAATACTGCCGGGCTCAGGCCTGAAAGCTTGGCTGGAACTTTGGCCCGGACGCGATGTTCGGGCCTTTTTTTGTTCGCGCCGCAATGCCTTAGCCGGCCAGCCGGTTGGCCAGGGGCTCTGCTTGTGTCCATCGGCGCAGGTTCGCCAGGAACAGGCCGCGCACGCGCGCGCGGTTGCCGTCCGAGAAGCCCGCGCTATGCGGCGTGACGATGGTGTTTTCCAGCGTCCACAGCGGGGATTCCGGCGGCAGGGGTTCCTGCTGGAACACGTCCAGGAAAGCGCCGCCCAGGCGGCCGGTGGCCAGGGCTTCGATCAGCGCGGCTTCATCGATGACATGGCCACGGGCCACGTTGACGATCGATGCGTGCGCGGGCAGGGCGGCCAGCGCCTGGCGGTCCACGAGTTCCCGCGTGGCGGGTGTCAGCGGGCAGGCCAGCACCAGCCAGTCCGCGCCGGGCAGCAGCCCCGCCAGGTCCTTGTAGGTAACGGTATGCCGCGCCTGGCGCACGGGGGTGTCGGAATGACGCACTACGGACAGCGTCAGGCCCAGGGCAAGCAGCAACTCGCCGATGCGCTGTCCGATGCCGCCCCAGCCGACCACCACCGCATGCTGGCCCGCCAGGTCGCGCGGCGTGCGGGCACCCAGCAGCGGGCGCCACGCGCGGTCGCGCTGGTCCGCGGCCAGCAATGGCAGGCGCCGCGCCAGCGCCAGCACGCCGCCGATGGCGGTTTGCGCGACCACGGCATCGCTGGCGCCTTGCGACGTCGTGATGGCGACCCCGCGCGCATGCAGGCTTTGGTAGATCTCGCGGTCGGCGCCGGCCGAATGCACATGCACCCACCGCAGCGCGGGCGCATGGCGCATGGCCTCGTAGTAGCGTGCGGTCTCGGGCGTGATCTGGAACTTGGTCGAGGCGCCCGTGATGTCGCGGGATACGAAGGCCACCTGCGCATCGCAGGGCTGGCCGTCTTCAGGGTGGCACAGGACGAAGCGCGCGCCCGCGGTGGGCAGTGCCTCGCGCAAGGCGGGCGCTTCGGCGGGCGAGCACAGAATGCGAATAGCTTGAGGTTGCGTCATGGGCGATCAGTTGGCGCTGGGTTCGAACTTGCGGACCAGCGCCGCCCATTTGTCGTGTTCCTGCCGGATGAAGGCCGCGAATTGCCCGGGCGTGCCGCCCACTGGCTCGGCCCCTTCATTCAGCATCTGCGCCTGTAGCGCCGGCAGGGCCGCGTTGACTTCGCGGTTGATGGTGTCGACGACGGCGGGCGGCGTGCCTTTGGGCGCGAAAAACCCGAACCAGGAACCGGCATCAAAGCCCGGGTAGCCGGATTCGGCGATGGTGGGCAGCTCGGGCAGGGTGGTGGAGCGCTGAAGAGTGCTGACTGCCAGCGGCCGCAGCTTGCCGGCACGGATCTGACCGATCACGGACGGGATGGTGGCGAACATGAAGTCGATGCGTCCCGCTAGCAAGTCGTTGACGGCGTCGGCGCCCTTGTAGGGCACGTGCGTGGCTTCCACATCCAGCTGATCCATCAGCATGTAGCTCGACAGGTGCGAGGACGTGCCCACGCCGGTGGAACTGTAGTTCAGATGCTGCGCCGTCTTCACGTACTGCAGGAAGCTCTTGATGTCCTTGGCGGGGGAAGAGGGCGGCACGACCAGCACGTTCGGCACGGTGGCGATCTGCACCATCGGGACCAGGTCCGTCAGCGGATCGAACGGCAGCTTCGCCAGCGACGCGTTCACCGCGATGGGGCCGACGGAATTGACGATCAGGGTGTGCCCGTCCGGCGCGGCGCGTACGACGAACTCGGTGCCGATGTTGCCGCCGGCCCCGGGTTTGTTCTCGACGACGAACGGCTGCCCCAGCTTTTTGGACAGCGAATTGGACATGCTGCGGGTCAGCGTGTCGGTCGTGCCGCCGGCGGTGAATGCCACGATGACTTTGACGGGCTTGTCGGGGTAGTCCGCGGCCATCGCAGGCAGCGACGTACAGGCGCACGCCGCCGCTGCGGCGGCGAGCAGGGCTCGGGCAGTGTTCATATCGTCTCCGTTCGTGGTTGTTGTCTTGGTTTGTGCGGCGCCGTGCCGCCACGTCGGCCGGCGCCATGGAAAATCGCAGAATCAGTCGCGGAAGCCCGGGTCGATGCGGTCCAGCTTGCGCAACAGGGCCGGCCATTCCATGACGCCATAGGGGCGCCGCGTGCCGGGCTGATAGTTGTTCCAGGTTTCTTCCAGCACCGCCGGGCTGACCGCCCGCAGGGGCGCGCCGGTGGCCATCGCCGCCAATTGCGCGCGGCACGCCAGTTCCAGCCGGTGCATCCAGTTGAAGGCTTCGCCCACCGTCCTGCCGACGGTCAGCGCGCCGTGGTTGCGCAGGATCAGCGCTTCGCCCTGGCCCAGGTCTTGCAGCAGGGAGGCTTGTTCCTTCAAATCCAGCACCACGCCCTGGTAGTCGTGATAGCCGATCTTCAGGAAACGCATGGCCGTCTGCGTCAGCGGCAGCAGGCCGCAGTCCAGGGAGGCCACCGCCATGGACGCCCAGCTGTGCGTGTGGATCACGCAATCCACCTCATGGCGCGCGGCATGCACGGCGCTGTGGATCACGTAGCCCGCCTTATTGATGCCGTAGTCCAGGTCGCCGTAGTCGGGTTTGGCCAGGATGGTGCCGTCCAGGTCCACCTTGATCAGGCTGGACGCGGTGATCTCTTCGTACATCATGCCGTACGGGTTGATGAGGAAGGCGTTGTCTTCGCCCGGCACGCGCGCCGAGATGTGATTGGCCATCATGTCGGCCATGCCATAGCGTTCGACCAGCCGATAACAGGCGGCCAGGTCCACGCGGGCCTGCCATTCCTGTTCGGAACAGTGCGGCCGCATGGAAGGAATGGGAAGCAAGCCCGGGCGTCGGGTGTCAGTCGTCATCAGCGTTCGAGAAGGTCCATGGCCGCAGCACCATGCCGCAGCGTCCACGAATGCAATTTATCCGCGGGACCTTCCCCGGCCTAGACATGCGGCCGGCATGGGGGCATCACGAATCGAGAAGGGTCGCGCCCGGCCACGCGCCATGGCGCACCTGCGCGCGCATCACGTCGACCAACACCACGCGCGCGGCCAGCGCGGCCGGCGACAGCTCGTCTTCGTTGATGCAGTGCACCGCGTTGCGCCGGAACAGGAACGGGTCGTCGATGGGGTGCATGTTCAGCAGCCCGGCTTCGGCCCGGGCGACGGCGGCGCCCGGCTGGATGGTGGCGATGGCGTTGGCCTGCACCAGGTCCATCAAGGTGGTCAGTCCGTCTACCTCGACTTCGACCCAAGGCTCGATGCCCGCGCGCTCGAACGCGGCCTCCACCCAGGCGCGCAGGCCATGCGCCTTGCTGGTGACCGCCAGCGGCAAGGCCGCCAGTTCGGCGATGGTGACGGGTTCGCCGTCGGGCAGCGCGAACATGCCTCGCCGCGCCAGCAGGAACAGCCTTTCGTCCAGGACGGGGATCGTGCTGCGGGCCTGGCCGCTGTCGTTCTGGAACAGCACGGCCAGGTCCAGCCGGCGGTTGTTGAGTTGTTCGCCCAGGTTGCCCGACAGGCCTTCGACCAGGTGCAGCCGCACGTTGGGATAGCGCTCGGCCATCGCGGCGTAGAACGGTTTGGCCAACACGGATGCCGTGGTGGGTGCGAATCCCACGCTGACCATGCCCGACAGCCGGGCTTCGCGCGCTGCGGCGATGGCGTTTTCAGCGTGGCGCAGCGTCAGCCGCGCCTGCCGCAGGAACGCCGTGCCGGCGGCTGTGGGCACGACGCCGGTGTGCGTGCGCATCAACAGCCGCGTGGCCAACTCGCTTTCCAGACGGCTGATCTGCTGGCTGAGCGCCGAGGCGACTACGCCCAGATCGCGTGCGGCGCGGCCGATGCTGCCCAGTTCGGCCACGCGGACGAAGTAGCGGAGTTGGCGGAGTTCCATGGCGGAAAAATGAGGGACGGGGAATGTCGGATAGTAGCGGCCCACAGCCGCGTTCAGCGTGGATTCGCCCGCGTTTTACGTTCAAAAAAATGTCAGGTATCTGACTTTACGCTGAATATCAAACGAAAATTGTTTACACTCGCATCCACAAAATTGAAGTCGGAACGGCCCGCCGCGGGGGCGGACACCGTTCGAGTTACGGGAGAAAGTCGATGCGCAAGTTGCTTTTGGGTGCGGTGCTGGCCGCCGCGGTATTCGGGGGAACGGCCCACGCCGCGGTTGAGCCCAAGGCCGTGGTCGCCACCTATTCGGATCTGGCGCTGGCGAGCTATGAAGACTCGCTGACTGCCGCTAAGACGCTGCGCACCGCCATCAATGCCCTGGTTGCCAAGCCCAGCCCCGAAACGCTGAAGGCCGCGCGCGAAGCCTGGCTGGCAGCCCGCGTGCCGTATCAGCAGACCGAAGCCTACCGCTTTGGCAACCCCATCGTCGACGACTGGGAAGGCCGCGTGAACGCCTGGCCGCTGGACGAAGGCCTGATCGATTACGTGGATGCGTCCTACGGCACCGAAAACGACGAAAACGCCTACTACGCCGTCAACGTCATCGCCAATTCCAAGATCTCGGTGGGCGGCAAGACGGTCGACGTCAGCAAGATCACGCCGCAGCTGCTGTCCGAAGTGCTGCACGAGGCCGACGGCAACGAGGCCAACGTGGCCACGGGTTACCACGCCATCGAATTCCTGCTGTGGGGCCAGGACCTGAACGGCACGGGCCCGGCGCCGGCCGACCGCAAGGGTACGCCGCAAGAACGCCATTCGGGCAACCGTCCGCATACGGACTTCGACACCAAGCAATGCACCGGCGGCAACTGCGAACGCCGCATCGAATTCCTGAAGGCCGTGACCGATCTGCTGGTGACGGACCTGGAAGAAATGGTGGGCAACTGGAAGAAGGACGGCGCTGCGCGCAAGGCCGTCGAAGAAGACCCCAAGGCTGGCCTGATCGCCATGCTGACCGGCCTGGGCAGCCTGTCGTACGGCGAATTGGCCGGCGAACGCATGAAGCTCGGCCTGATGCTGCACGACCCCGAAGAAGAGCACGACTGCTTCTCGGACAACACGCACAACGCGCACTACTACGACCAACTGGGCATCCGCAACGTCTACCTGGGCGCCTACACCCGCATCGACGGCAAGGAAGTCAAGGGCGCCAGCCTCTCGGAACTGGTCAAGGCCAAGGACCCGAAGCTGGACGCCGAAGTGCGCGCCAAGCTGGACGCCACGGTGGCGGCCATGCAGGCGATGAAGACGCGCGCCGAAACGGTCGAAACCTATGACCAGATGATTGCCGACGGCAACAAGGAAGGCAACGCGATGGTGCAGGCCGCCATCGACCGCCTGGTGGACCAGACCCGCAGCCTGGAACGCGTGATCGCGTTGCTGGATCTGGGCAAGGTCGCCATCGAAGGTTCCGACAGCCTGGATAAACCCGACGCCGTATTCAAGTGAAACTCGTATTAGCCGCCGTACTGGCGGCGTCGGCTCACGCCGGCGCCGCCGCCGCACCTGATGTGCCCGCCGGGCGTGATGACCTGACGCCCGAAGACCAGAAGCGCGTTACCGCGATTACCGCGCCCACGCGCGATTTCTCGAAGGTGGAAACCTTCGAGACCATGCAGGCCGGCGCGGCCACGACCAACAAGCTCATCAACGCCGATATTTTTTCGCAGCCGTCGGCCAACATGAGCTTCGAAGGCCGGCAGGAATTCCAGGTCGGCAACGGCCTGTTCCGCAAGGATTGGGTGTCGGCGCCTGCTTCCACGCAGGCGTCCGACGGTCTGGGGCCGCTGTTCAACGCACGGTCGTGCCAGGCCTGTCATACCAAGGACGGACGCGGCACGGTGCCGGGTTTCGATCCTTTGGAGCGCACGGACGCGGTGGCGCTGTTGCTGCGCCTGGCCGTGCCGAACGGCCCCGATCGCGGGCACCCCAAGCTTGCCGCGGGCGAGCTCGCGGCCTTGCCCGAACCCGTCTATGGCGTGCAGCTGCAGAACTTCGCGGTGGCGGGCCTGCCCGCCGAAGGCCGCATGGAGATCGAATACGAGCCCATCGCGGTCGCGCTCAACGGGGGGGAGACCGCCACGTTGATGAAGCCTACCTACCGCATCGAGAACCTCGGCTACGGGCCGATGCGCGCCGACACGCAGATCTCGCCCCGTCTGGCGCCGCCCATGATCGGGCTGGGGTTGCTGGAATCCATCCACGAGGCCGATATCCTGGCCAACGTGGGCGCGGACAAGCGCGACGGCATCGTCGGCAAGGCCAATTGGGTCACGGATGCGCGCACGGGCGCGCGCGTGCTGGGCCGCTTCAACCTGAAGGCCGGGCAGCCCACGGTCGAGCAGCAAAGCGCTGCCGCGTTCTCCAACGACATGGGCCTGTCCACGCCGATGTTCCCCAAGCACTCGGGGGATTGCACGCCGTCGCAGAAGCAGTGCCTGGACATGCCGCATGGTGCACAGCCGCGCTTCGGCCCTGAAGAAGTCCCGGCCAAGCTGATGGACTTCGTCACGATCTATTCCACCAATCTTGCGGTGCCGGCGCGACGCGACGCGGACGATGCGCGCGTGCTGGCGGGCAAGAAGCTCTTCTACGAAGCCAATTGCGTGGCCTGCCATGTGCCCAAGTACGTGACGAGCCGCAATGCCAAGCAGCCGGAACACCGCTTCCAGCTGATCTGGCCCTACACCGACATGCTGGTGCACGACATGGGCGAGGGCTTGGCCGACGGCGTGTCCGACGGCGAAGCCAACGGCCGCGAATGGCGCACGCCGCCGCTGTGGGGCATCGGTCTGACCAAGACCGTGAATCCCAATGCCACCTGGCTGCATGACGGGCGCGCCCGCACGCTGCTGGAAGCCGTGCTGTGGCATGACGGCGCGGGCAAACCCGCGCGTGACCGCGTCGTGGCGATGACGCCCGAAGAACGCGCCGACCTGATCCGTTTCCTGGAGTCGCTGTGATGGCCCGATCCTTCCAGCCTGTGTTCAAGCATGCCTTGGCGGCCGTGTTGCTGGCGGCCGCGCCCGTGGCCGCACAAGCCCGACTGCCCGCCGATTTGGGCGAACGCCTGGCACGTGACTACGCCCGCCCGGCCGTGGGCAAGATGGCGGACGCCGCTGCCGCGCTCAATAGCGCGTTGGGCGGCTGGTGCGCCAAACCGGATGCGGCGGGCGCCACGCGCGTGGGCGACGCGTTCACGAACCTGGCCCTGGCCTGGTCGGGCGTGGAGATTCTGCGCTTCGGTCCGCTGGTGCAGGCCAACCGTTTCGAGCGCCTGGCCTTCTGGCCGGACACGCGCGGCGTGATGCCCAAGCAAGTGCAGCAGTTGATCGCGGCGGGCGACCCTGCCGTGCTGGCGCCGGGCGCGCTGGCAGGCCGCAGCGTCGCCGTGCAGGGATTGCCCGCGTTGGAATACGTGCTGTACGGCGAGCCTGCGCTCCTCAAGCAGACCAGCGCGCCGACGTTCGCTTATGCATGCGACTACGCCCGCGCCGTGGCCGCCAACGTCGCAACGATTTCCGGCGACGTGGCCCAGGCCTGGAGCGCCCAGGGCGAATTCGGCCGCCAGTTCGCCAAGCCGCAAGCGGGCAACGACCTTTACCGCGATCCGCAGGAAGTGGCGGCCGAGGCCATGAAGGCCTTGTCCACCGGCTTGCAGTTCGCCCGCGACGTGAAGATCCTGCCGGTGCTGGGGGAATCGCCCGAGGCGGCGCGTCCCAAGCGCGCGGCTTTCTGGCGCAGCGATTTGTCCACGCGTTTGCTGGCGGCCAACCTGGACGGTCTGAAGGCCTTCTATCAAGCCGGTGGCTATCCGCTGCCCCGCGGCGACGATTGGATGGACGTCGCCGTGCGCGGGGAATTGCAGAATGCGGCGCAGACCTTGCAGGCGGTGCCCACGCCGCTTGAGGCGACGCTGAAAGACGAAGACGGCCGGCGCCAGTTGCAGTTGGCGTCGCTCACGATCAAGAACGCCAAGGCCATCGTCGATCAGGACCTGGCGCCGGCATTGGGCGTCACCATCGGATTCAATGCGCTCGATGGTGATTGATCGCCGACGCTTCCTGTCGCTGGCCGCGGCGCTGGGGCTGTCTCCCGGTGCGGCGCTGGCGGTGCTGCCCGCCGATGGCGGGCCGTTGTACCTGAGCGCGCGCAAGCGCGGCGGGCGCGACGAAGCGGTGCTGCTGGATGAGACCGGCCGCGACCGCCTGGTCGTGCCCATGCCGGCACGCGGGCACAGCTTCGCCATCGACCCCGCCAGCCAGCGTGCGGTCGTGTTCGGCCGGCAACCCGGATTCTTCGCCGTGGCGTTTTCCTTGCGTGGCGGCGACGAGCCACAGGCGCTGCCGATGCCCGACGAACGCCATTTCTTCGGCCATGGCGCCTTCATCGCCGGTGGTCGGCTGCTGGCCGCCACCGAGAACGACTTCGAGGGCGGCCGTGGCGTTCTGGGCATCTACGACGCCTCGCCCGGCGGCGCCTGGCAGCGTGTGGGCGAATTCGATTCCGGTGGCATCGGCCCGCATGAAGTGGTGCTGATGCCCGATGGCAAGACGCTGTGCGTGGCCAACGGCGGGATCCTGACGCACCCCGACTACGGCAAGCTGGAACTGAACCTGGACACGATGCGCCCGTCGCTGGCGTATATCGACGCCGCCACCGGCCAGCTGCTTGAAAAAGTGGAACTGGCGCCCGAGCTGCATCGCTTATCGATCCGGCACTTGGCGCTGGCGGCCGACGGCTGCGTGTGGTTCGGCTGCCAGTACATGGGGCCGGCGGCCGACCGTCCGGCGCTGGTGGGGCGGCATCGCCGCGGCGCGCAGCTGGAATTGTTCGAAGGGCCGGTCGAGACCTTGCGCAACATGCGCAACTACGTGGGGTCGGTCACCGTGGACGCGGCGGGCGGCATCGTGGCCACCTCCAGCCCCGTCGGCGGACAGGTGATCTATTGGGACACCGCCAGCGGCCGCTGCCTGGGCACGACACTGCTGGCCGATGGTTGCGGCGTGGCACCCGCCGCCGATGCTGGCTTCCTGGTCAGCAGCGGATTGGGTGCGATGCTGCGCACGGATGCCGCGGGCCGGGAATCGCCCGTGCTGCCCCCGTCGCGCGAGGTGTCCTGGGACAATCATTTCCGCATCGTGCCCACCTGACATCTTCCCGCGCGCCTGGCGGGCGTATGCTTACAAAGCTTGACATACCGGGGCCGCATTGCGGCCCTTGGCTTATCGATCATCTGATACAGTTTTCGGTCGCAATTTTTCGCAGGAGATTCCATGGAAGACGCCTTGAGGGAATTTAACGCCTGGGCTCCCAGGATGGTGGATATGGGCATCAATCTGCTTGTTGCCCTGCTGATCCTCGTCATCGGCTGGTGGGTGTCATCGCTGTTGGGCAGTTGGGTCCGCCGCGCGGCCACGCGCTCAAGCAAGATCGATCCCACCATCGTGCCGATGTTCTACAGCACGGTCGTCTGGGCGGTGCGCATCTTCACGGTCATTGCAGTCCTGGCGCGCTTCGGCGTGCAGACGGCCAGCCTGATCGCCGTGCTGGGCGCGGCCGGTCTGGCAGTCGGCCTGGCGTTGCAAGGCACGCTGCAGAACATCGCCGCCGGCATCATGCTGCTGATCTTGCGTCCCATCCGCGCGGGCGAGTACATCGCGCTGAGTTCCGGGGCGGAAGGCACGGTAGCCGAAGTGGGTCTCTTCCTCACGCGGCTCATCCAGGGCGACGGCATCCATCTGACGCTGCCCAACAGCACGGTCTGGAACGCCACCATCACCAACTACAGCCGCAACCAGACCCGCCGCCTGGATATTCCGGTGCCGGTGCGCTATGGCGATGACCTGAACGCGGTGGTGGCCAAGCTGCAGAACATCGTGGACGCCCGTCCGGACGCGCTGAAGGATCCGGCGCCGCTGGTGAAGGTGTTCGACTACAAGGAAAACGGCGTCATCGTGAACGTGCGCGTGTGGGCCGAAACAAGCAAGTACTGGGACCTGCGCTGGGGCTTGTACCAGCAGATCCGCAGCAGCCTGGAAGAGGCGGGCTTCCAGCCTCCGATTCCGCTGCGCGAGATTCAGAACCCCAAGACGGCTGGCAAGTCCGACGCGCCCACGGGCGCCGCGACCTGATCCGCGGGGTAGGCAGCAATGCAAACGGGCGCCATCGGGCGCCCGTTTTTTTGGCTGTGTGGGGGCAGCGCGGACCGCTCAGGCCTGCATCGCCAGGCGCGCCAGTTCCGCCTTGATCCAGCCGGCGATCTCGCGCTGACGCTGGGCCGGCATGCGGTCGATGATGGCTGTGACGCTGACGGCCAGCAGCGGCGCGCCTTGCGAATCCAGCAGCGCGCAACCCACGCCCAGCGCACCGCGCACGGCGTGGTTGCCCACCACCGAATAGCCGCGCGCCCGGGTGTTTTCAATCAGCCGGTACATTTCCTGCGGCGTCATGCCGCCGTATTCGTCCAGCCGTCCGGAGTTGCGCTCGACAATGCCGCGGGCCATGTCGTCGGGCAGCGCGGCCAGCAACGCCATGCCGCCCGAGCCCACGCCCAGCGGCTGGCGCTTGCCGGCGTACGTCGCCAGGATCTGCACCGGGTAGCTGCCGATCTCGCGATGCAGGCTGATGGAGTCGTCTTCATCGCGCACCACCAGGAAGACGGCATCGCCCGTGCGGTCGGCCAGACGGCGCAGTACGGGCAGCAACTGGCGCACTCGCGGATCGCGCGAGCGCGTGTCCGGGTCCACCGCCAGTTGGGCGCGGTATTTCTTGGTGCCCGTCACCGGCAGCACCAGGCCCGCGTCGAGCAGGGCGGCCAGCAAGCGGTAAATGGTGGGGCGCTGTATGCCCGTCAGGCGGGCGATATCTGTCACGCTGAGGCCGTCGGGCCCTTGGTCGCGCAAGGCGGCCAGAACGGCTAAACCGCGCCGCAACGTGCGTGGGCCTGCGGCCGCGGCATCACTGTCTTGCATGCAAATCTCTGAGAACTGTGGGTTATTGCGGAACGGTCAAGGGAAAACCATTGTCCGTAGCGTGGACTCTACCTTGATGCAACCCGCGTGTATAGCTCAGAATGCATCATCCAATAATTCAAATCGTCCACTAGATGGACAGTACCTGCACGGAGACATTATGACTACAGGTCACAAGCCTGGCCTGCGGCGTTTGGCCGCCACCCTTCTGGCTACCGCCGCAAGCGCCTTTGCCATGGGTTCCGCCCACGCTGCCTATCCTGACAAGCCTGTCCGTATCGTGGTCGGTTTTTCCGCCGGCGGCACGACGGACGTGATTGCCCGCATCATGGCCAAGGAACTCACCGAGAGCCTGGGCCAATCGTTCGTGGTCGAGAACAAGCCGGGCGCTGGCAGCAACATCGCTACCGACCAAGTTCAGCGCGCTGCCCCTGACGGCTACACGCTGCTGTTCGTGGCAGTGACCAGCGCCATCAACCAGACGCTGTACAAGAACGTCACGTTCGATCTGACGAAGGACTTCGCACCCGTGGCGCTGGGCGCCAAGGTGCCGAACATCCTGGTCGTGAACCCGCAGGTGCCGGTGAAATCGGTGCAAGAGCTGGTCGAATACGCCAAGAAGAACCCCGGCAAGCTGGCGTTCGCCTCGTCGGGCAGCGGCACCTCCATCCACATGGCGGGCGAGTTGTTCAAGATGAAGGCGGGCATCGACGTGCTGCACGTGCCCTACAAGGGCAGCGCCCCGGCCATGACCGACCTGATAGGCGGCCAGGTGCAGTTCATGTTCGACAACATGCCCTCGGCATGGCCGCATGCCCAATCGGGCAAGCTGCGTGCCCTGGCCGTGACCACCAGCGACCGCTCCAAGAGCGCGCCGGACCTGCCCACGATGAAGGAATCGGGCTTCACCGATTTCGACGTGTCGTCCTGGTTTGGCCTGCTGGCACCCGCCGGCACGCCGCCGGAAGTGATCAACAAGCTGAACGCGGCCATGCAGCAAGCGCTGGATAAGGCTTCTGTACAGACCAGCTTCGAGAAGCTGGGCGCCGTGGGCGTGAAGACCACGCCGGCCGAATTCGGCCAGTTCATCAAGTCGGAAGTGGATGGCTGGGCGCCTGTGATCAAGGCCTCGGGCGCCACGGTGGACTGATCATCGAACTCCCGGCGGCCTGCCGCCGGGAGTTCGATGCACCAGGGACGGGCGATGCCCGTCCCTATTTTTTTGCGCCGCCGTTGCGCTTGGCGGTGGCCAGCATCGCGGTGCAGACGCCGCGCATCATGTCCACCTCGTCGCGGGTCAGCGCCGGGCGCGAAAACAGATGGCGCATGCGCGGCATCAGCTTCTTGGGGTGCGCGGGGTCCAGGAACTGGACGCCGATCAGCGCCTCTTCCCAGTGGGCCAGGAACGCCTGCACCGCTTCGCTGGAGGCCGGCTCGGCACCGCGCGCAGGTTCCTGGGCGGTGGAGGCGGGCAGCAGCGCCGCGCCCTGGTCCACCAGCAACGCGTAACGCAGCTCCCAGGCGGCCAATTGCAGGGCCTGGGCGACGTTCAGCGAGCTGTACTCGGGGTTGGCGGGGATGTGGCAGATGCGGTGGCACAACGCGATCTGGGCGTTGGTGAGCCCGGCGCGCTCCGTGCCCAGCACGATGGCGGCCACGCCCTCTGCGGTATCCCCCAGATGGGCGCAGGCCAGATCCGCGGCCTGCCGGATGTCGCAGGGCGGGGGGCCCAGGTCGCGCACCCGGGCGGTCAGGGCGAACGCCATCGTGACGGGGGCCAGGGCAGCTTCCAGCGACGGATAGATGCGCGCGTTTTCCAGCACGTCGAGCGCGCCGCTGGCAAGCGCCACGGCCTCCGGCTGGCTTGTTACATCTGGGAACTTAGGTTCGACCAGCACCAGTTCCGAGAAGCCCATTGTCTTGATTGCACGGGCCGCAGAACCGACGTTTCCGGGGTGGCTGGGGTTCACCATAACGAAGCGAACACGTGAAAATGCTTGAGTCATTTAAAATGGCACGTTTGGCTTAGTGCCTTCCTGGTTTTTTGGGTCGATTTCCCCGGTTGGGGCAACGACGGACCCGGGGGGGCGGCAAGTGGCCTACCATCACGCGAACCCACCGCATACGTACGGAATTTTATGCACCCGATGCTCAACATCGCCATCAAGGCGGCCCGGCGTGCCGGCACCATTATCAACCGTGCCAGCATGGATTTGGAACGACTCACCGTGGCTCGCAAGGGGCCGCGCGATTATGTCACGGAAGTCGATCGCGCCGCCGAGGAGTCCATCGTCGAAACACTGCATGCCGCTTACCCGGACCATGCCGTGCTGGGCGAGGAATTCGGGCTGCAAGGTCCCGACCAGGCCGAATTCCAGTGGATCATCGATCCCCTGGACGGCACGACGAACTTCATCCACGGCCTGCCCAACTACGCCGTGTCGATTGCGCTGACGCAGCGCGGCCAGGTCACGCAAGCGGTCATCTATGACCCCTCGCGCAACGAACTGTTCACGGCCAGCCGTGGCAGCGGCACCTTCCTGAACGATCGCCGCGTGCGCGTCTCGGGCCGCACCCGCTACCACGAGGCGCTGCTGGGCGCCCACTGGCCCAGCGCCGGCGACCCCGAACAGGGCTCGCAGCGCTTCCGCCAGATGGCCGAAGGCGCGACGGGCGTGCGCCGCCTGGGCGCCACGGTCCTGGACCTGGCTTATGTCGCCTGCGGCCGCCTGGACGGCTTCTGCGGCGTGGGCCTGAAGCCCTGGGACCTGGCTGCCGGCAGCCTGATGGTTCTGGAAGCCGGCGGCCTGATCGCCGACTTCGACGGCGAACAAGGTTGGATGGACAGCGGCAACGTGCTGGCCGCCAGCCCGAAGATCTTCACGCAAATGCTGACGTCGCTGAACCCGCCGTCGGCCGCCTGATCCCGACACGGATCACGCAGTACGAAAACCGGCCTTCGGGCCGTTTTTTTTTAAGGCGCGCCACTGCCCATCAGGCATACGGACGAGGCGTGTCACCGGCGTGTCATGGCATTTCCATGTACGATTACCGGTCGTGTAACTTCTGGAGCTCCTGATGGAGTGGCTGCTAGACCCCGCTGCGTGGGTCGGCTTGCTTACCCTGGTCGTCCTTGAGATCGTCCTGGGCATTGATAACCTGATTTTCATCGCCATCCTGGCGGACAAACTGCCTCCTGCGCAACGCGATCGCGCGCGCATCATGGGGTTGAGCCTGGCCCTCATCATGCGGCTTGGCCTCTTGTCCGTCATGTCGTGGCTGGTCACCTTGACCACCCCCCTGTTTTCCGTCGGTCCGCTGTCCCCCTCGGGACGCGACCTGATCCTGATGGTGGGTGGCCTCTTCCTGCTGTTCAAGGGCACGATGGAGCTCCACGAGCGCCTGGAGGGCGGGCAGCACGCCGGCTCGTCCGGGCCGCGCGTGTACGCGAGCTTCTGGGTCATCGTCACGCAGATCGTGGTGCTGGACGCGGTGTTCTCACTGGACTCCGTGATCACCGCCGTGGGCATGGTGGATCACCTGGCCATCATGATGATCGCCGTCATCATCGCCATCGGCATCATGCTGCTGGCCTCCAAGCCCCTGACGCGCTTCGTCAATGCGCACCCGACCGTGGTGGTCCTGTGCCTGGGCTTTCTCTTGATGATCGGCTTTTCGCTGCTGGCTGAAGCCTTCGGTTTCAAGGTGCCCAAGGGCTACCTGTATGCCGCCATCGGTTTCTCGGTGGCCATCGAAGCGCTCAACCAGGTGGCGCGCCGCAACCTGCTGAAGCTGGACGCCCGCCGCCCCATGCGCGAGCGCACGGCCTCGGCCGTGCTGCGCATGCTGGGCAAGCGCCCGCCCGCCAGTGATGAGCCCGACCTGCCCAACGCGGACGGTCCGTCCATGCCGGCCTTCGGCGTTGAAGAGCGCAACATGGTGAGCGGGGTGCTGACCCTGGCCGAACGCTCCATCCGCTCGATCATGACGCCGCGCACGGACGTGTCCTGGATCAACATCGACGATGATCCCGAACTGATCCGTCGCCAACTGACCGAGGCCCCGCACAGCTTCTTCCCCGTTTGCCGGGGGTCGCTGGACGAGGTGCTGGGCATTGCCCGCGCCAAGGACCTGGTGGCCGACCTGATCACCGAAGGCCGGGTGCGCCGCAATCGCCTGCGCGACCCCATCATCGTGCACGAGGCCATCGGCATCCTGCGTTTGATGGACACGCTCAAGCGTTCGCGCGGCCAACTGGTGCTGGTGGCCGACGAGTTCGGCGCCATCGAAGGCCTGGTCACGCCCATCGACGTCTTCGAGGCGATCGCCGGTGAATTTCCCGACGAGGACGAACTGCCCGACATCGTCGCCGACGGCGACAACACCTGGAAGATCGACGGGGCGGCCGACCTGCACCATGTCGAGCAGGTGCTGGAAACCGAAGGCCTGGTCGATGAGGCCCAGGACTTTTCGACCCTGGCGGGCTATCTGCTGTCGCGCTTCGGGCATCTGCCCAAGCCGGGAGATGTCTGCGAGTACGAAATCCATCACCAGCATTTCCGTTTTGAAGTCCTGGAAATGGACGGGCGCCGCATCGCGCTGGTGCGCGTCGAGAAGCGGCCCCAGGAAATGCTTTCCGATGAAGCATCGCTTGCCAACGATTAACCGGAACTCCTACCTATCGTGACTGAAAACGCGCTCTATTTGATCAAGGCATTCATCCTGGGCATTCTGGAAGGCCTGACGGAATTCATCCCCGTGTCCAGTACGGGCCACCTCATCCTGGTCGGCGACTGGATCAATTTCCAGTCTGGCGACGGCAAGGTGTTCGAGGTGGTGATCCAGCTGGGCTCCATCCTGGCCGTGATGTGGGTGTTCCGCGCGCGGCTGCTGCAGCTGATCCGGGGCGCCTTGACCGGCGTGCCCAGCGAAGTGGCGTTCGCCCGCAACCTGATCATCGCCTTCCTGCCGGCTGCCGTCATTGGCGCGATCTTCATCAAGACGATCAAGTCGGTGTTCTACCACCCTGGCGTGGTGGTGGTGACTCTGGTGGTGGGCGGCCTGATCATGCTGTACGTCGAGCGCAGGACGCACCACACGCCGGGCGATCAGCCGGGCGCGGCGGATGACACGGCATCCGACGAACGGGCCTCCGCCTACACGCTGGAACAGATCACCTGGAAACAGGCGCTGGGCGTGGGCGTGGCGCAGTGCTTCGCCATGATCCCGGGCACCTCGCGTTCGGGCGCCACCATCATCGGCGGCATGATCGCCGGCATCCAGCGCAAGACGGCCACCGAGTTCTCGTTCTTCCTGGCCATGCCCACGATGCTGGGCGCGGCCGTCTTCGACATGTACAAGAACTTCGGTGTGCTGACCCAGCACGACCTGTCCGGCATCGCCGTGGGTTTCATCGCCGCCTTCCTGAGCGCGATGGTGGTGGTGCGCGCCGTGCTGCGCTTCGTGGCCAACCACACCTACCGCGTGTTCGCCTGGTACCGCATCGTGTTCGGTGCGGTGGTGGCGGCCTGGATCTTCACCCGCTAAGCCTTCGGGCGACGGGATAAAAAAGGGCCTCGCAATTGCGAGGCCCTTTTTGCATCGTGGGATCGGCTGCGCGCGGCATCCATCCTACGTTTCCAGATCGTAGAACTCCAGGCCATCGCGGTCTATGATGAGCCAACCGCCCCGGGCCGGCGACACGTGGTCGCAATCCCAGTCGGGCAGCACCCAGCGCTCGCGCTTCTTGCCATCCACTTCCAGCACGTGGCGGGCAGGGCGGTGCGTGTGACCATGCACCAGCACGCGCACGCCGGTCTCGCGGAAGATGGCGTCGATAGCGGCGCCGTTGACGTCCATGATCTCCATGGACTTCGTTTGGTTGGCCGCCTGGCTTTCGCCACGGGCCTGCTGCGCCATCGCCAGGCGTTCCGGAATGGTCTTGGCCAGGAATTCGGCCTGCCAGCGCGGATCGCGGACCATCTTGCGAAACTGCTGGTACGCGGCGTCGTCCGTACAGAATTCGTCGCCGTGAGTCAGCAGCACCTGGCCGAAATCCGTTTCCAGCAGGGCGGGTTCGGGCAACAGCTTGGCGCCCACGGTGTTGGCCAGTTCTTCCCCGATCAGGAAGTCGCGATTGCCGCGGCCCAGCCAGACCGGAATGCGTGCGGCGGTTTCCCGCAGCGCCGTCACCACCGTGGCCAGCCACGGCGGTGCGGCGCGGATCACGTCGTCGCCGATCCAGGCATCGAAGATGTCGCCCGGCAGCAGCAGGGCGGCAGCTTCTTCTTGCGCCGCTAGCAAAAAGGCCAGGAAGGCCTCCAAGGTGGCCGGCGTGGCCGGCCCCAGGTGCAAGTCGGACGCCAGCCAGATCGGGCCGGACAGGGCAATCTTATTCAAGAATTTCGGCCTTCTCGATGATCACGTCTTCGTTCGGCACGTTCTGGTGGAAGCCCTTGTTGCCGGTCTTCACGCCCTTGATCTTTTCGACCACGTCCGTGCCTTCGGTGATGGTGCCGAAGACTGCGTAGCCCCAGCCGTTCGGCGTGGGCGACGTGAAGTTCAGGAAGTCGTTGTTCGACACGTTGATGAAGAACTGCGCGGTTGCCGAGTGCGGGTCGCTGGTGCGGGCCATCGCCAGGGTGTACTTGTCGTTCTTCAAGCCGTTGTTGGCTTCGTTTTCGATCGGCGCATGGGTCTGCTTTTGCTTCATGCCGGGTTCGAAACCGCCGCCCTGGATCATGAAGCCGTCGATCACGCGATGGAACACGGTGCCGTTGTAGAAGCCTTCCTTGACGTAGGTCAGGAAGTTTTCGACGGTCTTGGGCGCCTTGGCGGCGTCCAGGGTGATGACCATGTCGCCTTGGTTCGTGACGAGCTTGACGCGGGGATTGGTGCTCATGGCTTTTGTGCCTTCAGAGGTGGAGGTGGATGAAGTGGCTGCGGGAGCGGCGCTGACTACGGCCGGGGCAAATGCGGCCAGCGCGAACGAGCACGCCGTGAGGCGCAGCAGGTGGAAGGGGGAGTAACGGGACATCATTTGCCTTGTTTATCCTTCAGCATGGTTTCGACTTCGCGGGCTTTGTCCTGCATGCCCGGCACGCCGTCGCTGGCGGCCTTCTTGTAGGTTTGCAGGGCCTGCAGCAGTTGCAGGTCGCCCAGATTGGCTCGGGCAGCCGCATAGCCGGGGTCGGCGCGCAATGCCATTTGCAGGGCATCTTGCGCTTTTTCAAGTTCGCCGCGGCTGGCATATAGAGCCGCCAGGTTGTTCCAAGGTTCCGGAAGCTCCGGGAAACGCGTGGTCATGTCGGTGTAGATGTCGATGGCCTCGTTCGTGCGGTTCAAAGCGGCCAGGGCGCGCGCGTGCTGGAACATCAGTTGCACGTCGGTGCCACGCTGGTCCTTGATCTCTGCTTCGCGTTTTTCGATCAACGCCAGGGCTTCATTGACGTCGCCGCGGTTCAACAGCATTTCGATGCGCGAGGTGACCTGCGAAGGCGAGGGCGCGAGCCGCGTGTCGACACCGGGCTTGGCGGCTTCCAGCAGCTTGGCCAGGCCGTCCCAGCCGCCCTCGGGAGGAATCGGGTCCAGTGTGGTGCGGGTGGCATTGGGACTGGCACCCCCGCCGCCGGCCATCGACTGGGCAAGGGCGACTCCAACCGGCGCGCCGGCGACAGCCAGGGCGAGCAGGGCGACATAAAAACGCGGCTTGATAGTCACGTGGGTATCCGTTAAAAGTCGTGGCCGGCTTGCACTTACGCGCGCGACCGGGCCGCTTGCTATACTTGACGACCGCCATTTTAGCCCCGGTTGAGTTTTTGGCTCGACATTGGGCGTAGGGCCAGGGTCTGGGACCCAGAGTGTGGGACAAATGCCGAGCAAAAGCTGAGCAAATTCCGGGTATTTGCAAGGCATAGAGCCCGGCAAATGCCGACCCGCACTTGAAGGCCAGGCAAGACCAGTCGTCGGTATTCGATGATGATGGTGTTGGCGGCAGGCTGCGAAGGTATTGTCCTTCGCAAGCAACTTTCCGAATCCGCCCCGGAAGCAATTAGACGAATCCTAAAGCGCCATGCTGCAAATCTACAACACGTTATCGCGTACCAAAGAACCGTTCAAACCGGCCCAGGCTGGTCAGGTGCGCATGTACGTGTGTGGCATGACCGTGTATGACTTCTGCCATCTGGGCCATGCCCGCATGCTGGTCTCGTTCGACGTCGTGCAGCGCTGGCTGCGCGCCAGCGGGCTGGCCGTCGACTACGTGCGCAACATCACGGACATCGACGACAAGATCATCCGCCGCGCCGTTGAAACCGGCCGCCGCATCGGAGAAGTCACCGAGTTCTACATCGCCGCCATGCATGCCGACGAGCAAGCGCTGGGCGTGGAGTCGCCCGACCGCGAGCCGCGCGCCACCCAGTACGTGGGCGATATGCTGGACATCATCGGCAAGCTCGAGAAGAACGGCCTGGCCTATCAGGCCGACGACGGCGACGTGAATTACGCCGTCCGCGGCTTTCCCGGCTACGGCAAGCTGTCCGGCAAGACGCTGGACGACCTGCGCGCTGGCGAACGCGTGGCCGTGGGTTCGGCCAAGCGCGACCCGCTGGACTTCGTGCTGTGGAAATCGGCCAAGGCGGAGGAGCCCGACGACACCAAGTGGGAGTCGCCGTACGGCCTGGGCCGTCCGGGCTGGCACATCGAGTGCTCGGCCATGAGCAAGTCCCTGCTGGGCCTGCCCCTGGACATCCACGGCGGCGGTCCGGACCTGAAATTCCCGCACCACGAAAACGAGATCGCCCAGACCGAAGGCGCCTTTGGCGGCACGCTGGCCAATATCTGGATGCATTGCGGCCCGCTCATGGTCGATTCGGACAAGATGTCCAAGTCCCTGGGCAATTTCCGCACCATCCGCCAGACCATCGCCCAGGGCGACCCGGCCGCGGACGTGGCGTCCTACCCGGTCAACCCGCGTGAAGCCGAAATGGTGCGCTTCTTCATCGTGCGCAACCACTACCGCAGCCCGCAAAACTACACGCCTGACAACCTCGTCGACGCGCAGAACGCGCTGGACCGCCTGTACCAGGCGCTGCAGAACGTGGCGGCCGACGACCAGGGCATCGACTGGAACGAGCCGCAGGCCCAGGCCTTCAAGGCCGCCATGGACGACGACTTCAACAGTTCGGGCGCCATTGCGGCCCTGTTTGAGCTCGCCTCCGAGGCCAACCGCGGCAAGAGCGCGCGCAGCGCCGGCCAATTGAAGGCGCTGGCCGCGTTGCTGGGCCTCCTGCAACAGGACCCGGCGACGTACTTCCAGTCGCCTACCCGCTATTCCGCAGCGGCCATCGAGCAAGGCCAGCGCGCCACCCTGGACGCCGACGCGATCCAGTCGTTGATCGACGCGCGCGCAGCTGCCAAGGCGGCCCGCAACTTCGCGGAAGCCGACCGCATCCGCGCCGAATTGCGCGATGCCGGCATTGAACTCGACGACAAGCCGGGTGGCTTGACGCAATGGCGCCGGGCGTGAGCCCAGTGGATACGCCCGATATGTCCACCGCCGATCTCGACATCCCCAAACCCGAGTATTGGGAGGCCGCCGTCGCCCACCTGATGCGGCGCGACCGCATCCTGAAAAAGGTCATCCCCCAGCATCCCGAGGTCTGGCTGACCTCGCGCGGCACGCCGTTCGTGACGCTGGCGCGGGCGATCATCGGGCAACAGATCTCCACCAAGGCGGCCGACGCCGTCTGGACCAAGTTCATCGATGCCGTGGGCAAACGCCCCACGCCGGTCGCCGTGCTGCGCGTAGGCGTGGACGGGCTGCGCAAGGCGGGCTTGTCCCAACGCAAGGCCGAATACGTGCTGGACCTGGCCGTGCATTTCGGCGAACGCCGCGTCCACCCTGAAAAGTGGGCGGCCATGGACGACGAGGCCGTTATTTCTGAATTGGTCGCCATCCGGGGCATCGGGCGCTGGACGGCGGAGATGTTTTTGATTTTCAATCTACAGCGGCCTGACGTCCTGCCGCTGGATGATCCCGGGTTGCTCAAGGCAATCTCGCTACACTATTTCAGTGGCGAGCCTGTCTCGCGCTTCGAGGCTCGCGAAGTCTCGCTGGCGTGGCAGCCCTGGCGTACCGTGGCAACCTGGTACTTATGGCGCAGTCTGGAACCGACACCGGTTCAATACTGATGCACACCAGGCAGCCCATCTACGGAACCACACTACATGCGCAATACATTTCTGGAATTTGAACAGCCGCTGGCCGAACTTGAAAACAAGATCGAGCAGCTGCGCTACGTGCAGGCCGATTCAGCGGTAGACATCTCCGACGAGATCGGACGTCTGCAGCAGAAGAGCCAGACCTTGGCCAAGGAAATCTACGCCAAGCTCACGCCGTGGCAGACGGCCCTTGTCGCCCGCCACCCCCAGCGTCCCTACACGCTGGACTACGTGCGCGAAATGTTCACCGACTTCCATGAACTGCACGGCGACCGCATGTACGCCGACGACCAGTCCATCATCGGCGGCCTCGCGCGCTTCAACGGCACCCCCTGCATGGTGATCGGCCATCAGAAAGGCCGCGACACCAAGGAACGCGCCGCCCGCAATTTCGGCATGCCGCGTCCTGAAGGCTATCGCAAGGCCCTGCGCCTGATGCGCCTGGCTGAAAAATTCGGCATCCCCGTGTTCACCTTCGTGGACACCCCGGGCGCCTATCCGGGCATCGGCGCCGAAGAGCGCGGCCAGTCCGAAGCCATTGGCCACAACCTGTACGCCATGGCCGAACTCAAGGTCCCCGTGATCTGCACGATCATCGGCGAAGGCGGTTCGGGCGGCGCCCTGGCGATTGCCGTGGGCAACGCCGTGCTGATGCTGCAGTACGCCACCTACGCCGTGATTTCGCCGGAAGGCTGCGCCTCCATCCTGTGGCGCAGCGCCGACAAGGCGCCTGACGCCGCCGAAGCGCTGGCCATCATCGCTCCGCGCCTGAAGGACCTGGGCCTGGTGGACCGCGTGGTCAACGAACCTGTGGGCGGCGCACACCGCGACCCCCGCGTCATGGCGCGCCTGCTGCGCCGCGCATTGGGCGATGCCCTGCGCCAACTGCAGGGCATGACGCCCGAGCAGCTTGTGGAACAGCGCGTCCAGCGCCTGCTGTCCTACGGCGCCTACCAGGAAGTGCGTGCGTAAGGCGGGCAGGGGCGTCGGCAAGCCAGCCGGCGCCGCGACCGCGCTACCCGCGCCATTCCCATGAACGTCCGGCCAACGCCCGACACGCCCGCACAGGGCGAGTCGGGCGTTGTGCATTCCGGCCCGCCTTTGCCGCCCGTGTCCGCGGAATTGGCCGCCGCGCTGCGCCAGGCCTTGCTGGCCTTGCCCGAGCGGCCCGCGCATCCCGCGCGTATCGCGGTCGCCGTCAGCGGCGGCGCGGATTCAGCCATGCTTGCCGTGCATGCGGCGGCGGTGGCCCGCGAGCTGGGCATCGGTCTGTCCTTGTTCCATGTGCATCACGGCTTGCAGGCCGCCGCCGATGCGTGGGGGCGCCAGGTGCATGCGCTGGGCAGCTTGCTGGGCGTGCCTGTCGCCGAGGCACGAGTGCAGGTCGAGCAAGCGGCCGGCAAGGGTATCGAAGCGGCGGCGCGCGACGCGCGTTACGCAGCGCTGGCCCAATTGGCCCATGCGCACGGAATTCGTCATGTGCTGCTGGCCCACCATCGCAACGACCAGGCCGAAACCGTGTTGCTTCGGTTGTTGCGTGGCACCGGGCTGGCAGGCATGGCGGCCATGTCGCCGGCCACGCAGCGCGATGGCGTCTGGTACCTGCGGCCCTGGCTAGGCCAGGACCGCGCTACGGTCCTGCAGGCTGCGGCGGCTGTTGAGGCCGCCTGCGGCTGGCAAGCGGTGCAAGATCCCACCAATTCCGATCCCCGCTATACGCGCGCCGCGGTGCGCGAGTTGCTGGCGCCGGTGCTGGACGGCCGCTGGCCCGGATGGCGGGGCATCGTCGCCCGGCATGCGGCGCATATGGCCGAAGCGGCCGAAATCCTGGACGAGGTCGCGCGCGAGGATTTCGCCCGCTTGGAGCCCAGCCCGGACGGCGCCAGTTTTTCGCTGCAGGCGTGGCGCGGATTGTCGGCGGCGCGCCAGGCCCAGGTGCTGCGCCATTGGCTGGCGCAAAACGGCGCCCGCATGCCCACCGACGCGCGCCTGCGCGACCTGTTGCGCCAGCTACGCGAACTGCACAGCCTGGGCCATGACCGCCAGCTGCGTGTGGAGCAGGCGGGGCATGTGGTCCGATGCCATCGGGGACGGGTCTGGGTCGAGCCCAGAGGATAAAAACGGCTGCTTTGGAAAGAATCCGCAGAAAAATAGCCGCGTAATGAACATAAATTTCCTCAAACTGAGCAAATTTTTACCGCCGCGCTAGAATATATGGTTTTGCCCGCCACCACTTTGCGGCGGGTTCCCAGCCAGAGTACGAGATGTCCCTGATCGTTCACAAATATGGCGGTACTTCGATGGGCTCGGTCGAGCGCATCAGAAACGTGGCGCGTCGCGTCGCGAAGTGGCACGCCGCAGGCCACCAGGTTGTTGTTGTGCCGTCGGCAATGGCGGGCGAAACGAATCGCCTGCTTGGCCTGGCACGCGAAATCGCGCCTCAGCCCGACGGCCGCGAGCTCGATATGATCGCCGCCACCGGCGAGCAGGCCAGCAGCGGCTTGCTGGCTATTGCGCTCCAGGCCGAAGGCGTGCCAGCGCGCAGCTATGCCGGTTGGCAAGTGCCCGTGCGTACGGATTCGTCCTTCACGAAAGCGCGCATCAGCTCCATCGACGACGCGCGCATCCGCGCCGACCTCGACGCTGGCCGGGTGGTCATCGTGACGGGCTTCCAGGGCATCGACCCGGAAGGCCACATCACGACGCTGGGCCGTGGTGGTTCGGATACCTCGGCCGTGGCCGTGGCAGCGGCTATCAAGGCCGACGAATGCCTGATCTACACTGACGTGGACGGCGTCTACACGACCGATCCGCGCGTGGTGCCCGAAGCGCGCCGCATGGCCGTCGTTTCCTTCGAGGAAATGCTGGAAATGGCGTCGCTGGGTTCCAAGGTCCTCCAGATCCGCTCGGTTGAATTCGCCGGCAAATACCGTGTACCGGTCCGGGTCCTGTCCTCGCTGACCGACCCGCTCATCCCGCTCGACGAAGAAATGGTCTCGGGCACGCTGATTACTTTTGAGGAAGACGAAAAAATGGAAGCCGCCGTTGTCTCCGGCATCGCCTTCAGCCGCGACGAAGCCAAAATCACCTTGCTGGCCGTGCCCGACAAACCGGGCATCGCTTTCTCCATCCTGGGTCCGGTCGCCGCCGCCAATATCGACGTCGACATGATCGTGCAGAACCAGTCCGTGGCTGGCACGACCGACTTCTCGTTCACCGTGAACCGCAACGAGTTTGCGCGCGCCGTGGACCTGCTCAAGCGCGAAGTGATCCCAGCCGTTGGCGCAGGCGAACTGTCCACCGACGAGAAGGTTGCCAAGGTCTCGATCGTGGGCATCGGCATGCGCTCGCACGTGGGCGTGGCCAGCTTGATGTTCCAGACGCTTTCGCAAGAAGGCATCAACATCCAGATGATCAGCACCAGCGAAATCAAGACGTCCGTCATCATCGACGACAAGTACATGGAATTGGGCGTGCGCGCGCTGCATAAGGCCTTCGGCCTGGACCAGACGCCGGGCGCCAAGGAATAAAGACAACGGTTCCGGCACGTTTTTTTTGATCGATAGCCCGCTTCGCGGGAAATACTCCAAAAATTCGTGCTAGAATCTCGTTCTCTTTTCGGAGACGTGCCCGAGAGGCTGAAGGGGCTCCCCTGCTAAGGGAGTATGTGGCTAAAAACTGCATCGTGGGTTCGAATCCCACCGTCTCCGCCAGATAAGCTTTAGTACTGGCTTCTGGCCAGTGCTGAAGATAAAAACCCCGCAATCGCGAAAGTGATTGCGGGGTTTTTTCATTCCTCAGGTTGTCCACCATCATCTGACACCTTTAGGTTTGAAGCATTCGTTAAGGTCTTTCGAATGCCGGCGCATGGCATGCCACGCCAAACTTGTTCCTGTCCGGATCGCGAAAGACGCGCCGTAGTAATAAGCATGGTAACGCGGTCTTGCTCCGGGTAGACCCTCGCATGCCCCGCCGTTCTCAAGCGCCACTTTGTGAGCTGCGTCGACCATTGCCCGAGACGCAGCCGAAGGCGATCATCTGACCGTTCCCCGGCTCGTGCTGCTTGCCGTCGTAAGGTGTGCAGATAACGAAAAAGGGACGCGATTGATCGGCGGTGTGCCAGCCCGCCCACGGCCTGCGGTCGCAAAATCGCATTTCAATACCCAGGCTGTCCATAAGCGGGGTGTCGAAGCGAAGCGCTCGCTCGAAATCGGTCACGCTCACGAAAATATGTGAAAACACATCGGCTCCTTCGGGCAGGGCAGGGGATCTACGCGACTATGGTGGCGGGCTGGAAGGTTAAGCGCGGAGCGTAGTGCGTACCTGCGAATTTCGCCATGGTGGACGTATCTAAATTTGGCCTCAGGCGTACGTGCGGTCTGACAGCCATACTCCACGCTGGACTATCTGGAATGCTGGAAAAACGGTCGCTGGTATAAGCCAACCGTCAATTTTGGCGGATTGGCCAAGTCGTTTCGCGCGATTCCGCTCCACGGTCCGGCCGTCTCCTTCAGGGCCAATATCCTGGCGTCCACGCTGGCGCCGAATCGCCTTTTCAGCAGGGCGACGTGCCACAAGATGGCGGTTGATTTCCTGATCTTCGGCAACGCGCAGGCGGAGCGGCAGGACAGCGTGACCGGCAAGCTGCTGGGTGTGAGCCATGCCCTGGCCAAGTACTCGCGGCGCGGGGTGGAGGGCGATCAATATTTCTATGTCCCAACCATCGGGCAGGAGCACGAATTCGAGCGGGGGACCGTGGCCCACCTCGTGCAGGCCGATATCAACCAGGAAATCTACCGCATGCCCGAGTATCTTGCGGCACTGAATTCGGCCTAGCTGAACGAGTCCGCGACGCTGTTTCGGCGCAAGTATTACCAGAACGGCAGTCATGCGGGCTTCGTCATGTACGTGACGGACACCATCCAAGATGAAAGCTATGTGAACGGCATCCGTTAGGCTTTGAAGAACTCGAAAGGCCCGGGCAACTTCCGCAACCTGTTTGTCTATGCCCCTGGTGGAAAGAGGGACGGCTTGCAGATCATCCCGGTAAGCGAAGTTGCAGCGCGTGATGATTTCTTCAACATCAAGAACATCAGCCGCGATGACATGCTCGCCGCGCACCGGGTGCCGCCCCAACTCATGGGGCTGGTGCCCAGCAATAGCGGCGGGTTCGGCGCGATCCTACCGGCCGCGCAGGCGTTCGCACGCAACGAGCTGGAGCCGCTACAGGCGACACTCTTGGGCCTGAATGAATGGCTCGGGCAGGAGGTGGTGAAGTTTCGGCCCTATGTCGTGCATACGGGCGAGAGCGAATAGGCCGCCCGACATTGATCACATGCCCCGCTTCGGCGGGGCTTTTTTTCGTCGGTAGGCGGCGCTGTTGCTACCGCTCTTCGCCGCACTTGCGCCCAGGCTTCACGGCGAGCGCTTCGTTCAAGCACGGTTCGGCCTGGACGTATTCCCGCAGTTCGGCCACACGGTCGAGGATGTCTTGCCGATGGCGCAGGGTGCTGGCGCTTCTGAGACCAGCTTCCAGGGCTACTACGACGCGCTGTAGGCGCCATATCTCCCAGGCCAGCGCACAGGCCTCAGCGGTTGGGTTTTGAGCGTAAAGCGCCCGTATACGGGCCGCAGGCAGGGGCGCTGGTGATGGGCGGTCGAAGAAGTCCATAGGGGTGCCTCAAAGTACTGTATGAATATACAGTGTTCTAGTCAACAGCACCCCCCTGGCGCGCAGTCTTCCCCCTCCACTCCTGCGCGCTAAATGGGGCAGAAACGACTCATCTTTGCGTCACCCCTTGGCGCCAGCCTTGCTGCGGCACTACGGCCCATGGGCGAGGCATGGCAATGTACGCACATGGACGCAGCTACGACGCGTTTCCGATAGTTTAGGAATTGCGCGATTGCGCCGCGCCGTTGGAGCGTTTCTCCAACTGCCGAGATATCGCGTCGACTCCCGCCGGGGAGCGAAAATGCTCCGCATACATCTGTACAGTAGCTCGCTGTTCAGCAATCCAGCGTTCAATCGGATTCAATTCGGGAGGTTGTTTGAAGTAGCGGAGGAGGGTGTCCACGTTGGCGCGTCGTCGCGCTATGAGGTCGTCGGCCTCCTGAAGCTTGCGGTCGACTTCGGTATCCTCTTTGTGAGCGGCTAAGAATTCTGCCTGGGAAATCTGCTTACCTCCCACGTAATACTCCGCCAGATCGCCTGTGCCGATTGCAAACAATAGGGTACGTTTGTCCTTGGATCGGCTTTCCCATGCTGCCTTTGTCACGATAGCATCGCGAAGTTGCCTATTCAGCAGCCATCGGCTCATGGCCCACCATAGAACCTGGTCACGGGCAATTAGCAAGGCTGGAGAAAGCAAGTACAAGCCGAGCCAAGCCAAGACTGCCTTGCCAAGCAAGTTCCAAGAGATATCGATGTCCATGTTTCCAACGCCCCTGCGGTGATGGGCAATCGTATGGCAAACCGATCGGTACTGCCAGTTTGGCCGGAATGCGGCCGATGCCTAGGCTCATCCAACGCGCTTTTTGAGGCTTATAGTCGCCGGGTTATAAACAAGCCCCATGCCAACATTCCAAGATGCCTATGAAATTCCTGCCACCTCAGATTACGTTGCAAACGTATGAACGGATATTCAAAATCGTGCATTCTGCGCATGCATCTACCCAGGGCTATGAGGGGAAGCCGAACTGCCTCTTTTACAATTTTGCCGCAGCCTACATCCTGCTCAAGAAGTTGAAGATTAAGGCCGTCCCTGTGTGCGGTGCGGCAATGCTAAAGGTGGCGCCAGATTCCAGCCAGGCTTTGGTGATGGGCCACATCCATGCAGAGAGCGGGAGTCTGTACAGCGACCACGACGGGTTCCATTGCTGGGTTATGACCGAACGGCATTACCTTGACTTCGCGGCGCCGCTATATGGCGACTACATGGGCGCAGATGGCTCGGCCAAGCCTAACGTCCCTCGAAAGATGTTTCAGAGGCCAAAGGCTGCGATGGCTGGATCATGGGGAGAGGTGGAGCGGCCGGGCGATTTCTTTTTTGAGCCCAATATCGAACTTACGCGCCTATATGTCAGCAAACTTGAACGCCACGCCGCGGCGATGGACCTTGTGCTCAGTTGCGCACAGTGGTTTGTTGCACCGCCGAAGCCCCTACCTACGTCCCTAGTGATAGGGAATGATCTAGGAGAGGTAATCAAAGTGAAGGTAGACGCGAAACCAATTGTCGGCGTTTGGTAGGTGCCACCACTGCTGGGGCTTGGCGGTCTAACAAAGATGGTAATCGAGGGTATTTTTGCGGATGTGTTTGTAAGTCGTGTGTAATTTGTTAAGTGTTTTCAACGGCTTATTTGGTAAGTTTGAATGACACCGTCTCCGCCAGATAAGCTTTAGTACTGGCTTCTGGCCAGTGCTGAAGATAAAAACCCCGCAATCGCGAAAGTGATTGCGGGGTTTTTTCATGGGTTGAGGTTATTTGCTCGGTGCCCGACCGTGGCCGCCTTTCCTTCAGGGCGCAAGCACCTTCTTCATCGAAGGCGCCCCATGCAGTTGATAGTTTTCCCGTTCGTAAAACGCAACGGCGTCCGGCCTCGCATCGAGAAACACCGCCGTCATGCCACGAGCGCGCGCGTCGCGTTCAGCGTAGTCCATCAAGGCCCGGCCAGCACCACTGCCACGCACCGCCGCGTCGACGACGAGGTCGTCAACATGCAGGTGTGGTCCGCGCGCCAACGTGTGAACGGGCCGCATCCCCAGGACCCCGATGATCTTTCCGTCCAGAAAGGCCGCGACAAGCTCGTAACCTGAATGCGATTGGCGGCGTGCCCGCGCCAGGAATTCTGCTTCGTCCAACGATCGGAGTTGGGCGATCACGGGGTAGGCGTGACCCCATTCTGCAGGCGTGAGCCGTCTGATTTCCAGCAGGATATTGCTGCGTGGTTCGGTCATGGTTGCCGGGTTCCTTGTGCGAAAGATTGATAGTTCTGCGGGCGGGGCGTCGTTGATAGATTCACGCCAACGCCTTCAAGAGCGCGCGTGCTTGTTCTACTCCGTCAGCGTCATTCGGCCGAAAAGCCATCCGTGTGGCTTGCGGCAATTGCGTGAAGTGCGTGTGGCTGCTGCGAGCGTAGGCGGGGTCGTAGTGGCGGTCGATGAGTTCGCGGGCGAGGTCGATGCGTCGCCCTTCGTCCACCATCTTCAGCCAGCCGTTGATGACGTCGCGGCTGTGCAGGCCCAGCAGGCGTTGCAGTTGGGCTTTCAGCCAGTCCGGGTTTTCGAACAGCTGCGCGTAATCCTGCTGCAGGAACGCGGCGCGGTCTTCGCGCGAGGAGACGACTTCGATGCAGGCGCCGCGGTGCATGGCCTGCAGCAGCGCGGGCGGCAGCGCGACCGAGCCGATCTTGCGGCTTTCCGCTTCCACGTACACGGGTTGGCTGGCGTCGAACGCCCGCAGGCGCGCGGCCAGCAGCGTGTCGAAGCGCTTTTGCGAGGGTTGTGTGATGTCGGGCAGGGCGCCCAGCAGCGATCCGCGATGCGAGGCCAGCTGTTCCAGGTCCAGCGTCTGCGCGCCCGCCTGGTCCAGCGCGTTGAGCAGCCGCGTCTTGCCACTGCCGGTGGGGCCGACCAGCACTACACAGCGCAGCGCCGCGGGCAACGTGTCCAGCGCCTGCAGTGTGGCGCCGCGGTAGGTTTTGTAGCCGCCGTCCAATTGCCGTGCGCGCCAGCCGATCATGTTGAACATGACGGTCATCGAGCCGGAGCGCTTGCCGCCGCGCCAGCAATAGACCAGCGGGCGCCATCCTTGCGGCCGGGCGGCGAAGGTGGTCTCCAGATGCCGCGCGATGTTGCGCGCCACGATGGCCGCACCGATGCGCGACGCTTCGAAGGGCGAGACCTGACGGTACAGGGTGCCGACCTGCACGCGTTCTTCGTTGCTGAGCACGGGCGCGTTGATCGCTCCGGGAATATGGTCGTCGGCGTATTCCAGCGGCGAGCGCACATCGATGATTTCGTCGAAATCTGCCAGCTTGTCCAAGCTGGCGAGCAGGTGTTTCACGTCAGGAGCCGTTTCGGGGATGCGATGGATGGGAAGAGCTCCCTAGGATAAAGCTTTCCCGCCGTGCCGGTTGCTATCATCTGCGCATTCTCCCTGCCTGCCCGGAATATGGAATTCTCATTCAAATGCGCTTCGTGCGATCAGGTCCATCACGGCCTGCCCAGCTTTGGCGCCGACGCGCCTGAAAGCTATTACCGCCTTGCGCCGGAAGAGCGCCAGCAGCGCGGCGACCTGGGCAGCGACGACTGCGTGATCGACGAGGAGCATTTCTTCGTGCGGGGCTGCATCGAGCTGCCCATCCATGGCCATCCCGAGCCCTTTGTGTGGGGCGTATGGGTGTCGGTCAGCCTGGCCAGCTTCGAAACCTGGGTACGCACTTTCGACGCCTCTGAACGCGCGCAGACACCACCCCTGTTCGGCTGGCTGAATACGCAGTTGGCGCCTTATCCGGATACGTTGAGCCTGAAGACGCACGTGCACTTGCGCGATGGCGGGGTCAGGCCATCGATTGAACTGGAGCCGACCAACCACCCGCTTGCCGTCGAACAACGCGAAGGCATCACGGTGGAGAGGGTCGCGGAAATCTATGCAATGCTTGTGCACGGCGCAGGCGACGCGCAGACCTAGGAGCCGCCTTTGAAAGTCAGCAAGATATTCGACGCCGCCCGCCGCGGCCATGTGAAAGGGGTGCAGGCTTGCCTGGAGGCGGGCGCGGACCCGGCGGCGGTCGATGCGTATGGATTCACAGCGTTGCAGCAAGCGGCGATGGGCGCCAACGACACGGCGATCTCCGAGAACCTGGCGGTGTTGAAGCTGCTGGTCGACGCCGGCAGTCCGTTGGAATTTCATCGTGAAGGGCGCACGGCGCTGTATCTGGCGGCCGAGTTCGCGCCCAGCACGGACGCGGTGCAATTGTTGATCGACGCGGGCGCCCGCGCGGATATCCGCGATGCCCATGGCAATCACATCACCGTGAACGCGATGATGCCCGAAGTGCAGGAGCTGCTGTCCGCGCTGACCGGCGTGACGCTGGAAGTGCCGGAGCCTGAGCCGGAACCCGTCAAGCTCACTGCCGCGCAATGGCGCGACGCGCAGGCGCGGCTGGATGCGTTGTTTGCATCATTGACGCAGGCGGGGCTGGTGGCCCTCCAGGATGCGGGCACGACGCAGTCCGATGGCTTTGCCGATTGCTCGGAAATCTTTCACGAGCGCGGCGGTGCAGCCGCCGGCCTGCACGGATTCTGCTTCTATACGCGCCAGGACCGCAACCGCGCCAAGAGGGAAGGGCGGCTGGAACTGGCGTTCTGGGGCGCGCCGGAAGGCGGGGATGCCGACATGGTGCGGGTAGGGGAACTGATCGTGCGCGCCGCGGAGGCGGCCGGGCTGCCCGCCGCATGGAACGGCAGCAGCGCCCGGCGGCCCACGCTCACACTTTTCTAGGTCGCCGAAGGCCGACGGCGCACGCGCCGTCGGCAACCGCGCTCAGGCGCTGAACGTCAGCGCATTGCTCAGGTCGCCCATGGGGTGCTGACCGCGTGCCGACATCGCGTCGTCGCGTGCCTTCAGGCCTTCGAGCATCGGCAGGTCGAACACGCGCGTCGCCAGACGCAGGATCGAACCGGTGTCGTACACCGTGTGGTCGACGGTGCCCTTCTTGGCGAAGGGCGAGATCACCAGCGCGGGGATGCGGGTGCCCGGACCCCAGCGATCGCCCTGCGGGGGCGCCACGTGGTCCCACCAGCCACCGTTTTCGTCGACGGTGACCACCACCACCATGTTCTCCCACTGCGCGCTCTTGCGCAGGCTGTCGACGATGTGGGCGATATGGCGGTCGCCCGAGTCCACGTCCGCGTAGCCCGCATGCATGTTCAGGTTGCCTTGCGGCTTGTAGAACGTCAGCGCGGGCAGCTTGCCGGCTTCGGCGTCGGCCAGGAATTTGTTGGTGGACGACAGGTCGCCCAGTCCGCCATCGCGCAGGTGCGCGGTGCGCGCGGCGGTGCCGGGTGCGGTGCTCTTGAAGTAGTTGAAGGGTTGGTGATGCGCTTGGAAATTAGGCGACGACGGAAAGCCCGTGTTGGCCGTGGAGTCCACGGCGGCTTGCCAGCCGCCCGCGTACCAGGCCCAGTCCAGCCCCTTGGCGGTCATCAGGTCGCCGATGTTGTTGTGAGTTTGCGGCACCATCGTTTGCGGATTGGTGGCGTCAGCCTGCGTCGGGTCGGTGGCGTCGCGGCTGAACGAAGGCCAGTAGGGCGGGGCCATGGTATTCACGCCGTAGCCGTCCGGCGTCAGCGCGCTGGCGCCGAATTGCGGAATGCCGGTCAGCGCGCTTGCGGGTGATGCGGGCTTGGGCTGCAGGCGCGGATCGGCGGGATCGGCGCTTTGCAGTTGCGCGATCTGGGTCTTGGCGACCGAGTCCGCCACATCGGGGTAGAAGGGCGGACGGCCCGCGACCAGATATTGATGGTTCAGGAACGAACCGCCGAATGCGCCCTGGAAGAAGTTGTCGCACAGCACGAATTCCTGGGCAAGCTTCCACAGGCGCAGGTTGTAGGCGGAATCGCTGTAGTGGCCCATGACCAGCGCGCCGGAGTCGGCCCACGCGACGAAGCGGTCGTTCTTGCCGCCGTTGATCTGCATCTGGTTTTGATAGAACACGTGCCACAGGTCACGCGTGACGACGCCCTGGGGCAGCGGTTCGCCCTGCGGTCCCAGCAGCGCGAACGGCGCGTTAGGCAGATTGTTCATGTAGGGCGCGGCTTGATCCACCTGGTACGTGATGTGGTTGGCCTGTTGCGACGTGGGCACCATGCCGTTCCACACGGGCGGCAGGACGGATAGCGGCGTGCCGTCGCGGTCGTTCTGCGCGTAGTCTGCCGCGGTCAATGCGGACAGCGGTTTTTCCACGCCGGGGAAATTGGCGAACAAGTTGTTGAAGCTGCGGTTCTCGGCAAAGATCACGACCACCGTCTTCACGTTGGCACGCAACTGCTGGGTCAGATCCGGCGCGGGAGTGGGCGTCGGCGTGGGATCCGGCGTGGGCGTGGCGGGGCTGTCATCGTCGTCATCGCTCGAGCAACCGGACAAGGCGCCCATCGCTGCAGCGCTGGCGCCCAGCGCGGCGATGCCGGTCAGGAAGCCGCGGCGCGTGGGGCGTACGGGAGATTCCGCGTCCGTGGGAGCGGCGGACGGCGCGCCGGTGTTCTTTTCTTTGTCAGACATGAGGATGGACTCTTGAGCTTGCGGGTAACGTGGCGCACTGTCATTGCGCCACGGGATCGCCGGATGACAGCCGGCATCGTTAACGGCCGCTAGGCTAAAGAGCCAACGTTCTATCGGTGTGACCATCCGCTGTCAGAAAGCTGTACGCAAGGGCGGCAGGCAGCGGTATGCAGCGTGCGCGATGCGGATCGGTATGAAATATTCCCGCCCCTGACTTGCACGTTTTCTGAAACAACGCTATTATTCAAGGCTTGCTTTTTGATGCGCCCGTAGCTCAGCTGGATAGAGTACCTGGCTACGAACCAGGGGGTCGTAGGTTCGAATCCTGCCGGGCGCGCCAAGTTTTCAGTACCCCATGTTCCTTGTGAACGCAGGATGCGAAAAAACTTAAAAGAAAAAGCAAATAGGGGTAGCAGCAGCCCCAACGGCTTAATTATTCTGATATAATTTTGCCTCTTTGTCGGAGCGCCCGTAGCTCAGCTGGATAGAGTACCTGGCTACGAACCAGGGGGTCGTAGGTTCGAATCCTGCCGGGCGCGCCAAAGAAAGAAAATGGAAAGGCCTTTGATCTCGTATCGAAGGCCTTTTTGTTTTTCCGGCGCATGGCGTGCATGCGTATTGAAACTGCGCAGGGAAATTCAGTGCTGCGGCGCCTGTGTGGCCGCAGTTTGCGCGGCGTGCCGCGCATCATCGGTGTCTTCGAATCCCCAATCCCCCACGCTTGCCCAATCGTCTCCAAGGAGTTCGATGGGGTGCATGGTGCGGTCGGAGCCATTGCCGCAACTCATCGCGTCGGTCGGGCAATAGCGGTCGCAGCCCCAGCAGATGCGTTCGGGGTGCTTGGGATGCATCGGAAATTTCTTGGCCATGGTTTGCCTGCGTGCGGGGTGGGGCAGGATCGGGTCCTGCATTGCTGCACATTCAGCGTACTGCGCGGGGGCGCAGGCCATCGTTGATCTGGCGCAAGGCATCGTGCATCCCCGAAAACCGCGGGTTTTCGGCCCCCGATTTGCACGATGGTATTTATTCATGTTATAAACACGCCTCTTTCGGAGCGCCCGTAGCTCAGCTGGATAGAGTACCTGGCTACGAACCAGGGGGTCGTAGGTTCGAATCCTGCCGGGCGCGCCACCTTATTTTGAACACGCGGTATCGACGATGCCGCGGTTCAGCCGAAAGGCAGAAGCAATACAAAAAGCGGCTTAATGGTCATCCATCAAGCCGCTTTTCTTTTGTCCGGGCGACTGCTGCCAAGTCCGCTGCAGCAGGTCAATCGTGCATCACCACACCCGGATCACGCGCCCTGTCTGCGCGCCTTCGACGCTGCGGCTGTAGGCCAGGGCCACGCGGCTGGCGGGCGCGGCTTCGAAGCCGGGGAAGTAGGGGCCATAGCTTGCCATCGACTCCTGCAGCACGGTCGGGCTGACGGAGTTGATGCGGATGCCTTGCAGTTCCACGGCCGCGCCGCGCACAAAACCGTCGATGGCGGAATTGACCGCCGAGGCGTTGGCGCCGAAGCGGATGGGTTCATCGCTGACGATGCCGCTGGTAAGCGTGATGGAGCCGCCCGCGTTGACGTAGTGCTGGCCGATCAGCGCAAGATCCACCTGGCCCAGCAGTTTGTCGTGCAAGCCGATCTTGAACTGGTCTGCCGTCATTTCGGAGAGCGGGCCGAAGTGCAGGGTGCCGGTCGTGGAGACGATCGCATCCACTTTGCCCACGCGTTCGAACAGGTTCCGAATGCTGTCGCTGCGGGTCACGTCGACCTGATACTGGCCTTGGGTCTTGCCCACGGCGATGATGTCGTGGCGTTGGCCGAGCTCTTGTGCGACCGCGCGGCCGATGGTGCCGGTGGCGCCGATAAGGATGATTTTCATAAGGGTCTCCCGGGGATTGCCCGAAATCTGTTGGCTTTGGGGCGCACCGGCCGAGCGCCAGTGCATGCAAGCATTCTCGCCGTTCGATTTCCATGGAAAAATCCAGGAATGGTGGAAACACTTCATACTCAGGGTGCGTAATTCATGGACCGGTTGCTAAGCATGGAAGTGTTCGTGGCGGTCGTGGAGCTGGGCAGCCTGACCGCGGCGGCAGCGCGGCACCAGATGTCGGCGGCCATGGCGGCCAAGCACGTCAAGGGCCTGGAGGCCCGCTTGGGCGTGCGCCTGATGAACCGCACCACGCGCCGGCAAAGCCTGACTGAAGCGGGCCAGGCCTATTTCGCGCGCTGCAAGACCATCCTGGGCGAGATCCGCGATGCTGAACAGGGCGCCGAAGCCTTGCGCCTGACGCCCAGAGGTCATTTGCGTATCACCTCGACCGTGACTTTCGGTTCATTTGCGCTGACGCCGGCCATTGCCGACTACTTGTCCATCTATCCCGATGTCAGTGTGGAGCTGGTGCTGAGCGATGTGGTGGAAGACATTGTCGCGGCGCGCTATGACCTGGCGGTGCGGATCGGCGAGCCGGCGGATTCAACGCTCGTCGCGCGCACGATCGGGCGCTACCAGATGATCGTCTGCGCGGCACCCGCGTATCTGGAGCGCTACGGCACGCCCGCCACGCCGGACGACCTGGTGCGGCATCAATGCCTGGATTTTTCCTATTGGAGCCGTCGCACTGGCTGGCAGTTGAACAGCGGGGATGGCAATCAGGTGGGGTATCCCACCGGCCGGTTCGTGTCGAACAATGGCCAGGCGCTGCGGCAAGCGTCGCTGGCGGGCTTTGGGGTGGTGCTGCAGCCCGAACTGTTGCTGGGCGATGACGTGCGCGCAGGCAGGCTGGTGCCGATCTTGCAGCCGTACTGGCCCGCCGCGCGCCCGATCTCGCTGCTGTATCCCAAGGACAGGCAGGCGTTGCCCAAGCTCACGACCTTCGTGGACTTTTTGGTGGATCGATTCACGCGGTAGGGCACGGGCTCACCGCCGTCGTCGGTCGACCGCCGTCAGCGAGATGCCGTTCTTGAGCATCTCGTAGGCCTGGCCGCCAAGCCAGGTGACTTTTTCGCCTGAACTGGTCCGACAGATGCAATGCATCTTCGGATCAAAGCGCGACGTCCCCAGCGCGGAATACGCGTCAAGGTCGGCCACGAAACGTTCAATGCGGTACAGGGTGCCATCGGGGGACGTGACCAGCACGTCCGTCAATCGTCTTGCGGTGCCGAGCATACTGCTTACCTCCTGCGCGGGGCCGTCTTTCATGCGGCGCCAAAGTCACGTGGACGCTTCAATTTCCGAAGCCAAGGGGAATCCCCTCGCTGCGCTACTGAAAACGTCCCCCTAACAATGAATCATCGAGTTGGTCGGGTGACACGCCCAATGCTTCCGAAACGCGATCCAGGATGACCTGGCGAGGCCGTGGACGCGGCCGTTCCAATTCAATGTAGATAGAGTGGTCCACGCCAAGCCGGGCAGCCATATCCGCAGTGCTGATATTGAGGTGCTCGCGCCAGGCGCGTATCAGGCTCCAATCGTTGCCGGTTTTTAGATTGACGACAGCTAGTGGTAAAGGGGCGCGCTCCGCAGTCAGTTTCTTGTGCGGGGTTGCCCTGTATGCATCCGGCCCACTTCGCTTGGCGGCGCCGCTTTTGCGGGATTCGCCTCGGGGCGTCGTGATATCGGATTCGGCGGTGTAGATCGCACCGCCATTAGTCTGACGATACTGGTTATTTCCTATCCAGGAAAGCGTTTCGCCGTTATCGAGCATGCACTCGCAATCCAGGTGGTAATTGCTGGGAACGCTCTCAAGTTTGGCGATGGTTTCGGTGGTCGTGGCGTGGCGCACCACACGATGCAGGACACCGTCTGATGAGCGCACAAAAACATCGGGAAGTCTCCAGGAAAAAGGGATGATGCTCTCCACGGCCGAAACAGCTTGCGCCACTGTAATCCGGTGACGAAGCGGTGAGATTTGGGGTTTCCCCTCGACTGCTGCAGCAACCTTGTTTCTACCCCACAACGGCCCTAAAGATCTTCACAAATCTTCACTAGACATGACGCGATCAAGCCCGCGTCGCCCATCGGCCAGGGGCCTGTTGCTTGAGTGTGGCGGAGGGTGGTCAGCGGCCCGTGGCGCCGAAAGCCGCCGCCAGCAGGCGGGGCATGACGTCGGCGGCAGCGCCGTGCAAATTGCAGTGCGCTTGCCGGTCCAGCGGCGTCACGGTCGGGTTGACCTGAACGACCGTGGCCCCTGCGGCCAGTGCGCGTTGCGGCAATTCAGCGGCAGGGTAGACCAGCGCCGACGTGCCGATGGAGAAGAGCAGATCGCATTGTTCGGCCGCGCGCAGCGCGTCGCGCCATGCGTCGGCAGGCAGGCTTTCGCCAAACCAGACGACGCCCGGCCGCACCGGCGCGCCGCAAGGCGTGCAGGCGGGCGGCGCGAGGCGGCGTCCTTCGTGGGGTTCCTCCGGCACGCCGCCGGACAACGCTTGCGGCGTACCGCAAGATGAACAGCGCGGCGCATGCAGGCTGCCGTGCAGGTGCGCTACCTGAGGGCTGCCGGCACGCTCGTGCAGGTCGTCCACGTTCTGCGTGACGACAATCAATTCGGGCACGTGGCGCGCCAACGCCGCAATGGCGCGGTGCGCGGCGTTCGGTTCGGCGCGCAGCGCTTGTGCGCGGCGCCATTCATACCAGCCCCAGACGACATCGGGATGCGCGCGGAACGCTTCGGGCGTGGCCAGTGCTTGCGCGTCAAAGCGCGACCACAAACCGGTCAAGGCATCGCGGAAGGTGGCGATGCCGCTTTCCGCGGAAACCCCGGCGCCGGTGAAGACGACGACGCGCTGCGCGCCGCGTAACGTCTCCACGAGCGTGGGCGGAATATCTTGATAAGTACTCGTCATTTTCAACCTGGAAGATAGTCCGATACGCTGCGCGCTTACGCCCACGCCTGTCAAGCGCGGCTTGGCTCCCATCGCCGTGAACGCGGCAGGGATAAACGTGCGCAAGTATCCCGAATGGTGGATACTGGTTTTCTCATCTGGGATTTTCCCGCCGACACGGAGACACGCAATGCCCGACGCTTCACCCGGTCTGGACCGGCTTCGCCGTTTTATCGCCACCGCGACGCGCCTGGCCACCCCGGACGGGCTGGCGCAGACGCCGGCGCTGGAAGCGGCCTTCGCCGACCTGGTGCGCCACGACGATTGGTTGCCCGAGGCCTGTACCACGCCGCATCCGCAGTACTACCAGCAGTTCCTGCTGCATTGCGATCCGCTGGAGCGGTTTTCGCTGGTCAGTTTCGTCTGGGGACCAGGGCAGTTCACGCCGGTGCATGACCATGAGGTCTGGGGCTATGTGGGCATGCTGCGGGGCGCTGAAATCAATCAGCGCTATGCGCGCCATGCGGACGGCCAACTGACGCCCGCGGGCGAGGCCACCACCTTGCAGCCTGGTGACGTCGAACGCCTGTCGCCTGAAGAGGGCGACATCCATCGCGTGTCCAACGCCTTCGCGGATCGCGTGTCGATCAGTGTGCACCTGTACGGCGGCAACATCGGTGCGGTGTCGCGCCATGTCTATGATCCGCAGACGGGGCAGCCCAAGCCGTTTGTCTCCGGCTATTCGTCGCCCAGCCTGCCGAATCTGTGGGACCGGTCCGCCGCCGTGCGTGCCACCATCCCTGGGCTGAAAGGCTGAGCGCCGCGCCCCGAAAGCGCTGTTCGCGCGCGGCGTCTCATGCTATGTTCCCGTCCTAAATATTAGGAAAAAATAGCATGGACAAGACGCTGCTCAAGGGGTTGATGGTGTTGGAAGCGGTGACCGACGTGGACAATCCGCCGCGCACCATTGATGCGCTGGCCGCGCGGGTTGGCCTCACCCGCAGCAATACGCATCGCACATTGCAAACGCTGATCCACGCCGGCTACGTCATCAAGGACGATGACGGCGGCGGATACCGTGGCGCGGTGCGCCTGTTCGAATTGGCGGCGCGCCAGCTTGCGCAACTTGACGTGCGCAAACTGGCGGCCCCGTTCATGCGCACGCTGGCTGACCAGACGGGCGAAACCGTGCACTTGTCGGTACTGGACGGGTTTGATGTGGTCTACGTCGACAAGATCGACAGCCCGCAGCCGATCCGGGCCTATTCCATGGTGGGCGGCCGCGCACCCGCTTACGCCGTCGCAACCGGCAAGGCTTTGCTGGCCTACCAGCCTGACGGCTATGTCGAACGCTATGCCGAGCAACTGGTGCGCCACACGCCGTCCACCATCGTGTCCATGGCGCTGCTGAAAGACGAGCTGCGCAAGATCGCCCGCGCGGGCTACGCCGTGAACCGCGGCGAATGGCGCGAAGGCGTGGGCGGGCTGGCCGTGACGCTGTTCAACAGCCTGGACCAGCCCGTGGCGGCCGTGGGCATCTCTGGCCCGCTGGACCGCCTGAGCGCCGCTAGGATGAAGCAGCTGGCGCCGGATGTGTCGGCCTGTGCGCAGGCCATCTCGCAGGGGATGGGCTATCGGCGGGGTTTCCTGGATCAGTAAGCGGCGCCGGCCGCGCGAGCGCAATTGCGAGGCGCTGTGCCTGATCCCGCGCCAAGCGCGCGTTCACATCCATCGACGTGGTCCAGAAGTAGGTGCCGCCGGCCAGGCTGCCCAGCACCGAGATCTGCGTCAGCACCGCGTTCCGCGCATCTTTCAGGCAACCCGATTCGTAGTCCAGCGCGAGCCCGCCGAACGGGTCCGCCTGCGCATGGCCGTCCTGCAGCAACGCCGCCACCAAGGGATCGCGGGTGGCCGCGGTATCGACCGAGAAGCTCGTGGCATTTACCAGATGGCGGCTGGCCTGCGTGATGAGGCCATCGGCGCTGCGCAGGCGCGTGTGGAACTGCTGGTCCGCCGGGTCGTAGCGGCTGTCCACATAACCCGCCCGCACCTGCAACTGGCCGCTTTGGAACAGCGCCTGAAGTTTCAGCGCATTGCGCATCGGAAAGGTGGCGCGGCGCGCCATCCACAGGGATCGCCATTGCGATTGGAAAACGCGGCGTTCAGTGGCGGGCATCAAATGCCAGATCTGATCGACCGCGGCGTTGGTGGCGGCGGCCACCGCTTGCCAGGGGCGGGCCGCTTGCGACGAACGGCGGATCTCTTCTTCCAGCGCCGTGTGCGCGTCTGCGTCCACGCCCAACACGTCGTCGGCGTCCAGCGTGCCGCCCATCGCCCGCACCTCGTCTTTCAACGCTTGCGTGATGACCTCGACGGAGAGCGCCCCGCCGTGGCGTGCGGCCAGTTGCAAGGCGCCGTCGCGGCTCAGGTGGCGCAACGCCGCGGGCGGCTGATTGTGGGGGCTGCGCACGGAGGGCAGCCGCCCGTTGCGCGATACACAGAGGATGGGGCCGCGATGGCCGGATTGCTGCAGGGCGGCGATGGCGTCCACGGCGCTGAGGCTGGTGCCCACGACGCACACGGCGTCATCCCGCGCGATCGTGTCTGCCAATTCGGCGACGGGGTAGGGGCTGTTGAAATAGCCTGGCGCGCCTTCCAGATGCGGAAAGGCCTGCGAAGGCAGGTTGCCGTTGCACAGTACCGCATGGAGGGCACGCCATGGCGGCCCCTCGTCCGGATTCACGTAGACGCCGCCGTCGGGGAGCGGCGACACGCGTTGGACCCGGCTTTGCACGTGCAGCAGCGTCACGCCCAACGATGGCGCCAACTGGCGGCAACGCGCATGGACGGCGCGCATATAAGCGCCGAATAGCGGCCGCGGAAGGAAGTCCGACGGAGCAACGGTCTCGATGCCCGCTCCGCGCAGCCAGGCGGGATCCTGCTCGCGCAGCCAGTCGACGAAGTCCATCCGCTGATCGGCCCGCGCCGACATGTTGCCGGCGGGGATGTTGAGCAAATTGCTGGGCAGGTCTGACTGGTAGGCGCCGCCCGGGCCCGGCTCCGCGTGCGGTTCGAAAAGCGCAACGCGCAAGGGGAGGGAGGCGGGGCCGCGCCCCGCCGCTTCCAGTGCCAGCAGGAATTGGTAGAGCAGGCTGACGGCGACCGAGCCGCCGCCCACGATGGCCAGGTCCGCGGCCATCGATGGGGAGGATGCGTGGGCAGGCGTCATTTGGCGTTCGACATGCGCACCACGTCCGCCCAGCGGGCGACTTCCTGCTTGAGCACGCGGCTGGTGTCGGCGGGCGATGTGGCCACGGCATCGGCGCCCAGCTTCAACGCGGCCTGCTGCACCGAGGCCATGGCGGCGGCCTTCTGCATGCCAGCCGACAGCTTGTCGACGACGGCAGGCGGCGTGCCGGCGGGCGCCAGCAACGCGTAGGCGGTGGCGACGGAATAGTCCTTCACGCCTTGCTCCATCAGTGTGGGCAGGTCGGGTAGCGCGGTGGCGCGCGTGGCGGTGGTTACCCCCAGCAGCCGGATCTTGCCGCTGGCGACCTGCGGCAGGAGCGCGGGCAGGGTTTCGATCACCATGTCGATCTGGCCGCCCAGCAAGTCGGTGATGGCCGGGCCGCTGCCGCGGTAGGGCACATGCATCAGGCGGGTGCCCGTCACCACCTGGAAGAGTTCGCCCGCCATGTGTTGCGACGTGCCCGGGCCCGCCGATCCGAACGTGATGGTGCCGGGTTTGCTCTTGGCCAGCGCGATCAGTTCCTGCACGTTCGTGGCAGGCACCTTGCTGTTCACGGCGACCGCCATCGGCATGCTGGTCGCCATGGAGACGCCGACAAACGCGGTGGCGAAGTCATAGCCAGGCTTGTCCGGCATGGCGGCGTGGATCGCGTGGCTGCCTACGGCCCCCATCAGCAGCGTGTAGCCGTCGGGCGCCGATTTGGCGACGTACTCGGCACCGATCTCGCCGCCCGCACCCGCCTTGTTTTCGACCACCACGCCTTGCCCCAGGAAATCTCCCAGGTGTTGCGCGTAGATGCGCGCGGCGGCATCCGTGGCGCCGCCTGGGGGAAACGGCACGACCATGCGCACGGGTTTCGAGGGCCAGGCCTGGGCTTGGGCTGGGCCGGCGGCCAGCGCCAGAACGGCGCCGGCGAGCGCAATGCGCCACGTTTGCTTCATGGGGAGTCTCCTTGGTGTGGTCGGACCGTCCTGCGCGGGCCCCTGCGGCTGCGGGGGCTTGCGGCGCTGCGATCCTGTTCTATAAGTCCTAAAATATAGGACTCGTATTCCAATAAATGGTTTACGTAGAATTCCACACGGTGATATGCTGGTCAACAATTAAGCGCGTCACCTAGGGATTGCACTAGGAAACACGGGTGAATGGCATAAATCCGTCCGGCATGATGCCATCCTGCAAACCGCGCTCTTATAATATTTTTTGAATCCTAAATATTGAATTTTTATAACGAGAGGTCAGACATGACACCCAGTTCGGCGCTTGCCGGCATCACGGTGCTGGAGATTTGCAATGTCGCGGCGGGGCCGTTTTGCGGCATGTTGTTGGCGGATATGGGCGCCGACGTGATCAAGGTGGAAAACCCCGAGGGCGGCGACACCTTGCGCAGCTGGCCGCCCATCTCCGACGGCTACAGCGAGAACTTCGCGTCCCTGAACCGCAACAAGAAGTCGGTGACGCTGAACCTGAAAGATCCGGGCGACCTGGCCCTGGCGCGCGAACTGGCGCTGACCGCCGACGTGCTGATCGAAAACAACCGGCCGGGCGTGATGGACCGGTTGGGGCTGGGCTATGCGCAATTGCGCGAAGCCAATCCCAAGCTGGTCTATTGCTCGATCTCGGCCTACGGCCAATCGGGCCCGCGATCGCAGGAAGGGGGGTTTGACCTGACCATCCAGGCGATGAGCGGCATCATGAGCGTGACGGGCGAGGCCGGCGGCGAACCCGTGAAATGCGGCGTGCCGGTGGCGGACTTTTCAGCGGGGCTGTACGGCGCCTTCGCCATCGCGTCGGCGCTGCGCGCAGCCCAGGCCAGCGGGCAGGGCACGCACATCGACGTGCCGATGCTGGGCGCAACGCTGGGCATCGCCGCCTTGCAGACGTCGGAGTTCTTCGGCAGCGGCAAGGACCCGGTCAAGCTCGGGTCGGCGCACCCGCGCAACGCGCCGTACCAGGCGTTCCGATGCAAGGGGGGCTACTTCGGCATGGCCGCGGGCAACCAGGCGCTGTGGAAGGGCGTTTGCACGACCGTGGGCCGCGAGGACCTGCTGGCCGACCCCCGCTTTACCGACACCAGCGCCCGCGCCCGTAACCAGACGGCGCTGCGCGAAATCCTTGAAGCCATCTTCGCCAATGACGATGCGCAGACCTGGCTGGCGCGCTTCCGTGCGGCCGGCGTGCCGTGCGCGCCGATCAACACATATTCCGAAGTGCTGGCCGACCCGCAGGTGGAGCACATGGGGTGGGTGCAGCCGGTGGAACTGCCCAACGGCGTGCAGACCCGCACCTTTGGCCTGCCGGTGCGGTTCGACGGCCAGACCACGGCGCTGCGCTTGCGTCCGCCCGCGCTGGGCGAACACAACGACGAGGTGCTGGGCGCCTTGCGCGGCGCCAAGAAAGGGGCGACGGCATGAGCGGCGTTCTGCATATCGACAAGCAGGGCGCGCGGCATGTGCTGACGCTCACGCGCGCCGAGAAGATGAATGCGCTGTCGGCCGAATTGGTGGAGGCGCTGATCACGGCGCTGGACGCGGCCGAGGCCCAGGGTGCCAGGCTGATCGTGCTGAAGGGCGAGGGCAAGAACTTCAGCGCGGGTTTCGACTTCGGCGACTGGCAGGCGCAAAGCGAGGGCGACCTGCTGCTGCGCTTCGTGCGCATCGAAACCTTGCTGCAGCGCCTGGCGGCATCGCCTTGCCTGACGGTGGCCTTGGCGCATGGTCGCAATTTCGGCGCGGGCGTTGACCTGTTCGGTGCGTGCAAGTGGCGCATCAGCGCGCCGGATGCCACGTTCCGCATGCCGGGGCTGAAGTTCGGCCTGGTGCTGGGTACGCGCCGCTTTGCCGCGCTGGTGGGCGCCGAACGGGCCCGCACGGTCTTGGAGCAAGCCGCGACGTTCAATGCGGAAGAGGCGTTGCGTGACGGCTTCGCCAGCCGGCTTGCCGAGCAGCAGGAATGGCCTGAAATCGAGCAACAGGCGGCGGAAACGGCAGCCGCGTTGACGGACGCCAGCCGGGTTCAGCTGTATGCGGCCCTGTCGCTTGAGACGCCGGACGCCGACCTGGCGCGCCTGGTGCGTTCGGCGGCGGCGCCGGGGTTGAAGGACCGCGTGGCCGCCTATCTGCAGGCGCGCTAGGGCACCAAGAATCAGCAGGGGAGGACAAGACAATGGCTTCGGGTTTCAATCAAAAGAACAAGCAGTGCTCGGTGGCGGAGCTGGCCGCGCTGGTGCCGGATGGCGCATCCATTGCGCTGGGCGGCAGCTTCCTGCACCGCGGGCCGTTCGCGTTCGTGCGCGAACTGATCCGCCAGGGCAAGCGCGATCTTGAACTGATCAAGCAATCGCCCGGCTACGACGTGGACATCCTGTGCCGCGCCGGCGTGCTGCGCCGCGTGCGCGCGGGCATCGTGGCGATGGAAGGCAACTTCGGACTGGCGCCGTGGTATCGGCGCGCCGTGGAGCGCCGCGAGGTCGAATTGGAAGAGCATGCCTGCGCCAGCCTGACGGCGGGGCTGCGGGCGGCGGCGTTCGGCGTGCCGTTCCAGCCTTGCGGCGGCCTGCATGGCAGCGGCTTGCCGGCGCTCAATGGCTGGGCCTGCCTGGACGACCCTTATGGCAGCGGCGAGAAGACGTATGTCGTGCCCGCCATTCGTCCGGACTTTGCCGTGATCCAGGCTTCTGAAGTGGACGCGCTGGGCAATGTGCGCGTGCACGGCACGGCGCATTGGGACCGCATCATGTCGCGCGCCGCAGGCAGCGTGCTGGTGGTGGCCGAGAAGGTCGTCGACAGCGCGGTGTTCGAAGCGCAGCCGGAATCCACGCTGGTGCCGTACTTCATGGTGCAGGCCTACGCCGTGGCGCCGGGCAGCGCGTGGCCGGGATCGTGCTGGCCGGATTACGCGATCGACTATCCCGCGGTAGAGGCATACATGGACAAGAACAGCGATCTGCAAGCGCACCTGGCCGCGGCGCCCGAAGCGCAAGGGGGCAATCATGGCTGAGCAATGGTCGGGCTTTTCGTACATCGTCACCAACCTGGCGCGTTTTATCCGCCCCGACGAAATCACGTTCAGCGGCGTCAATTCCACGATGCCGATGCTGGCGTGCCTGCTGGCGAAACGCGCCTATGACTGGGACTTCGTCTACATCAACGTGGCCGGCGGCGTGAATCCGCGACCGTCGCACATTCCGATATCCAGCTCGGACCCGGTGCTGGCCGAGCACACGGCGTCGATTTTCTCGAACGAGGATTTCTACGATCTGTGCACGCGGGGCCGCATGGACCTGACCTTCCTGGGGGCGGCGCAGATCGACGGCGCGGGTTGCGCCAACAATTCCTGCATCGGTGACTGGCACGAGCCCAAGGTGCGCCTGCCGGGCGGCGGGGGCGGGGCGGTGATGCTGCCCACGGCGCGGCGCGCGTGCACGTGGCGCACGGAACACTCGCGCCGCACGTTCGTGCAGAAGCTGGATTTCATGACGTCCTGGGGCGGCTTCCATGGTGTGGTGACGCCGATCGCCGTGTTCGTGAAGCGCGATGGCAAGCTGGCCTTGCAGTCGTGGCATCCGGAGTCCAGCCTGTCTGAAGTGCGCGAACGCACGGGGTTCGAGTTCGACGCCACCGGCGCCGTGCCGTCCGAACCGCCCACGGCGGCCGAAGCCCGTGCGCTGCGCGATCTGGATGCGGACGGTCAATTCGAACGCGACGCTGCCGTCGCGCTGCGCTAGGAGACCGCCATGACGATTGCCGAGGCCACGCTCGCGGCGGCGTGCGAACGCGCGTGGCGCCAGCCTGAATGGTCGGCGCGGCCCGCCATCGTGACGGCAGACGAAACGCTGACCTATGCGGCGTTGTATCGCCGGGTGGGGCAGGTGGCCGGCGGCCTGCGTGCCGCCGGTGTGCCACGCGGCGCCTTCGTGGCGGTGGCGATGGAGCGTTCGTTGGCGCAAGTGCTGGCCATCCTGGGCGTGATGGCGGCGGGGGCCTGCCCTTGCCCGCTGGAGCCGCGCCTGTCGGTCGAGGAGACGGCGCGGCGCGTGTCGGCGGTGGGTCTGGCCTGGATGCTGCACGATGTGGCCAACGCCGCGACGGCGGAGGCTTGCGGCCTGCCGCCAGCGCGCCTGCTGGCAGCCAGCGACATCGAGCAGGGGCCGGTGGATTGGTCGGGCAGCGACGTTGCGGCAGCCGACCCTGGCTTGCTGCTTTTTACCTCCGGCAGCACGGGCAACCCCAAAGGTGTGCTGCTCAGCCACCGGGGCCTGGCGAACAATGCGCGCGGCGTGTTGGCGCACACCGGCTTGACGCCGGACGACCGCCTGCTGCACGTGATGCCGCTGCATCACACCAACGCCCTGAACAACCAGATTTTCACGCCGCTGCTGGCGGGCGCCAGCGTGGCGCTGGCCGGCCGCTTCCGGGCGGACGACATGCCAGGCCTGCTGCGCGCGTTCCTGCCCACCATCATCACCGGCGTGCCCACCATGTACGCCCGCATGCTGGAATTAACGTTCGACCCGCAAAGCCTGGCGGGCTTGCGCTTCGCACGCTGCGGGTCGGCGCCGATCACCGAGGCATTGCACCGGCGTATTGAGGCCTTTCTGGGCTGCCCGCTGGTGGTGTCCTATGGCTTGTCGGAGGCGACCTGCACGTCCACGATGAATCCGCCCGGGGCGCGGCGCGTGGGCTCGGTCGGCACGGTGCTGGCGGGCCAGGGCGTGACCTTGCGGCTGCCGGACGGCTCGCAGGCCGCACCGGGCGGCGAAGGCGAGATCTGCATCGAAGGAGACAGCCTGATGCTGGGTTATCTGGGCGTGGACGACGCGGACGGCGGGGCGCCCTTGCTGTTGCGTACCGGGGACCTGGGCCGGTTCGATGAGCAGGCGTATCTAAGCATCACCGGCCGCATCAAGGACGTCATCATCCGGGGCGGCGAGAACATTTCGCCGGCGTTGATCGAAGGTGTGGTCACCGGTTTGGCCGGCGTGGCGGCGTGCTGCGTGGTCGGCGCGCCCGATGAGGACCTGGGGGAAGTCCCGGTGATTTTCGTGCAGCGTGACGGCGATGGCATGGTGGATGACGCGTTGCAGGCGTCGGCGATCCAGGCCGAGGTATTGGCCCGCCTGGGCCGCATCTATGTGCCGCGCGATATCGTGTGGATCGATCGGCTGCCGGAAAATGCGGTAGGCAAGGTGGATCGCAAGGCCTTGGCGCGGCAGGTGGCCGCGCAGGCTGCCAGCGCATGAAGGTCGCGCGGGCAGGTCGCCAGGCCGGGTAGGGGAAGTCAGGTCGGCAATCGTCCCGCCCTCGCCCGCAAGATCCGATCAGGACTTGCCGCGCAGCCGGGCCAGCTCGGCCGAAAGTTCCGCCACCAGTGCCTGCGCGCGGGCCAGCGGGTCATGCCCTTCGGGCACGATGCCGGCGGGGGCGGCATGGCCGGGTTCGGTTGGAGCGTCCTGCAGCCGGGGCTGCACGCTTTCGTGGCCCACACTGACATCCACGTCGAACACCAGTTGCTCGGCGCGGTGCCAGGTCGTGAACCATTCCAGCGGCCGCCCGTGCTGGTCCATGCCCTGGCCTTGCAGCATCAGCAGCGGTGTGCCTGCCCGGGTATCCAGCAAGCCGGCCAACCGGTCGTCCGCGGCAACCGCACGGATCTGGTTGCGGCCGGCGCCCGGGCGCAGGCCGAAGCGTCGCGTCAGTACGCCGTGCAAGGATGCATCGGTCAGATCATCGGCACGCAGACCGGGCACCGCGTCGGCGGGCAGCCAGGTGCGCACGTAGGCGAGCGGGGCGTCTGCCACGTGGCGCAGGCGCTCCAGCATCAGCAACTGGGTCGTGCCGAAAAAGGCGGCGACGTCATCGGGCGGCTCGGCGCGCGCAAACGCCAGTACGCGGGTCTGCAAGGCCACGCCCGATTGGGCAAACTGTTCGTACAGCCCGGTTGAGCGCTGCACCAGCCGCCGGTGTTCCTGAGGCGCCGCCACGGTCGCGGGGCGTCCGGTCTCGCGCTGGATCAGCCCCTCGGTGGCCAGGGCGGCCAGCGCCTGGCGCACCACGCTGCGCGCGACGCCAAAGCGATCGCACAGCGCGGCCTCGCTGGGCAGCACGGCGCCAGCCGCGAGCTTGTTCGTCCGGATATAGCCCCGCAGCAGGGTCGCCACCTGGGCGTGCAGCGGGATGTCTCCTGTGCGATCAAGAACGGGCAATGCGTCGTGCGTGGCGGGCGCCATGGGAATCAACCTCCGGTTTGTGCCCGCGCAGTTTCCCACACATGCGTCCAGCCCGGGGCCAGATGCGCGGCACGCTCGGCGGCCAGGATCAAACTGTCTTCGCGGGCGATGCCCTTGCCGGCGATGTCGAACGCGGTGCCGTGGTCGACGGACACGCGCACGACTGGCAGGCCTACCGTGATGTTCACGCCGTCGTCGCCATAGACCGCCTTGAAGGGCGCGTGGCCCTGATCGTGGTAACAGGCGATCACGAACTGCCACTTGCCGCGCACCGCTTGCGGGAACAGGGCGTCTGCCGGGATCGGGCCGGCGGCCAGGATGCCGGCCGCGTTGGCTTCGGCCACGGCGGGCGCCAGGATATCGGCGTCTTCGCTGCCGAAGATGCCGTTTTCACCGGCGTGCGGGTTCAGGCCCGATACGGCCACCGGCTGGTCGCCACGGCCCAGTGCCTTGGCGAACGATCCGGCCAGGCGCAAGACGGCGCGCATGCGGGCCGGGGTCAGGTCGTCGATGGCCTGGCGCAGCGACACGTGGGTGGTGGCGTGGAAGATGTAGAGGTCGCCGGCCGAGAGCACCAGCGAGAACGTCTTGACGCCGAATTCGTGGGCCAGCAGTTCGGTGTGGCCGGGCCACTTGTGGCCGGCGGCGTGCATGGCGGCCTTGTTCAAGGGCGCGGTGACGATGCCGTCGACTTCGCCGGCGCGCGCCAGGGCGCAGGCCGTGGTGACGAAACGCACCGATCCGTCGCCGGCATCGGCGCTGATTTCACCCAGCTTGACGTGGGCCAGCGACGGGCCGGCTTGCAGCACTTCGATCGTGCCCGGTGTGTTGGTGCAGTCCGCTGCGCGGTCCAGCTTGCGCACGATGGCGGCGTCGCCGCCCAGGCCCTGCACGGCCTTGATCATGACGTCCACGTCGCCGACCACCAGCAGGCGGGCCTTCTGGCGCAGTTCGTCGTGGCCCATCAGCATCTTGGCCGTGATTTCCGGCCCGATGCCCGCCACGTCGCCCAGGGTGACAGCCAGCAAAGGCAGCTTGTTGGGTTGGGGTTGTGTCATCGCTTGAATCTCCTGTCGCGGATCGCGCGTACTGCGCGAACCAATACGTCTTCGGTGCCAAAGCCGCCGGCCTTGGTCACCACGGGCAGGCCCGCGGCCATGCCCCCGGTCAGCGTGCCCAGGGGCACGCCGCCCATCACTTCATCCACCAGCGCAATGCCGCGGGCGGCAAGCGCCACCAGCACGCTGCGCGCGCCGTCGCCGCCGGTGGCGATCACGCCCGCCGCGCGCGACGTCGTGATCAACTGCGCCGCCAGGCTGCCCAGGCGCTCGGCAACCGTTTCGGAATCCAGCCCCGCGAGTTGCCCTTCGGGCGCCAGCAACAGCACGGTCCCGGCCTCGGCCGGCGCCTGCGCATGGTGTTGCAGCAGCGGCTGGCTCCAGGCCTGCCATGCCGCGTCGTCGGCCAGTTGGGCCAGCGACGGTGTCCAGGTGTCTGCGCCCGAGGCTTGCAGAGCGGCGGCTTGCGCGCGCGCCGCGCTGTGCTGCGAGGTCACGACGACGACGACGGGCGCCGTCTGGTCGGCGCCAGCCCAGACGCGGGCCAGCGGCACGGCCAGGCCGCCCGCGCCCACGGGCAGCGCGTGTTCACCGAGCAGGCCGATGGCGCGCGCCAGGCGTTCCAGGTCGGCATCGGTGGCGGCGTCGACCACGACCGTGTTGCCGGCCTGCCGGATGCGCGCGGCCAGCGTGTCGGGCGTATCGCCCGCTTGCGCCGCGACGTGGGCGCAGCCCAGCAGGGTGGGGATGTGGCTTTCGGTCACCGGCGTGACCGGGTCGGTCGCGGCCGAGGTCTCGGTGACCGGCTTGCCATTCACATACAGAATGCCCTGTTCGACGGTGCGGCCCGTGGCAGGAAAGGCGGGGCAGATCACCGCCACCGTGTCCGGGCCCCAGGCGTCGCGCGCCGCGTCGATCTCGGCCTTGAAGGCCCCGCGCAAGGTGGAGTCCACCTTCTTGTACAGGCGCGATACGCCGGCGGCGCGCAGTTGTTCGACGTTCTGCCGGATGACCCCGGCGGCGTCGGCGGCGGCCAGGGCGCGGCTGTTGGTCGTGACCGCCAGCACTTCGACACCCTCGGTCGCCGGGCCCGACAGCGCTTCGTCGGCGCCGCCGATGGACAGATGCGTGCTCCAGCCGGCGCGGACGAACTGCACCGCGGTGTCGCCGGAACCGGTCAGGTCATCGGCAACGATGGCGATGGTGGGCGTCAAAGCGCTTCTCCACGGGCCTCGCGCAGGCCGGCAGGCGGCGGGGCGTCCGTCACGTCAGCGTCTTCGGATTTGAGCTCACCGGCGCGCTTCAGGAACCACGATGCCAGGATCGGCGCCAGGATCGAGCTGATCAGCACGCAGGCGGCGACTTGCGCGGTCGCGGCCGATACGTATTGCTGGAAGTTGGGATCCGCCGCGGCCACGACGGCGGGGGTGGCGATGGCGTTGCCAGCGGTGGTGCCCGCCGCAAAGCCCAGGCCGCTCTTGCCGCCTCGACGCAGGATCAGGCGATAGCCCAGATAGACCAGACCGCCGGTGATGGGGCTGATGATCAGGCCCAGGATCAGACCGCTGATGCCGCCGCTGACGACCGCGCCCAGGTTGATGCCGGTGCCCAGGGCAAACGCGAAGAACGGAATGACGATGTTGGGCACGGGCTTGAGCGTGTCGCGCCACTTGGGGTCCAGGTTGCCCACGAACACGCCCAGCAGGAACGGCACCAGCGCGGCGACGAGCGCAATCATCGGAATGTCGGCCAGGCCCGAGGCGCCCAGGAACAGCAGGCTGAAGAAGGGGCCGTCGTTGACCGCGCTGGCCACATAGGCGCCGCGGTCGCGGGCATCGCCGTATTGGCCGGTATAGGCCAGCCACAGGCCGCCGTTGCTGTTGTCGAACGCGGCCAGCATGGCCAGGATCGAGATGCCGTAGATGCCGTCCAGGCCCACGTAGCTGCCCAGGATGATGATCAGGGTGGCGGGCACCAGGGTCTTCATCAGCAGGATGGTGCCGGCGGTGGCCAGGATGGGGCCGCCGGTACGGGTGTTGACTTGGGTGCCGGTTGCGAAGATCAGCAACGCGATCAGCGGCATGGCGCTGTTCTTGAACAGCGCGGTGGTGAAGCCGCCGATGGCAAGCGCATCAGGGGCGAAGGTGCCGATCAGGGAACCCAGGATCAGCGGCACCAGCATCAATCCACCGGGGATTTTCTGCATGGTGCCTAAAAAAGGCGAACGGGAAGAGGCGGCGGTCGACACTTGCGGGAGTCTCCAGGACGGTTCTGGTGGGTTGCAGACGTTCGTTGATGCGTCTGTCAGTGGGGTTGAAAAACCGTAGTGTACACCTGTACGTACAGCCGGTACGTACAGGTTTTCCCCGTCCTGGAGTTCGTGTGCTGCCTTAGAAGCGGTAGGCCCCGCTCAGCATGACCGTGCGGCGCGCCCCGTAAAAGCAGTCGCCACGGTCCAGGCAGACGACTTCATAGGTACGGTCGGCGATGTTGTTGACGTTCAACGCGTAGCGCCATGGGCCATTGTCGTAGCTGACCATGGCATCAAACAAGGTCACGGCCGGTGTCTGCGGCGCGCCGCCATCGCGGAATGCCGTCAGGTAGCGCACCCCCGCGCCCACCGCGAACCCGGGCTGGCCGGCCAGGGCGAAGCGGTATTTGCCCCAGAGCGACGCCATGTGTTTGGGCAGGCCTTCCAGCTGCGGATCGGGATCGGTATAGATGTAGTTGGCGATCACGTCCACGTCCTTGGTGACCCGGCCGCGCAGCTCCAGTTCGACGCCGCGCGTGCGCGTCTTGCCCGCCTGGATCTGGTTGTTGGGGTTGTTCGGGTCGTTGGTCTGGCGGTTCTTTTCCCGCAAGTCGTAGGCGGCGGCCGTGAACTCGATGTCGGCATCCTTCGGCATGTACTTGATGCCGGCCTCGACCTGCTTGCCCCGCATGGGCTTCCAGCGCTGGTCGTAGAAGTCGGAACCCGCGATCGGGGTGAAGGATTCGCTGTAGCTCAGATAGGGAGACCAGCCGTTGTCGGCGGCATACATCAGGCCGAAGCGTTTGGTCGTGGCGTAGTCGGTTTCCTTGTCCTGGCCGTCGATACGGTTGTCGGCGCGGTCGCGCCGGATGCCGGCCAGGAAGATCCAGTTCTTGTCGAACTTGATCTGGTCCTGCGCGTAGAAGCCCAACTGTTGCTGTTTCTGTTTCGGCGTGTCGGACAGTTCGTATTCCGGCAGATTGCCATAGACCGGGTGATACAGGTTCAGCGGCGCGCCCAGGCCGCTGGCCGTCTGGCTGGTTTCGCGGTAGTGCGAATAATCCATCCCGAAGATCACGGTGTGCTCGGTGCGGCCCCAGTTCAGCTTGCCTTCGATGTTCTGGTCGGCCAAGAGCGTGCGCATGCGCGGCTTGTTGACGTAGAAGAAGCGGTCCGTGGTGGTCTGGTCCGCATCGATGTACGAATTGCCGCGCCGGTCGCCGTAGACGTTCGGATACAGCGACTGGTAGTCGACCCGGCTGACCGTGTTGCGGAAGTTCTGGCGGAACTTCCAGGTGTCGTTGAACTGGTGTTCGAACAGCCAGCCCACGCTGAATTGCTCGGTATCGTAAGCATCGAAACCCGGTTCACTGACGAAGCGGCGGGTCGGGATGCGGCCGTTCGGATTTTCCTGCACCGACCCGCTCCAGGGCAGGAACGATTGCGTGGTGCCGGCCTTGTCCTTTTGCCACAGGGCCTGCAGGGTCAGCGAGGTGGCGGCGCTGGGACGCCACGTGAGGGAAGGCGCCAGCATCAGGCGGTCGTCGGGCGCGTGCTGAACCTGCGTGTCGCTGTCGCGGCCCACCGCCACGACGCGGTAGAGCCACTGGCCGTCTTCCGTCACCGGCCCGGTCAGGTCCGCCTGGATCTCGCGGCGGTTGTCGTTGCCCAGCACCACCCCGATCTCGCGTTGGGCTTCGGCCTGCGGGCGCTTGCTGACCAGGTTGACGATGCCGCCCGTGCTGCCCTGTCCGTACAGCATGGATGACGGGCCGCGCAGCACTTCCACGCGTTCCATCCCGTAGATCTCGGTGCGTGGATTGTTGTAGTTGAAGAACTGGCGCAGACCATCCAGATATTGCGCCGGTTCCACGCCGCGGATCCGGACATAGTCGCCGCGGTTGTCCACGCCGTAGGCATTGGGCCGCACGCCGGCCGCGTAATTCATGGCGTCCTGCACGTTCTGGGATCCCTGGTCCACGATCTGCCCGCGCGGTATCACCGTGATGGCCTGCGGAGTTTCGGACAGCGGGGTGTCGGTTTTGGTGCCGGTGGCGCTGCGCGTCGCGACGTAGCCGTCGACGGGGCCTGTCGCGGTTTCACCCGTGCCGGTGACCTGCACGGCGGGCAGCACCGTGGCGGGCTCGGTGGACGGGCCGGGTGGGGCGGGTTGGGCCTGAGCCGCCGCGCCGAAGCAGGCGGCCAGCAAGGCGGTGACGGGCAACAGGGTCTGCGGCCGCGCTCGACGCGCGGTCGGATAAGGGTGGCGTTTCAAGAGATCTCCCCGGCGGCTGCTTGGCAGCCGATCACATATAGGAATGGCAACGATAATTATTATTAATTGGGCGTCGGCCAGACACGCGAAATCAGGGGACTCGCAGATGTAAAAAAGCCCTGCAAACTGGCTGCGTGGGCAGTTTTATTGCAATAAATCCCATATTTATCATCGGCTTGGAGCGGGTGCTGGTTTCGGTGCCCCGCAGCGGAGATGTGTTGGCGATGCGCGACAAATGGCGTTTCAGGCGTACCGCGCCCGGCGCGTGCCGCCTTCGCGGCGGCTGGCCTTTTCCGAGACGATATTGTCGTCGGCCATGCGGCGCCCGCGCTGTTCGATACGGGCCAGGAAGTCGCGCAGCAGCGCGATTTCATCGTGGTTCAGGTCCTGCACCAGCAGGTCGTTCAGGCGGGCGACCTCGGGCAGCAGGCGCTGGTAGCGGTCGATGCCTTCGGCGGTGGCCTCCACGCGCACGACCCGGCGGTCGGCGCTGTCGTGAAGCCGCCGCAGCCAGCCCTTTTCGCACAGCGTCCCAAGCGTGCGCGAGGTGCGGGGTAAATCAAGCTTGGCGGCCGCGGCCAGTTCGGCCGAGTTCATGATGCCGCCTTCGACGGCGCAGGCCAGGATCCGCCATTCGCGACGCGTGATGCCGAAACGGCCTTCGCACAGCCGCACGAAGACCGGATTGCTTTGCGACCAGGCCTGGTAAAGCCGGTACATCAGCATGTCCGCCAGATGGGGCGGCTCGGACAGGGGCGTGGAAGGCATGGCGTGCATATCGTTATGGAAAGTCCTGGATTAGATCAACCAACGGCCGCGTTGCTACAGTCCGCTCACTCAATCGGGTATCGGCCAAGCATGGATAACCATAACCGACAGCGGGCCACTGTCTCCAGGAGAAGACAATGCGTAAATGGATGACGGGCGCCCTGGTGGCGACGGCGTTGACCGGGCTGGCCCCGCTGGCCTGTGCGCAGCAAGCGCCGCTGGACGGCCCGCTGACCATCGTGGTGGGCTATCCGCCAGGCGGCAGTTCGGATCGCATTGCGCGGCTGGTGGCTGACCGGCTGAAAGACCGGGCCGGCGTGCCGGTAGTGGTCGAGAACAAGACCGGCGCCGGCGGCCGTATCGCAGCGCAGGGGTTGCATGCGGCGCCTGCCAGCCAGAACGTGCTGATGCTGGCCAACCCGGCCGTGATGGTGGTGGCGCCTCTGGTCTATGCCCAACCAGGCTACGACGCCCAGCAGGACTTCAAGCCCGTGTCGCTGGCCAGCCGCTACAAGTTCGCGCTGGCGGTGCCGGCCAGTTCGCCGATTCAGGATGTGGCGGCATTGCGCCAGTGGCTGCGACAGAACCCCAAACAGTTCACGGTGGGCGTGCCGGCCACGGGCAGCCTGCCGCACTTCTTCGCGTTGATGCTCGGGCGCGAGATCGAGCAGGAGCCGGAAGTGGTCGGCTACCGGGGATCGGCCCCGCTGATCTCGGAGCTGATCGGTGGGATCCTGCCGCAAGGCATCGATACGCTGGACACGCTGCTGCCGCAGCACCGCGCGGGCAAGATCCGCATCCTGGCCACGTCCGGAGACACCCGTGATGCGGATCTGAAGGAGGTGCCCACGTTCAAGGAAAGCGGTGTGAACCTGGCGGCCGACGGCTGGAACGCCTTCTTCGCCCCGGCCGCGATGCCGCAGGCCAAGGTCGACCGGCTGGGCGCGGACATCGCGGCCATCTTGCGCGAACCCGCCATGCAGGAGGCCGTGCGCGGCGTGTTCCTGGAACCGGTTTCTCTCGATGCTGCCGGCACCGCCGACGCGCTGGCCGCGTACCGCAAGCAATGGGAACCGGTGGTGCGGGCCTCCGGCTTCACGGCCACGCAATAAGAGGAGCCGGCATGGGCACCGTGCAGAATGTATTGTTCATCATGGCCGACCAGCTACGGGCCGACCACCTGAGCTGCTATGGCCATCCCTACTTGCAGACGCCCAGCCTGGACGCGCTGGCGGCCCGCGGCGTGCGCTTTGACCGCGCTTTCGTGAATTCCGGCGTTTGCGGCCCCTCGCGCATGAGCTACTACACGGGGCGCTACCCGTCGCGCCATGGCGCGACCTGGAACCGCGTGCCGCTATCGGTCAACGAGATCACGCTGGGCGAGTACCTGGCCGGGCAGGGGCGGGAGTTGGCGCTGGCGGGCAAGACCCACATCATCCCCGACAAAGCGGGAATGGAGCGGCTGGCAATCGATGGCGCCTCCGAATTGGGCGTGTTGCTAAGCCGGGGCGGCTTCACCGAGCTGGACCGCTATGACGGCCATCACACGCCCGGCAAGGAAAGCGGCTACCCCGCATTCCTGCGCCGCAACGGTTATGACAGCGTGGACCCCTGGACCGATTACGTGATCGCGGGCGTGGATGCTGGCGGTAACGTCGTCAGCGGGTGGAACATGCGCAACGTGCATCTGGCATCGCGAGTCGCCGAGCCGCATTCCGAGACCGCGTACATGACGGACCAGGCGCTGGATTTCATGAAGCGGCGCGGCGGCCAGCCCTGGGTGCTGCACCTGAGCTACGTCAAACCGCACTGGCCCTACATGGCGCCGGCACCCTATCACAAACGCTATACCGCCGACCAATGCCTGCCCGTGCGGCGCAACCGCGAAGAACTGGTGGACGCGCATCCCGTTGTCGCCGCATACCGCCAGCAGGAAGAAAGCGTCAGCTTCTCCACGGACGAATGCGTGCGCGTGGTGCGGCCCGCCTATCAAGGCCTGATCCGGCAACTGGACGACCACCTGGGCCGGCTCTTCGACTATATGGAAGGCGCGGGGCTGATGAAGAACACGCTGATCGTGTTCACGGCGGATCATGGCGACTTCCTGGGCGACCACTGGCTGGGCGAAAAGGAACTGTTCTACGACACCGTGCAGCGGGTTCCCTTCATCGTAATGGACCCGTCGGCCGCAGCCGATGCCACGCGCGGCCGCGCCTTGGCGGACATGGTCGAGAGCGTGGACGTGGTGCCCACCGTGCTGCGCGCGCTGGGGATGGCCGGACCGGGCCATCGGCTGGAGGGCCGGGCGCTGCAGGAACTATTGCATGGCCGGGATGCCGCCACACCTTGGCGGGATTGCGTGTTTTCCGAACTGGACTACAGCTTCCGGCAGGCGCGGGTGCTGCGCGGCAAGACGCCGCAGAACGCGCGCGCCTGGTCGGTGCGGACCGACCGCTGGCGCTACGTGCATTGGCTGGACGAGCCCGAGCAGCTCTTCGACCTGCATGCCGATCCTGACGAATTCCAGGATCTGGGCGTGAGCAGCGCGCACGCGGGGGTGCGCGCGCAATTGCGTGAACGCTTGCTGGACTGGATGCTGCGCGGCAAGCGCCGCACCACGATCAGCGACGAAGCCGTGGAAAACGCCACCAACGCGCACAAGCGCGCCGGTGTGTTTTTCGGGCAGTGGTAGGAGGGGCGGCCCTCAGGCCTTTACCGCGGATCGGGTTTGGGATTGGGGGGCGGCATTCTGCGCCTCCGGCTTCAACTCCCGCCGCAATATCTTGCCCACGTTGGTGCGCGGCAAGTCATCGCGAAACTCCACGTAGCGCGGCACCTTGTAGCCCGTCAGTTGCGTGCGGCAATGGGCGATCAGCGTTTCCGCGTCCAGCCCGGGGTCCTTGCGGATGACGTACAGCTTCACCGCCTCGCCCGAGCGTTCGTCGGGCACCCCGACCGCGGCCACTTCGCGTACGCCGGGATGCAGCGCGGCCGCGTCTTCGACCTCGTTGGGATAAACGTTGAAGCCGGACACCAGGATCATGTCCTTCTTGCGGTCGATGAGGAACACGTAGCCGTTTTCATCGACGTAGCCGATGTCGCCCGTGCGCAGGAAGCCGTCCGGGTACATCACCAGCGCGGTTTCGTCGGGCCGGTTCCAATAGCCTTGCGTGACCTGGGGGCCGCGCACGCAGATCTCGCCGCTTTCGCCGATGCCTTGTTCTTGGCCTTCGTCATTGCGGATGGAGATATCGGTGGACGGCACCGGCAGGCCGATCGAGCCGGTGAACACCTTGACGTCCAGCGGGTTGACGGTGACGGCGGGCGAGGTCTCGGTCAGGCCGTAGGCCTGCGCCAGCGACTTGCCCGTGACGGCGCGCCAGCGGTCGGCCACGGCGCGTTGCACCGCCATGCCGCCGCCCATCGTCAGGCGCAGGCGCGAGAAGTCCAGCTTGGCAAAATCGGGATGGTTGAGCAACGCGTTGAACAGCGTGTTGACCCCGGTGAAGGCGGAAAATGGCACCTTGCCCATCTCTTTGACCAAGCCGGGAATGTCGCGCGGATTGATGATGAGCAGGTTGCTGGCGCCGATCTTCATGAAGGTCAGGCAGTTCGCCGTCAGCGCGAAGATGTGATAGAGCGGCAGGGCCGTCACGACGCACTCTTCGCCTTCTTTTACCAATGGCTTGATCCAGGCATGGGCCTGGCTCAGGTTGGCCACCAGGTTGCCGTGCGTCAGCATCGCCGCTTTGGCCACGCCCGTCGTGCCGCCGGTGTATTGCAGGCAGGCGAGGTCGCGCTGGTCCAGCGGTACCTCAGTGAATGGCATGTTGCGGCCGGCACGCAAAGCGTCGCCCAGCCGGACGGCGCCGGGCAGCGACCAGGCCGGCACCATGCGCTTGACGCGGCGGACCACGAAATCCACCAGCCGGCCTTTGACGGGCCCAAGCATTCCTCCGATGGACGTCACCAGCACGCGCTCGATCGCAGTTTGGGGCAGGGCCTTTTGCAAGGTGGCCGCGAAGTTGTCCGCCACCACGATGGCGCGCGCGCCCGAATCGGCCAACTGGTGTTCAAGCTCGTGCGCGGTATAGAGAGGGTTGCAGTTGACCACGACGCAGCCGGCGCGCAGCGCGCCGAACAGGCAGACCGGATACTGCAGCAGGTTGGGCATCATCAGCGCGACACGGTCGCCCTTGCCCAGCCCGTTGGCGTGTAGCCACGCGGCAAAGTCGCGCGTCAGCGCGTCCAGTTCGGCGTAGCGCATCGACTTGCCCATGCTGATGTAGGCGGTCTTGTCCGCAAAGCGGCGGCAACTTTCCTGCACGACCGAGACCAGCGTCGTTACGCCGTCCATCTCGATCTCCGCGGGAACGCCGAAGGGATAGCTCTTGTGCCAGATTCTTTCCATCGTCGTGCCTAGTTGCCCAAGAGGGCTTTCTTCAGGGAGGCCTGCGCGGGGTTGTCACCCAGCCAGACACGCAGCAAGGCGCGCGCGAACTCGGGGCTGTCGACACGGCCCAGTTGCTTGCCGTTGCCCGAGACCGTGACGCCCCGGGCGTCGAAGTCCAGGTCGACCACGTCGCCCGTCTTGGCGGTGCCGATCTCGGCCATCAGGCGGGACAACCGGTCTGCCGGCGCTTTCAGCGCGGCAAGCTCCTGCTTCGGCGTATTGTCGCGCAATCCTTCCTGCAACGCGTCGTCCAGGCTTTTGCTGTCTACGTCGCGCAGCAGCTGCAGGCGCATGCGGCGAGGCTCCGCACTGTTGACCAGGGCCGCGGCGTCGCTGCTCCTGGCGGTGGCGTACAGCGCGGCCACGTAGACCTTCACGACGAACTTGGTGCGCACGCCGGCGCCGTTGAGCACCAGCGCGTGGCCGCCTTCGGACAGCTGTTCCGGCACGCGCACGCCCGCGACATCCATGTCGGCGGCAAACGCAGGCGCACCCGCCAGGGTGGCGGCAACGATGAAGCTCAGGGCGGCGGATCGCCCTCCAGAGATGGGATGCATGGGTCTCCTCCTGTGTTCTTTCGCTTGTAGAACTTCTTGTCGGCGATATAGATCGTGCGTTCCACGACGGCATAGACCACGCCGTCCTTGTCCTTCAACTCCACCGTGTACGTGCGGGTCGTCTCATGGTCCCGCGCCAGGATGCGACGGATCTCGGCAATCTCTCCGGGCGGCAGCCGGAAGTCCACATACAGGGTCGTGTACGCGGGCTTGCGGAAGCGGATCGACGCCGCCTTGTCCCACACGATGTGGTCCGCGCCAAGGGCGGACATCAGCATCGTGGGATGCGCGCCGTCGGTTACCGCGAAGAGCGACCCGCCATACATCGACCCGACGATATTGCGCGTGCGCCGCTGCAGGGGCAGCTTGATGCGGATGTGCTGGAAGTCCGGCGACACATGCAGCACGCGGCCGCCGGTGGCACGAAACGCCGGGTGCAGGTTGAACCCCACCCGCATCAGGCGCGCGCGCCATTGCGGCGACAGGCTCTTGAACCAGTAGGGCTGGATCACATCGCCTCGAACAGGCCAGCCGCACCCATGCCGGTGCCGATGCACATGGTGACCAGCCCGTACTTGCCGCCAGTGCGGCGCAAGCCGTGCGTGATCGTGGCCGTACGGATCGCGCCGGTCGCGCCCAGCGGGTGGCCCAGCGCAATGGCGCCGCCCAGCGGATTGACCTTGGCGGGGTCCAGCTTCAGTTCGCGGATCACGGCCAGCGACTGCGCGGCGAAGGCCTCGTTCAGTTCGATCCAGTCCAGCGCATCTTGCGTGATGCCGGCGCGTTCCAGCACCTTGGGGATGGCGGCGATGGGGCCGATTCCCATGACTTCGGGCGGCACGCCGGCCACCGAGAAGCTGACAAAGCGCGCCAGCGGGCTCAGGTTGAATTCGCGCAGGATGCGGTCGGATACCAGGACCACGGCGGCTGCGCCGTCGGACATCTGCGAGCTGTTGCCCGCGGTGACGCTGCCACGCGCCGCGAACACGGGGCGCAGCCGGGCCAGCGCTTCCGCGCTGCTGTCCGGGCGCGGGCCTTCGTCCACCTCAACCAGGCGGCGCACCACGCGCACGGCGCCGCTGGCGCCATCCGGCAGATGCGACACCACTTCGAACGGCGTGGTTTCCGCGCGGAAGTGGCCGGCCGCGATGGCGGCGCAGGCTTTCTGGTGCGAGGCCAGCGCAAAAGCGTCTTGATCCTCGCGCGAGACCTTCCAGCGTTCAGCGACCTTTTCACCGGTCAGGCCCATGCCGAAGGCCATGCCGATGTTCTCTTCGTGGGCGAAGATGGCCGGGTTCATCGACACCTTGTTGCCCATGATCTGCGGCATGGCGCTCATGGATTCGGTGCCGGCGCCGATCATGATGTCGGCTTCGCCCGTGCGGATGCGGGCGGCGGCATCCGCCACCGCTTGCAGGCCGGATGCGCAGAAGCGGTTGACGGTGACCCCCGCCACGCTTTGCGGCAGGCCGGCCAGCAGCAGGCCGATGCGCGCCACGTTCATGCCTTGCTCGGCTTCCGGCATGGCGCAGCCTGCGATCACGTCTTCAATGCGCGCCGTGTCCAGCCCCGGCACCTGGGCCAACGCGCCGTTCAGCGCGGCGGCCAGCATGTCGTCCGGGCGGGTGGTGATGTAGGCGCCATTGCGCTTGCCCACCGGCAAGCGCGTGGCGGCGACGATGTAAGCGTCCTGAATCTGCTTGCTCATGTTCATTCCTTATATCTCTACAGCGAGACAATCAACAGCGAGACCTATAAACCCCGCTCCCAACGCTCCACGGTCCAATACAAGCGGGGCCGCGCGGATCCGGCTCCGCCGGTCCGCAGCCGGCGCCCCTGGGGGGAAGCGCCGCAGGCGCTGCGGGGGGGATTAATTCCGTAGAGGCTTGCCGGTTTCGAGGGTGTGGCGGATGCGGGCCTTGGTTTCCGGCGTGCGCAAGAGCGCCACGAATTCGCGGCGCTCCACCGCCAGCAGCCATTCCTCGTCCACCTTCGTGCCGGTTTCGATCTCGCCGCCGCACAGGGCCACGGCGGCACTGCGCGCCACGCGATAGTCGTGAGCGCTGATCATGCCGCCTTCGCGCATGTTGACCAGCACCATCTCGAAGTTGGCGATGCCGTTGCGGCCCGCCACCGGGATGTTCGCCAGGCGGGGCGGCGGCGTGTAGCCGGCCTGGGCCGCGGCGCGTGCCTGGCCGATGGCCACATAAAGCAGCTCGTCGGGATGGAACAGCACGATGTCCTGCTCGCGCGCAAAACCCGTGTCGATGGCTTCCAGTCCGCTTTTGGCCACTTGCGCCGTAGCAATCGTCTGGAAGATGGGTTGCAGGTAGGGGAACACCTCGCCGGGGGTGGCGGTCTTGGCGGCCAAGGCGGCCGCGCGACCGGCGAACTCCTTGCTGCCGCCGCCTGCCGGGATCAGGCCGACGCCTGCTTCCACCAGGCCGATATAGCTCTCCAATGCCAGCACGCGGTGCGAGGCGTGCATCAGGAATTCGCAGCCGCCGCCCAGCGCCATGCCCTGCACGGCAGCGACGGTGGGGATCTGCGCGTACTTGAACGATTGGGAGGCACGCTGGAATTTTTCCACCATGGCTTCCAGCATGTCGAATTGGCCGGCTGCGCAAGCCTCGACCACTTGCTGCAGGTTGGCGCCGACCGCGAAGGGGGGCTCGTGCCAGATCACCAGGCCGTCGAATTCGCGCTCGGCGCGGGCGACTGCTTGCAGCACGCCTTCCAGCACTTCGCCGCCCAGTGTGTGGTTCTTGGACGTGACGGACAGGATTGCGATCCCGGTGTCCACGTCGGGCAGATTCCACAGGCGCACGCCCTCGTTCTCCCACACCGTGACGCCGCGGTCGTCGGCCCCTTCGCCGAACACGCGTTCCGGGAACAATTGACGGCGGTACACCGGCAGGGCCGAACGCGGATGCAGGCGGCCGGTGCGCGCGGAATACGAGCCTTCCGGCGTGTGCACGCCTTTGCGGCCGGGTTCCAGCGCCCAGGCGGGCAGGGGGGCGTCGCTCATGGCTCGGCCGGCGGCGATGTCTTCGGCCACCGCGGCGGCGATCGCTTGCCAGCCGGCGGCCTGCCAGGTTTCGAACGGGCCTTGCGCCCAGCCGAAGCCCCACCGCATGGCCAGGTCCAGGTCGCGTGCATTGTCGGCCACGTGCTCAAGCTGCACGGCGCTGTAATGGAAGATGTCGCGGAACAGGCTCCACAGGAACTGCGCCTGCGGATGCTCGCTGGCGCGCAGTGCGGCAAAGCGGCGGGCGGGGTCGCGTTCCTTCAGCAGCGCGGCGACCTCATCGGCCAGCTTGCCGGCGCTGGGCCGGTAGTCTTGCGCCTTCAGGTCCAGCACCAGAATGTCCTTGCCCTGCTTGCGGTAGACGCCGGCGCCGGTCTTCTGGCCCAGCGCGCCTTTCTGGATCAAGGCGGACAACCAGGCGGGCAATGCAAAGTAGCGGTGCCAGGGGTCGTCGGGCAGGTTCTTTTCCATCGTGCCGACCACGTGGGCCAGCGTGTCCAGGCCGACGACGTCCGCCGTGCGGTAGGTGGCGCTCTTGGGGCGGCCGATCTTCGGGCCGGTCAGCGCATCGACTTCGTCAAACCCCAGCCCCAGGCGTGCGGTGTGGTGCATGGCCGCCAGGATCGAGAACACGCCGATGCGGTTGGCCACGAAGTTGGGCGTGTCCAGCGCGCGGACCACGCCCTTGCCCAGCGTGGACGTCAGCCAGGTTTCCAGCTGGTCCAGCACCGCAGGCTGGGTGTGGGACGTGGCGATGATCTCCACCAGCCGCATGTAGCGGGGCGGATTGAAGAAATGGATGCCGCAGAAGCGGTCGCGCAAGCTCGCGGGCAGCGCGTTGGCCAGCGCGTCGATGGACAGGCCGGACGTATTCGAGGCGATGATGGCGTCGGGCGACACATGCGGGGCGATGCGTTCGTACAGCGCCGTCTTCCAGTCCATGCGTTCGGCGATGGCCTCGATGACCAGGTCGCAGCCGCGCAGCGCGTCCAGATGGTCGTCGTAGTTCGCGGGGGTGATCAGGGCGATGCGGGCCGCGCCGGCCAGCGGCGCGGGTTCCAGTTTTTTCAGCCCGGCCAGCGCCTTCTTGACGATGCCGTTGCGGTCGCCTTCGGCCGCGGCCAGATCGAACAGCGTGACGGGCACGCCGGCATTGGCCAGGTGGGCGGCGATCTGCGCGCCCATGACGCCGGCACCCAGGACGGCGACGTGTTTGACGACGAACTTGCTCAAGGGATTCTCCTGGAAAAGCGGGCGGGCGGCGCGAGGCCGCCCGCCCGTGCAAGGCTAGAAGCGGGACGACAGTTGCAGGCCCACGATGTGGCCGCTGCTGTCATAGGTGCCCGCCACGCGGCCCTTGGTCAGCTGATTGCCGGACGTCGTGTCGATGTCCGTCTTGCGCAGGTACAGGTAGGTGTAGCCCAGGTCCAGCGTCGTGTTCTTGGTGGCGGCCCATTGCACGCCGGTCGAGAACCAATAGCGGTCGTTGTCGGGCAACGACGTCGGGCGGTCGGCTTCCTTGTGGACCGGCGACTGGTCATAGGCCAGGCCGAATTTCCACTTCCAGTCGGGAGCGAACTTGTAGTTCGCGCCCACGGCGACGCGCCACGTGTCGCGGAAGTTCAGTGGCAGGTCGTCGTCGCGAGCGCCGGCGCCCGAGTTGCGGATCTTCAGGTCGGGGATGCTGCTCCAGCCCGTCCACGACACGTCGCCCAGCAGCTCCCACCGCTCGTTCAGCTGATGCGTGGCGCTGAGGATCAGCGAGTCAGGCAGGTCCACCGAGGCCTTGGCGTCGAACGAGACCGATGCCTTGGTCGGGCCGATGCTGGTGATGTCGGTATCGCCCTTGGCCGTGTGCTTGATCTTCGAGCGGTACGACAGGCCGATGCGCGTGTCTTCCGTCGGTTGCAGCATGAAGCCCACGTTCCAGCCCCAGGCGTCGCCCTTCAGATTCAGGTCCGCATCGCCGTTGGTGGCCAGCGGCAGGCCGGCGATCGGCACCACCGTTTTCTTCTTGTAGTTGGCGTCGATGTGCTGCCAGTTCACGCCGAAGCCCATCGAGAACTTGTCGTTGACCTTGTAGGCGATCGACGGGTTCACGTTGATGGTCTTGATCTCGAACTTGTTGGAGTGGTACTGGCCGACCCAGCCGTCGTCGTATTCGGTCATCAGGCCGAACGGGGCGCCGACGCCCAGGCCGACGTACCACTGCTCGTTCAACTGCCAGGAGGCGTAGAGGTTGGGGACGACGCCCAGGTTGCCGGCGTCGCCGCCGTTGCCGCCGGTGGGCACCGACCCGTTCAGGCCAGAGCCGGGAATGCCGGGCACGCTGGGGTTGCGGCTGTTGCCGTTGTCCGAGAACTTGAACGAGGGCTTGATGAGGTTGACCCCGCCCGAGAAGTTGATGCCGGGCAGATAGGTCATCCCTGCCGGGTTGTAGTAGATGATGCTGGCGTTTTCCGGGTTTGCCGCCGAGCCCGCGTACGCGTTGCCCAGCCCGCTGGCGTTCTGCTCTAAAAGCTGAAAGCCGGCGGCGTAGGACGTTGCGGATGCGCCCAGGCCGACCACAATGGCCGACAAGGTGCTCAGGGACAATGAACGTCTGCGCATGGTACTGCCTCCTCGAGTTGGATGTATGTCTCTATTGCACTGCCGGTCTGCTTGTCGGGCCGGTCTAATCGGCGTGAGCCGTTTCACTGCTGTGCTTGGGGTTGCTGCCTTGGTAATGCAGGGGTCCGCCCGTGAATGGCGCGAACCCCGTTCCGAAAATCACGCCCGCGTCGGCCAGGTCGGCATCGGCCACGACGCCCGCTTCCACACGTTGCCGGGTAGCGTCGATCAGCGGTTGGATCAGGCGCTTCGCCAGGCCCGCCGGTGCGGCGGCCGGGCTGGCCCCGCCTTGCTTGACCGGTTTGCCATCACGCCAGGTGTAGAAGCCCTTGCCGCTTTTCTTGCCCAGGTCGCCGCGCGCCAGCCGTTCCGCCAGGCAGCGCGGAGGCTCGGCGCCGCCGGCCAGTTCCTCGCCCGCCGCGCGCGCGATGTCCAGGCCCACGGTGTCGGCCAATTCCAGCGGTCCCATCGGCATGCCGAACGCCACCATGGCGGCGTCCACGGTCTCCGGCGCGACGCCGTCATCCACGCTGCGCATGGCCTGCAGCATGTACGGCGCCAGCACGGCGTTGACGAGGAAACCGGGGGCGCTCTTGACGGGCAGCGCCAGCTTGTCGATCTGGCCGACGAAGGCGCAGGCACGCGTGAGCGCGTCGCTGGCGTCGCCCTCGGCATGCACCACTTCGACCAAGGGCATCTTGGCCACCGGGTTGAAGAAGTGGATGCCGATCAGTTGCTCGGGGCGCGCCAAACCGGCGCGCAGGGTTTCAAGCGACAGGCTGGAGGTGTTGGTGGCCAGCAGCGCGCCCGGCTTCATGCGGGGCTCCAGCGACCGGTACAGCGAACGCTTGGCTTCCGGCTGTTCGCTGATGGCTTCGATGACGATGTCGGCCAGCGGCACGCCATTGCCCGCCGGGTCGGGGATCAACCGGTCGAACGCCGCGCGCGCCAGGCGCGGGTCTTTCAGGCGGCGCGCATACAGCGTGGCTGCGCGCTGGATGGCCGGGGCGATGCGTGACATGTCCTGGTCTTGCAACGTAACCGTCAAGCCCTTGAAGGCGCACCAGGCGGCGATGTCGCCGCCCATGACGCCGGCGCCCACCACGTGGACGTGGCGAGCGGGCGTGACGCCCGTTTGCTTGCCATTGGCCTTCAGGCGTTCCTGCAGGCGGAATACGCGCAGCAGATTGCGGGCGGTGTCCGACGCGATGATGCCGTCGATCAGCTCGGGCGCCAGCAGGGCGTTGCCGCCATGCTTTTCCCACAGCGTCACGATGGCGGGCGCGGCGGGGTAGTGGCCCAGGGGATCCTTGGTGGCGATCTGCTTGCGGGCCCGGTTAGCCACGATGGATTTGAGCGGCCAGTGGTTGGCCAGCCCGCCCAGGCCGCGCGCACGGCGCGGCGGCTTGTTCGA
>NZ_JBYOKH010000022.1:0-96142 GCF_057799415.1 Achromobacter sp. 18P8.1.1 | reverse complement strand
TCGCCCCCGCCACGCCGGCGGGACGCTTCTACGACCCGTTCGAGGATGACGGCCCCGCGCCCGAATTCGCCGCCGAACCCGATCACGACGACGTGCCGGATCACGGCCAGGACGCCCAGCCGGAATTCGCCGACGCGCGCGACGATAACCGCGAGCGCGCCCCGATCATCGAGACCCGCAGCCGCGCCCCGCGCCAACCGCGCCCGGCAGAAGTGTTCACGGTGTTCGCCCCCTGCCCGCAAGGCCTGGAAGAGGCCCTGACGGCAGAGATGCAGGCGCTGGGCTATGAAGATGCCAAGGCCGGCCGCGCCGGCTGCTCGTTCACGGCCGATTGGGCCGGTGTGCAGCGCGCCAACCTGTATTCGCGTCTGGCCACCCGCATCCTGGTGCAGGTGGCACACGCCGAAATCTCGCACGAAGACGACATCCTGGACCTGGCCCGCGACACCCCGTGGGAACGCTGGTTCGGCGCCGAACAGACGCTGCGCGTGGACACCTCGGCCATCAAGAGCCCGGTGCAAAGCCTGCAGTACTGCAATCTGCGTGCCAAGGACGGCATTTGCGACCGCTTGCGCGAACTGGAAGGCGAACGCCCCAGCATCGACACGGTGCGCCCGGACGCCCGCGTCCACCTGTTCCTGACGGGCCACACGGCCACCCTGTACCTGGATACCTCCGGCGAATCCCTGTTCAAGCGCGGCTGGCGCCTGGACAAGGGCGAAGCCCCGCTGCGCGAAAACCTGGCGGCCGGCATGCTGGCCCTGGCAGGCTGGGACCCGGCGGCGCCGTTGCTGGACCCGTTCTGCGGGTCGGGGACCATTCTGATCGAGGCGGCCTGGATCGCCCTGGGCGTGCCCCCGGGCATCTCGCGCCCGTTCGGTTTCGAACGCCTGCGCGACCATGACGCCTACCGCTGGCGCGACCTGAAGGACGACGCCCGCTCGCGCATCCTGCCGCAGCTGGACGCGCCGCTGGTCGGCTACGACCTGGACCCGCAAGCCATTGAATTCGCCCAGAACAACGCCGAGCGCGCCTGGCTGACCGCCGATTCCATCCGCTTTGAAGTGGGCGACGCCCGCGAGATCACCGCGCCCGCCGACCACGGCTGGATCGTCACCAACCCGCCCTACGGCGAACGCATGCTGACCGAGCAGGACGCGGATCTGTGGCGCGATTGGGCCAGCTGCCTGAAGCGCAATTTCGCGGGCTGGCAGTTGCACGTCATCACCAGCGACCTGACCCTGCCCAACCAGATGCGCTTGAAGCCCAAGCGCCGCGTGCCGCTGCATAACGGCGCGCTGGACTGCCGCCTGTTCGGTTTCGAACTGGTCGCCGCCGGCTACCGCGACGCCTGATCGCGCAGCGCCCGGGGCGACTCTCCGCCCCGGGCGCCGGCCGCTTTCCCGCCGGATCCCACGCGTTGTAAAAGCGCCGCAACATGGTGCGCGTATCTTTGCTTATGGTGCCCCGCCGCTCGGTTTTGGGGCATTATCAGCACCAAGGTGTTGCCAAGTTGCACATACTTGCACCTCCCTCTTGCACAGTTTCAGGGTAAACCCTATAATTCGGGTTATCCCTAGTAGCAAACAACTGTGCAAGCCCGTGGAGGCTAACGTGATCAACCCGAACAACACCATCCGCCTGACCGACGAACTCGAGCGCCAACTGATGCTCCAGGCTATTGAAGAACAATTCCGTCCGCACCCGATGCGGGCGTTGGCCGCAGGCCTGCGTAAGCTGGCCCACGGCGTGAAGGCCCTGGCTGGCAAGACGAGCGCCAAGAACGCGCACTCCGCAGCCTAAAGACAGGCCTGGGCCTTAAGCGCTAAGGCCCGAAAGATTTTCCCCTTGGGGGCTGCATAGCCCCTTTTATAGACCCGCCCTTACCGGCGGGTTTTTTTTCGTCCTCCCCTTGTGCGAAGCGTGGGGAACGCCTCCCCGCCGGGCCGCCCCCAAGGGAGGCAGCCCCCTCGGGGGGCAGAGAGCGCACCAAGTGCGCGAAGCGTGGGGGCCACCTTCCTCCCGCCGGGCCGCCCCAAGGGAGGAAAGCCCCCTCGGGGGGCAGAGAGCGCACGAAGTGCGCGAAGCGTGGGGGCCGCCTTCCTCCCGCCGGGCCGCCCCAAGGGAGTAAAGCCCCCTTGGGGGGCAGAGAGCGCACGGAGTGCGCGAAGCGTGGGGGCCACCTTCCTCCCGCCGGGCCGCCCCAAGGGAGGAAAGCCCCCTCGGGGGGCAGAGAGCGCACGAAGTGTGCGAAGCGTGGGGGCCCACATCCATTCTTCTATAATGCCGGTCCATGACGACCGACGCCCTCCTTGACCAGACTCCCAATCGGCTGCGCCGATTCGCCTGCATGATGTACGAAGCCGTGCTGCTGTTTGGCGTGGTGTTCCTGGCGGGTTACCTGCTGGATACCTTGACGCAGAGCAAGAATGCGCTGGAGCTTCGCGGGGCGCGGCAGGCCTGGCTGTTTACCGCCATCGGCGCCTACTTCGTGCTGTGCTGGCGCCGCCGCGGCCAGACGCTGCCCATGAAGACCTGGAACATCCGGCTCGTCGACCGGGACGGCAACACGCCCAGCACGGGCCGCCTGATCTTGCGCTACGTGCTGGTCTGGCCGCTGGTGCTGGCGGGCGCCGCCGTCGTCTGGGGCGCCGCCAATCTCACGGGCTGGGCCTCGGTGGACATGTTCATCGTGGCCGCGCCCTTCACGATCTTCATCTGGTCCTGGCTTGATCCCGACGGGCAGTTCCTGCACGACCGCATCCTGGGCACGCGCCTGCGCAACGCGCCGCAGCGACAGAAAAGCCGGTAAGCCGACCGCGCCCACACAAACTATTACAAACGGCAAAATCATGCGGCCATTTGGCCGCCTGCTTTCAGAAAGTTGAAAGTCGCCCGCAAAGACAATGAGGCCCCTTTAAACAGACGCCTCAAGACTCCCATGCGCGCTTTCATTTCCCGCCTGTCGCTGGCCGCCGCCAGCGTGCTGCTCATCCTGCCGTCCGGGGCCTCGGCCCAGAATGCATCGGCCCAGCAGGAAATCGAATCCGCCATGAAAGCCGCGTTCGCCGCCGCCCAGCAAGGGCCCGCGGATGTGAAGCTGGGCGATCAGGCGGTGGTGCACCTGCCGCAGAACATGTTCTTCGTCCCGCGCTTCCAGGCCGAGCGCCTGATGCAGGCCTACGGCAACGGCAAGGATCCGTCGCTGTTGGGTGTGGTGATGCCCAAGAGCGACGATGACGACTGGGTCGTCACCGTCAACTTCGACAAGGCCGGCTACATCAAGGACGACGACGCGCGCAACTGGAACGTCAGCGAACTGCTGGACAGCCTGCGGGAAGGCACCGAACAGTCCAACGAAGAGCGCAAGAAGCGCGGCTTCCCCGAACTGACGGTGGACGGCTGGGTCGAAGCGCCCAAGTACGACAGCAACACGCAGCGGCTGGTCTGGTCGGTCGCGGCCAAGCACAAGGGCGCCGAAGCCGGGGAAGACCCCACGGTGAACTACAACACCTACGCGCTGGGCCGCGACGGCTACATCACGCTGGATCTCATCACCCAGCAAAGCCTGGTGCCCAAGGACAAGACCGCCGTGCTGGCGCTGCTGGACAACCTGAACTACGTGGACGGCAAGCGCTACGCCGACTTCGATTCCTCGACCGACAAGGTCGCGGAATACGGCCTGGCCGCGCTGGTGGCTGGCGTGGCCGCCAAGAAGCTGGGCCTGTTCGCCGTGATCGCCGCCTTCCTGGCCAAGTTCGCCAAGGTCGGCATCCTGGCCGCGGCCGCACTCGGCGGCGGACTGTGGAAGCGTCTGCGCGGCAAGAAGGCCGACACGCAGCAGCCCTGAGCATTGCCTGTGACGGTGGCGGCGCCCGGCGCCGCGCCGCCGTCACAACAGCGTCACGGTTTCTTCATACGCCCGTCATCGCCGGATGATTTCATCCTGAGGCATGACGACAGCCCACATGGAAGCGACCGTGAACGAAATCCGACCTGCGCACTGGCGTGCTCTCTGGATTTCCGATATTCACCTGGGTACTGCCGGGTGCAAGGCGGAATTCCTGCTCGATTTCCTGGACCACAACGATTCGGACACCCTTTACCTGGTGGGCGATATCGTGGACGGCTGGCAGTTGCGCAAGCATTGGCACTGGCCACGGGCGCACAACGACGTCATCCAGCGCATACTGCGAAAGGCTCGCAACGGCACGCGCGTGGTGTTCATCCCCGGCAACCATGACGAATTCGCGCGCGAATTCGCCGGCTACGCGTTCGGTGACATCGAGATCCTGGACGAAGACGTCCACGTGACCGCCAAGGGCCTGCGCCTGCTGGTGCTGCACGGCGACCAGTTCGACGGCGTGATCCAGCACAGCCGCTGGCTTGCCCACCTGGGCGACGGCCTCTACCAGCTGGCGCTGTGGATCAACCACCATTTCAACCGGCTGCGCCACCGCCTGGGGCTGCACTACTGGTCCCTGTCGCAATATCTCAAGCACAAGGTCAAGAACGCCGTCTCCTTCATCACGGATTTCGAGGAAGCGCTGGCCGGCGAGGCGCGCCGCCGCGGCCTGGACGGCGTGGTCTGCGGGCACATCCACAAGGCCGAACTGCGCGATGTGGGCGGCATCCTGTACTGCAATGACGGAGACTGGGTGGAAAGCCTGTCCGCCCTGGCCGAAACCCACGACGGCCAGCTGCAGCTGCTGGACTGGGCCGCCATCCAGGCCGAACGGCAGGCGGAACCGGTCGCCCGCCCGCCCCGTTCGCTGTCCCTGCCCGCCCTGCCCTCCGCACTACGCCGCCAAAGCAAACACCCGTGATAACCCGTATGCGTCCCCATTACGCAACGGGGATATTGCAGTTCACGGCCCTCTAGGTCATGCTTGCATCTGAGGCAACGGGCGAGTTGGCCCGTTCACGCAGCTGCAACATGCTTACAACATAGGGCCATGAACGACCAATATCAGGCGCTCTACCAATCATTCCGCTGGCTGGTACCCACCCAGTTCAACATTGCGGATGCGTGCTGCCACCGCTGGGCATCCAGTAGTCCGGATGCGCGGCGCATTGCCATCTACTACGAAGATGAGTCCGGCAACCGCGAGGTCTGGACCTATGCCCGACTGGCCGAGGCCGTCAACCAATTGGCCAACGGCCTGGTGAAAATGGGCGTGGGCCGCGGCGATCGGGTCGGTGTCGTTTTGGGGCAACGCCCTGAAACCGTCGTCGCCCACATGGCCATCTACACGGTGGGCGGCGTCGTGCTGCCGCTATCGACCCTGTTCGGCCCCGAGGCCCTGGAAACCCGCCTGCGCGACTCCGAAACCCGCGTCGCCATCGTGGACCACGCCTCCAGCGCGAATCTGCTGGCCGTCAGCGACAACTGCCCCAACCTGCAGCAGATCATCGGCATCGGCTTCGCCGACGAGCGCGTGCTGCCCTGGCGCAGCCTGCTGGCCCGCCAGCCCAGCGAATTCAAGGCCATCCCGACGCGGTCGTCCGACCCCGCCATCCTGCTCTATACCTCGGGCACCACGGGTGCGCCCAAGGGCGCCCTGCTGCCGCACAGCGTGCTGATCGGCAACCTGCCGGGCTTCGTGGCCTCGCAGGACTGGTTCCCCAAGCCGGCCGACGTGTTCTGGTCGCCGGCCGACTGGGCCTGGACGGGCGGCATGATGGACGCGCTGCTGCCCACTCTGTATTTCGGGCACCCCATCGTGGGCACGCGCGGGCGCTTTTCCGTCGAGCGCGCGTTCGAGCTGCTGGAACGCTATCAGGTCACCAACACCTTCCTCTTCCCCACCGCCCTGAAGATGATGATGAAGGCGGTGCCGGAACCCCGCAACCGCTACCAGCTGGCCCTGCGCTCCATCATGAGCGCGGGGGAAAGCGTGGGCGAAACTGTCTTTGAATGGTGCCAGTCGGCGCTGGGCGTGACGCCCAACGAAATGTTCGGCCAGACCGAGATGAACTACGTGGTGGGCAACAGCCAGAAGCGCTGGCCCGCCCGGCCCGGCAGCATGGGCCGGCCCTACCCGGGCCATCAGGTCGCGGTCTTAAACGATGACGGCCAGCCCGTGGCTGCCGGCGAAACCGGCGAAATCGCCGTCAACCGGCTGGACATCCACGGCTATCCCGACCCGGTGATGTTCCTGGGCTACTGGCGCAACGAAGCGGCGACGCAGGCCAAATTCAAGGGCGATTGGTGCCTGACGGGTGATCTCGCCACCCTCGATGCCGACGGCTACCTCTGGTATGCCGGCCGCGCCGACGACGTGTTCAAGTCGTCCGGCTACCGGATCGGCCCGGGTGAAATCGAAAGCTGCCTGATCGGGCATCCCGCCGTGGCCAACGCCGCCGTCGTGCCCAAGCCGGACGCCGAGCGCGGCGCCCTGGTCAAGGCCTATGTCGTGCTGACGCCGGAGTTCGCCCATCGTGACCGCGCCGACGTCATCGAAAACCTGCAGGAACATGTGCGCGAGCGGCTGGCGCCCTACGAATACCCGAAAGAGATCGAATTCGTCGACGAATTGCCGATGACCACCACCGGTAAGATCCAGCGCCGTGTCTTGCGCCTGCGCGAAGAAGAGCGCGCCCGCGCCGCCGCCCCGGCGCCCGTCGCCGCGGCAGGCCCCGTCGCGACGGCACCTGTCGCGACCACGACCGCGACCGTCACCGTCGACACGGCCCACGGCGGCCCCGAGAAGCAACCGGAGACCTGAGGCAATGCCCATTTACCAGCTTGACGACCTGATTCCCCGCATCGACCCCGCCGCCTACGTGGCCGACAGTGCCGACATCATCGGCAACGTCACGCTGGAAGCGGGCGTCAGCATCTGGTCCAACGTATCGATCCGCGGCGACAACGACGCCATCCTGATCCGCCACGGCACCAATATCCAGGAATCCAGCGTCCTGCACGTGGACAGCGGCTGTCCCATGACGATCGGCCCCAACGTGACGGTGGGCCACCAGGCCATGCTGCACGGCTGTACCATCCACGAAGGCGCCCTGGTGGGCATGCAGGCCATCGTCTTGAACAATGCGGTCATCGGCCGCAACTGCCTGATCGGCGCCGGCGCGATCATCCCGGAAGACCGGATCATCCCCGACAATTCGCTGGTGATCGGCATCGGCAAGATCGTCCGCGAGCTCTCGGACGAGGAAATCGCCAATCTGCACAAAAACACCGCCCATTACGTGGCGCGGGGCCAACACTACAAGACAGCCCTGAAACGGCTGGCCTGAACGCCCCAGGGCGCCGTTGAACCCCCTGCTGCCAGCAGGGGGAATCGCGCCCCTGATCGGCTAACATTCCGCTATGACCGATCAGCTCAAAAAATACCTTACCGAAGACCGCAGCGTCCGCGTCCAGGCCGTGCGCCTTGAGGCGACCTGGAAGGCCGTCCAGGCCAACCACGACTACCCGCCCGCCATCACCCACCTGCTGGGCGAACTGGTGGCCGCGTCCACCCTGCTTGCCGCCAACATCAAGTTCGAGGGCTCGCTGGTGCTCCAGATCCAGGGCGACGGCCCCATCGCCCTGCTGGTGGTGGAATGCCGCTCCGACCTGAGCCTGCGCGCCACCGTTAAAGTGCGCGAAGGCCATGACGTGCCCGCCGACGGCACGATGCAAAGCCTGCTGAACCCCGGCGGCGCCGGCCGCTTCATCGTGGTGCTGGACCCGCAGCGCAAGCTGCCGGGCCAGCAGGCCTACCAGGGCATCGTGCCGCTGGAAGGCGAGACCGTGGCCGAGGCCCTGCAACACTACATGAAGGCGTCCGAACAGCTAGACACGCGCCTGTGGCTGGCGGCGGACGCCGACCATGCCGCCGGCATGCTGATCCAGCGCCTGCCTTTCCATGGCGGCACGGATGCGCCGCTGTTGACCGAGCAGGCCGCGGCGGAAACCTGGGACCGCACCAATGCACTGGCCAGCACCCTCAAGCGCGACGAACTGCTGGAAGCCGAGATCGACACGCTGATCCACCGCCTGTTCTGGGAAGACACCCTGCTGGCGTTCGATCCGGTGACGGTAAGCTGGCATTGCCCCTGCACCCGCGAGCGCGTGGCAAGCATGCTGCGTTCGCTGGGCGAAGAGGAAGTCAACAGCGTCCTGGCCGAGCGCGGCCAGGTGGACGTGTCGTGCGACTTCTGCGGCAAGCCCTACAAGTTCGACGCGGTCGACTGCGCCACCCTGTTTGCGCCGAACCAGCCCCCGGCCGACGACGCGCCCCCCACCGTGCACTGATTCCCCGCGTCCCGCCTGGCGGGACGTTTTCACCCCTTCGGATTGTCCGTATCGACGGGCGGTCATGCCCGCGCCACACTGCGCAGCCATGACCGCCTTTTTCTTTGCCTGTTCGCGGCAACGGGGCGCCGCCGCCATCGAATTCGCCGTGGCTGGCACCGTGGTGCTGCTGCTGGGCCTGCTGGCAATCGAAGCCGCCCGCTGGCAGGCCGTACGCCAGATGACGCACCTGGCGCTGATCGAAGCCGCCCGCGCAGGCGCCACCGCCCATGGCGAACCCGCCCGCATGCGGCACGCCTTTCAACAGGCGTTGCTGCCGCTGCATGCCGGCGGGGAAGGCACGGCGGGCAAGGCCGACGCGCGGCGCCGGCTGGAACGCGCCCAGGCAGGTATTGCCGCGCTGACCGGCCTGACCCCGTGGCGCATTGAAATCCTGCAGCCAGACGCCCGCGCCTTCCGCCAGCACGGCCGCGCTGGGCTCACGGTGGCGGCGGCGCCGGGCTTGCGCGCCATCGATAACGACTACCAGGACCTGCAGCACGCGCGCCGGCCTCCCCCGCCCGGGGGCTTGAGCATCTTCGATGCGAACACGCTGAAACTGCGCCTGACCTATCTGCACCGGCCCTTGCTGCCGCCCTTGCGCATGCTGCTGGCGGCCTTGGGACGCGACGACGCCAGCTATGCAGGCGTGGCGCGTGCGCACGGCCTGCTGCCGATTCGGGTAGAACTTGAGATGGAGATGCACTCGCATCCGGTTGATTGGTCGGGCAAGATGCCTCAACCGGAAGGAATGGTGGCCGGCGCCTGCCGCGACGTCCGCTGCCCCTGAGGAAAAGCCTCAGTGGCGGGTCGTGGCGTTGTTTGCCGGCGTGGCCGGTTTGGGCGCCGCCGGGTTGGCGGCAGGGCTGGCCGCCCGATTGGCAGGCGGCTTGGCAGCCGGCGCGCTGGCGCGCGTGGCGGTGGGCGGTTTGGCTGCGGGGTCTGTCGCCAGCGACGCGCCGGCAGCGGGAGGCTGCGTGTTCTGCGGCAGAATGTGCACGAACACTTCGCCATCACGCATCATGCCGAGCTCGCCGCGGGCGCGCTCTTCGATGGCGCCAGAGCCGCCTTCAAGATCCCGCACTTCGGCTTCCAGCGCGGCATTGCGCGCGCGCAGGCCTTCATTGGTCTCGCGCTGCTCCGCCACTTGGCGTTGCAGATCCCAGACCTTGAACCAGCCGCCCTTACCCAGCCACAGCGGGTATTGGATCAAGCCTACCAGCACGAACAGCACCAGGAACAACAGGCGCATACGCGAGAACCCTCAGAGCAGTCGTGGCGCGGATGCGGCGGCGGCGCCAGGCGCCGCTGCCGCGCTTCCCATCAACGCAGGTTGTAGAAAGCTTCCAGGCCAGGATACGACGCCACTTCAGCCAGCTCTTCCTCGATACGCAGGAGCTGGTTGTACTTGGCCATGCGATCCGAACGGGACAGCGAACCCGTCTTGATCTGCATCGCGTTGGTTGCCACGGCGATATCGGCAATGGTCGAATCTTCGGTTTCGCCCGAACGGTGCGACACGACGGCGGTGTAGCCGGCGCGCTTGGCCATTTCGATGGCGGCGAAGGTTTCGGTCAGCGTGCCGATCTGGTTGATCTTGATCAGGATCGAGTTGGCGACACCCTTCTGGATGCCTTCGCGCAGGATCTTGGTGTTGGTGACGAACAGGTCGTCGCCCACCAGTTGCACCTTCTTGCCCAACTGGTCGGTCAGGAGCTTCCAGCCGTCCCAATCGTTTTCGGCCATGCCGTCTTCGATGGAGATGATCGGGTACTTGTCGCACCAGGTGGCCAGCAGGTTGGTGAACTCCTGCGAGGACAGCGAGATGCCGCCTTCGCCGGCCAGCGTGTACTTGCCGTCGCGGTAGAACTCCGAGCTGGCGCAATCCAGGCCCAGGGCGATCTGCGTGCCCGGCTCGTAGCCGGCTTCGGTGATGGCCTTCAGGATCAGCTGGATGGCGGCTTCGTGGCTGGGCACGTTGGGCGCGAAACCGCCCTCGTCGCCGACGGCCGTGGACATGCCCTGGCCGTGGATCAGCTTCTTCAGCATGTGGAAGACTTCAGCGCCCCAACGCAGGGCTTCGCGGAAGCTGCCTGCGCCGACCGGCAGGATCATCAGTTCTTGCAGATCCAGCGTGTTGTTGGCGTGCGCGCCGCCGTTGATGACGTTCATCATCGGCACGGGCATGCTCATGGGGCCGCTGCCGCCGAAATAGCGGTACAGGGACAGACCCGATTCGTCGGCGGCGGCGCGGGCCACGGCCATGCTGGCGGCCAGGATCGCGTTGGCGCCCAGGCGTTCCTTGGACTCGGTGCCGTCCAGCTCGATCAGCGTGCGATCGACGAAGGTCTGTTCCTGGGCGTCCAGGCCCATCAGGGCTTCGGAGATTTCCGTATTCAGGTTTTCAACGGCGCGCAGCACGCCCTTGCCCAGATAACGGCTCTTGTCGCCATCGCGCAGCTCGATGGCTTCGCGGGCGCCCGTGGAGGCGCCGGACGGCACGGCCGCGCGGCCCATGGCGCCGGATTCCAGCAGTACATCACATTCCACGGTGGGGTTGCCGCGCGAATCCAGAATCTCGCGGCCGATGATATCGACGATTGCACTCATGACTTTACATTCCCTGAACGATAAACATATTCATGACGGCCGCGCCCTCACGGGCGTTGCGGGCACGGCGGTACTGCCAGGAGTCGTAGAAGGCCTGGGCGGCGGCCATGGACGGGAATTCCATGACGACGGTGCGGCCAGGCTCACGGCCCTCAAGGTGCTTGGACTCTCCGCCGCGCACCAGGATCTTCGCATCGTACGCGCGCATGGCGAGCGTGGACAGACGCTTGTAATCCTCGTATTGCGCGGGCTTGGTCACCGTGACGTCGGCGATGAGGTAAGCACTCATGGGGTTCCTTCAGGGCAGTTGCGTTGGTAGGTATCTACAGCGGATAGCTGACGCCAGATACGGCAACGCCGCCAGTGTCGCTGAAAGCGGCACGGCGACGCATATCCGATGCTAATTGGTTGTATCCGAAAGCAGCGCCGCCGTACAGGCCGACGCTGGGGGACGGGCCCGCGGCCCCGAGGATCCGCATGCGGAACTCGAGACCGCGGACGCGCATCAGGCCCCCTGGCCGCGGCGAGCCTTCTGCTCGATGGCGGCGCGGATATAGCTGGAGAACAGCGGGTGGCCGTCACGCGGCGTGGAAGTGAACTCCGGGTGGAACTGCACGCCCACGAACCACGGGTGGTCGGGCAATTCCATCATTTCCGGCAGGTTTTCCGACGGCGTGCGGGCGCTGATCACCATGCCGGCCTCTTCCAGGCGCGGCACGTAGACGTTGTTGACCTCGTAGCGGTGGCGGTGACGCTCGTTCACTTCGTCGCCATAGATGGTCTGCGCGCGGGTGCCGGCCTTGATCGGCACGCGTTGTGCGCCCTTGCGCATGGTGCCGCCCAGGTCGGACGTGTTGTCGCGCTTTTCGACCTTGCCTTCGCGGTCCATCCATTCGGTGATGAGGGCCACCACGGGATGGGGCGCCGACGGATCGAATTCCGTGCTGTTGGCGCCGCCCAGGCCGGCGACGTGGCGCGCGAACTCGATGACGGCCAGCTGCATCCCCAAGCAGATGCCCAGGTACGGCACGCCGTTTTCACGGGCGTAGCGGATGGCGGCGATCTTGCCTTCGGTGCCGCGCTTGCCGAAGCCGCCCGGAACCAGAATGGCGTCCAGGTGCTTGAGTTGGTCGGTGCCCCGGGTTTCGATGTCTTCCGAGTCGATGTACTCGATGTTGATCTTCGAGCGCGTGTGGATGCCGGCGTGGACCAGCGCTTCCGTCAGCGACTTGTACGATTCGGTCAGGTCGACGTACTTGCCGACCATGCCGATCGTCAGCTGGTGCTGCGGATGCTCCAGCGCTTCAACGAGGTTGTCCCACATGGACAGATCGGCCGGCGGCGGGGTCAGGCCCAGCGCTTCGCAGACGATGTTGTCCACGCCTTGCTTGTGCAGCATGGCCGGGATCTTGTAGATGGAATCGGCGTCCCAGACGGAAATCACCGCGTCCAGGGGCACGTTCGAGAACATCGAGATCTTGGCGCGCTCGTCGTCCGGGATGGGACGGTCGGCGCGGCACAGCAGCGCGTTCGGGTAGATGCCGATTTCGCGCAGCTTCTGCACCGAGTGCTGCGTGGGCTTGGTCTTCAGTTCGCCGGCGGAGGCGATGAAGGGCACCAGCGTCAGATGCACGAAGGCGGCATTGTTGCGGCCCATGCGCAGGCTCATCTGGCGAGCGGCTTCCAGGAAAGGCAGGGACTCGATGTCGCCCACGGTGCCGCCGATCTCGACGATGGCGACGTCCGTGTTGCCGTTCCAGCCGGCTTCGGCGCCACGGGCGATGAAGTCCTGGATTTCGTTGGTGATATGCGGAATCACCTGGACAGTCTTGCCCAGGTAGTCGCCACGGCGCTCTTTGCGCAGTACCGATTCGTAGATCTGGCCCGTGGTGAAGTTGTTCACCTTGTGCATGCGGGCGGAGATGAAGCGCTCGTAGTGGCCCAGGTCCAGATCGGTTTCGGCGCCGTCTTCCGTGACGAACACTTCACCGTGCTGGAAGGGGCTCATCGTGCCCGGATCGACGTTGATGTACGGGTCGAGCTTCAGCATGGTGACCTGCAGACCACGCGACTCGAGGATGGCGGCGAGCGACGCAGCGGCGATGCCCTTGCCCAGGGAAGACACCACTCCGCCGGTGACAAATACGTATTTGGTCATCGTAATGAGCACCCGGGACGAGCGGGCGCGTGCGGGAAATTTGGATTATAGCCGGGAGGCGAAGGTTATTTGGGTTTTCCCCTAGCGATCACGCGTAACATTTAGCAGCACTCGAAACGCGCCGACGGCCAGCGCGTTGCATGGCGCGGCGTAGCGTCGTGCTATGTTCGATCCCTAATTTTTCGACTGCTGTTTTTTCTCAACACTTCGCGCCCTTGCCCATGACCGATCCCGCCCGATCCCCCACCTCGCTCGCGTGGCGACTGGCGCTGACCGCCGTCTTGCTGCGCCTGGCATATGCCGCCATTGTCCAGGCCTACACGATGTTCGGCCTGCCGCAGTCCCTGCAAATGCAGGAGATGCAGACCGAGCCGCAGTTCCTGGCCCCGCTCCTGGCGCACATCGCCGCGGCGGCGGCGATCGCCGGGCTGACCACGTGGGGCGCCATGCGCCGCTGGCTGGCGCGCAACAACACGACGGCGGTCGACGAGCCCCGCAAGCTGTTCGGCACCTTCATCGCCCTGATGCTGGTCTATACGCTGGCCGTGGCCGCCGCGATGGCCTTCCTGCACAACGCGCTGATGCTGTTCGTCATGAACAACCGCGACATGCTGGAAGCGTGGTCGGGCGTCGGCGTCGTCGGCCAGTTCATGGCGCTGGGCCTCATCGTGCGGGTCGTGACCATCGTGCTGGAGATCATCGGCCTGTGCATCGTCGTGCGCATCGCCGCCTGGACCGTGCAGCCTGCCGGCCCGGCCGGCGGCCCCGCCTACGACCGGCGCCACGCTGCCTGGATCACCGGGTTGACCGTGCTGATCTGGCAACTGAGCGTCTCGATCTCGCTGGGCGGCTTCCTGCAGATGCAGTCCCTGAGCGCGGGCTGGATGGAATACTTGCTGGGCTACCTGGCGCTGCCGGTGATCCTGCTGGCGCTGTGCGCGTTGCTCTGCCGGAACCTCCTGCCGCGCGCCATCGGCGCGGCGCGGCTGGGCCGGGCGGTGGCCCACGGCACGCTCGCGTTCTGGCTGGCCCAGGCGCTGGGCGTCGGGGTCGGATTCCTGATCGTCCGGACGATGACCTGGGATCAATTGATCCGCGCGGCGCTATCGCCGATGGCGCCCGTCGTGGCGCTCCTGATCTACGCCGCGCTGCTGGCCTTGGGCTGCCTGATCGGCAGGCTTCTTTTCTACCCCCGGGCAACAGCCCCGTCGGAAGGCTGACGCCCGCCAGCGCTAACCGCCCCCACAAGCAAAAAGGCCGCAGGCATGACGCCCGCGGCCTTTTTCATGTGCTTGACCTTGACGGTCAGATCGCCGCGGTACGGCGCGTCAGCCAGGCCAGCGCTTCGCCTTCGACCAAGGGCGACAGGCGTTCAAACACCGTCTTGTGATAGTCGTTCAGCCAGGCGGTCTCGTCGGCGCGCATCAGCGACGGCTCGATGCAGCGGGTGTCGATCGGGCACAGGGTCAGCGTTTCAAAGCACAGGAATTCGCCCAGTTCGGACGTCAGCCAACTGCGGTTGGCCACCAGGTTCTCGATGCGCACGCCCCAACGGCCCGGGCGATAGATGCCCGGTTCGTTCGACGTGATCATGCCCGGCTCCATCGCCGTGTGCGGGCCCGGCATGGCGCGGTACGAAATGACCTGCGGGCCTTCATGCACGTTCAGGAAGTAGCCCACGCCGTGGCCGGTGCCGTGGCCGTACTCCGCACCGCCTTGCCAGATCGGCGCGCGCGCGATGGCGTCCAGCATGGGCGACGGGGTGCCGCGCGGGAACGAAGCGCGCGACAGCGCGATCATGCCCTTGAGCACCAGCGTGAAGTCCACCTTCTGGTCGGCGCTGGGCGTGCCCACCGCGACCACGCGGGTGATGTCGGTGGTGCCGCCCAGGTACTGGCCGCCCGAATCGATCAGCAACAGGCCGTCGCCTTCGATGGTGGCGTGCGATTCCGGCGTGGCGCGGTAATGCGGCATGGCGCCATTGGCGTTGAAGCCGGCGATGGTGGCAAAGCTGGGGCAGACATAGGCCGGCCGGCGCGCGCGGGCAGCGGTGATCTGCTCGTCGATCGTCAGTTCGGTGATGGTTTCCTTGCCCAGCGCGCCTTCGAACCAGGCGAAGAATTCGCAGAGCGCCGCGCCGTCCTGCGCCATCGCCTGGCGCACATGGGCCAGCTCGGCGTCGGTCTTGCGGGACTTCAGCAACGTAGACGGATTGATCGCTTCGATGCGCGGCACGGCCGGATCCATGGCGTGGAACACGCCGCAGGTCACGCGAGCCGGATCGATCAGCAGCTTCTGGTCCAGTTCCAGCGAGGCCAAGGCGTCGGCGGCCTGGGCATAGCCCGCCACTTCGACGCCGTCGGCAGCCAGCGTGGCGCGCAACGCGTCGTCGACCTTGCCGTCGGCCACGAACAGCGTGGCGTGGTCCAGGCCGATCAGCGCGTGGCCGACGAACACGGGGTTGTAGTCCACATCGGCGCCGCGCAGATTCAGCAGCCAGGCGATATCGTCCACGGTACAGATGAAGTGCACGTCGGCGCCCTGCGCGCGCATGCCGTCGCGCACCTGCGCCAGTTTGTCGGCACGGCTTACGCAGGCCTCGGGCGCCACGTGCTCATAGATCTTGGCGTCCGGCAGGCCGGCGCGGTCCGTCCAGACCTCGTCCAACAGGTCCGCACGGATCTCCAGCGTGGCGCCGGAGGTGGCCGCGGCCACCGACAGGGCGCGGAAGGCGCCCAGGCCCAGCACCTGGCCGTCCACGCCGATGACGTCGCCCGCCCGCGTGTTGGCGGCCAGCCAGTCCACATGCCCGGGGGTCGAGGCCAGGGCGATCTTCATCAGCTGCACGCCCGTGCCGGCCAGTTGCGCCTCGGCCTGCACCCAGTAGCGGCTGTCCACCCACAGACCGGCGAAATCTGCCGTGACGACGAGGGTGCCCACCGACCCCGTAAAGCCCGACAGCCAGCGCCGCCCTTGCCAGCGCGCCGGCAGGTACTCGGACAGGTGCGGGTCCGAAGACGGGACGATATAGGCGGACAGGCCGCGGCGGCTCATGGCCTGCCGCAATTGGGCGATACGGGCGTCGGTGCTAGACATGGGGGATGGGATCCTTAGCGCAACATGAAAGACATGGCGGCCAGGCTGTTCAGCGTACGGACGGCGGCCTGCATGCTATCCGTGGTGAATCGCAAGGTGACGCCGTCCACGCGTTCCAGCGTGGGCCACATGCAGAACAGGTCGGCGAGCGCCGCGCTCTGCGTCTGCAACCGGCATTCTATAGGGGCGGGAATGCGGAAAGGAACGGGGGCCTGCTTCTTCAGGTTGCGCACGGCGGTTTCGGCTGCGGCCGCGATGGCGCGGCGGGAAGCCGCGGGGGACAGGGTGATGCCGCTGCCCTGCCCGTGCGCCACCTTGGTCTGCACCCATTCGGCGCCGGGGAAGGTGTCGCGGGTTTCCGAAATGAAGACGTCGTCGCCCGTCCCCAGGATGACGGGGACGCCCATCTCGCCGGCCAGCGCGCCGTACAGGCCGGCTTCGCCCAGTTCCATGCCGTTGATGAACACGCGCGAGAACGCGAAGCTGTTGATCGTGTGGGCCAGAATGCCACGGCCTTGCGAGCGCGAGTGGTAGCCGATCATGAAAACGGCATCGCAGCCTTCTTCCAGGCCGCCCATCATGCCCAGGTAGCGCGGCTTGCCCAGCACCAGGCGGGCGCGTTCGTCCAGGCCGTCGGGCAGCAGGTTGCGAAAGCCCCCGTGCGAATCGTTGACCAGGATCTCTTCGGCGCCGCCGGCGATCGCGCCTTGCACGGCCGCATTGGCCTCGGCGGTCATCCAGGCGCGGGCGCGCTCGTATTCGCCGTTGCCGGCGCGGACTTGTTCAGCATGGAAGACGCCGGCGACGCCTTCGATATCGGTGGAAATCAGGATCTTCATGGGATCAGCCCTCAGGGGATTCAGAATGCGGTGTCGGACAGCCACTGGCGCCATTGGGGCGCCGCGTCGCGGATGGCGGCGCGGTGATGGCCGTCGCGCCCGGTCACGCCGTCGGCATGCCAGAGCGCGGAAATGATGGCTTGTTCGCAGGCCTCGGCGGCCGCTTCGAACAAGGGGTCGATGCGGGTTTCATGCAGCATCGCGACGGCCGGCATCGGCTGCTCGGCCAGTTGCGGGATCGTATAGGCGGTGGAAAACGCCAGCGCGATGTCGCCGCTGCCATGGCCGAACACCGAGCCGGTGCGCGCCAGGCCGGCGCCCGCACGCAAGGACAGCCGGCGCAGTTGGCGCGCATCCAGCGGCGCGTCGGTGGCCAGCAGCAAGATGATGGAGCCCTTCTCGGGCACGATCACCGCGTTCTCGCCTTGCTGCGCCAGGCCGCAGTCCAGCTGGTCCGCCAGCCGGCGGCCGAACGGCCTGCCCGCCACGGTCAGGTTGGGCAAGCGGCCGAAGTTGGACAGCACAAGGGCCCCCACGGTGTAGCGCAGGCCGGGCTGGATGGCGGCCACGCGGGACGCCGAGCCGATGCCTCCCTTGAAGGAAAAGCACGACATGCCACGCCCCGCGCCGACGGCGCCTTGCGCGAACGGCTTGGCAGCGTGGGCGCAAGCCTCGGCATAGTGCGATTCCTGCACCGCCAGCGCCTGGATGTCATTCAAATAGCCGTCATTGCATTCGAAGACCAGCGGGTTCACGGTCGCCATGCCACGGCCAATGCCGGGGTTGGCCGCCACCGCCTGGCGGATCTGCGCGTTGGCGACGGTGCCCACGCCAAAGGTGTTGGTCAACGCGATGGGCGTTTCCAGCACGCCCAGTTCCTGCACCTGGACCAGGCCCGTACTTTTGCCGAAGCCGTTCAGGATGGTCGCGGCGGCGGGCACCTTGTCCAGATAGGGGTCGCCGCCGTGCGGGCGCACCACGGTCACGCCGGTCTGCAGGGGGCCATCGGCCAGCGTGCAGTGCCCGACCGTGACATCGCCCACGTCGCAGATCGTATCCAGCGGGCCCGACGGCAGCACGCCGATGCGGGGAAATTCGTGCGCTTGTTTATCCATGGTTGCCGCGTGTCGCCACGCTCCTTAATGCAAAACGCCGCCGCCCTTCGTTCGACTCACGCGCCCCCAATGGGGCGCATGATCCAAACGAGGACGGCGGCGAGAAGAGCCTGCCGCCTGACGCCGCCCCCTTTTGGGATAGCTGCCCCCCGAAAAGGGGCGGCGCGGCGCGGCGGGGCACTCATTTACTTGCGGTCGATCTTGGGGTCGAGCGCGTCGCGCAGGCCGTCGCCCAGCAGGTTGAAGGCCAGCACCGTCAGGAAAATCGCCAGCGCCGGGAAGATCGCCACGTGCGGGGCGATCACCATGTCGGCGCGCGCCTCGTTCAGCATCGCGCCCCACTCCGGCGTGGGAGGCGATGCGCCCATGCCCAGGAAGGACAGGCTGGCCGCGGTGATGATCGACGTGCCGATACGCATCGTGCCGTACACCACGATCGGCGAGATCGTGCCGGGCAGGATGTGGCGCATGATGATGGTCCAGTCGGACGCGCCCACGCTCTTGACCGCTTCAACATAGGTCATCTGCTTGATCGACAGCGTATTGCCGCGTACCAGGCGGGCGAACGCCGGCACGCTGAACACGGCCACGGCCACGATCACGTTGACCATGCTGGAGCCCAGGATGGCGACCACGCCGATGGCCAGCAGCATGCCGGGGAAGGCCAGCAGCACGTCCGAGATGCGCATCGTGATGCGTTCCCACCAGCCTTCGTAGTAACCGGCCATCAGGCCCATGAAGGTGCCGACGATGGCGCCCATGGCAACGGACAAAAAGCCCGCCGCCAACGAGATCCGCGCGCCCATGACGATGCGGCTGAAGATGTCGCGGCCCAGCGAATCCACGCCCAGCCAGTGGGTCAGCGACGGGCCGGCGTTCAGCGCGTCGTAGTCGAAGAAGTTCTCGGCGTCGAACGGCACGATCCACGGCGCGAAGACCGCGACCACGACCAGCAGCAGGACGAAGATGCCGGCGCCCACGCCCAGCTTCTGTTTCTTGAATTTGCGCCAGAACTCGGTGGCGGGCGTGCGCACGTCGTTCTTGGGAACAGCGGCGATGGTCGTGGCGGGTGTCGTATTGCTCATGGCCGCCTCACTTGTAACGGATGCTGGGATTGATGACGCCATAGAGCACGTCGACAATCAGGTTGATCAGGATGAATTCCAGCGAGAACAGCAGCACCAGGCCCTGGATCACCGGATAGTCGCGCTGGGTCACGGCGTCGACCAGCAGACGGCCAAGGCCGGGCCAGTTGAACACCGTCTCGACCACGATCGAGCCGCCCAGCAGGAAGCCGAACTGCAAGCCCATCATGGTCACGACGGGAATCAGCGCGTTGCGCAGCGCGTGCTTGATCACGACGCGGCGTTCGGTCAGGCCCTTGGCGCGGGCGGTCCGCACGAAGTCTTCCTGGATGACTTCCACGAACGAGGCTCGCGTGAAGCGCGCCATCACGGCGGCCACCGCGGCGCCCAGCGTGATGGACGGAAGGATGTAGTGTTTCCAGCTAGAGGCGCCGACGGTCGGCAACCAGCCCAGGTTCACGGAGAACACCTGCATCAGCATCATGCCCAGCGCGAACGCGGGGAAAGAGATGCCTGACACCGCCAGCGTCATGCCAAGGCGGTCGGGCCAACGGTTACGCCAGACGGCCGACACGATCCCGATGATCATGCCGAAGGTCACTGACCACGCCATGCTGGCCATCGTCAGCCACAGGGTGGGCATGAAGCGGTCGGAAATCTCGGTCGAGACGGGGCGCTTGGTACGCAGCGAGGTACCCAGGTCGCCTTGCAGCATATGGCTGAAATAGCGCACGAACTGCTGCGGCAGGGGCAGATCCAGCCCAAGTTCCTTGCGCACCAGCTCAACCGTTTGCTGGTCGGCCTCCTGGCCCGCGGCCAGTCGCGCCGGGTCGCCCGGAAGCATGTGCACAAACAGGAACACGACCACGGCTACCAGCAGCAGCGTGGGGATCATGCCCAAAAGACGTTTGACGATGTAGGTCAGCATTGAAATTCCTGCAACATCGGCGGGGACACCGCGCCCCCGCCGTATGTGGCCTTACAAGGGCCCGAAGGCCCCGAGAGTGACTGCTAGGTTTACTGCTTCAGTTCGATGTCGCCGAACCAGAACGAGGTGTCCGGCTCCACGTACACGCCCGACAGGTTCTTCGACTTCACGTACAGGTTGTTCTGGGTCACCAGGAAGGCCCACGGGGCGTCCTTCCAGATGGTTTCCTGAACGTTCTTGTAGATTTCCGTCTTCTTGGCGCGATCGGTCGTGGCCAGCGCCAGCTGAATGCCGTCGTCCACCGACTTGTTCGAGTAGTACGACACGTTGTTCAGCACCGGCGGGAACGCGGCGGTGGTCAGGAGCGGACGCAGGCCCCAGTCGGCTTCACCGGTCGAGGACGACCAGCCGGCGTAGTACATGCGGACCTTGGCGTCTTCAGGCTTCTGCACCTGTTGGACGCGCTGCACGCGCTGACCCGATTCCAGCACTTCCACCGACACCTTGATGCCGACTTGCGCCAGTTGCTGCTGCAGGAACTGGACCACCTTCACCGAGGTGCCGTCGTTATAGGCGGACCACAGTTGGCTTTCGAAGCCGTTGGGGTAGCCGGCTTCAGCCAGCAGGGCCTTGGCCTTCTTGATGTCGTACGGCCACGGGCCGGTCTTGTGCGCGAAGTCCACGCCGGTGGGCACGACGCCGTCGACGATGGTGGCGTAGCCCGAGAAAGCGACCTTGGCCAGGGCTTCCTTGTTGATGGCGTAGTTGATCGCCTCACGCACCTTGACGTTGTCGAACGGCTTTTGCTGCGTGTTCATCGACAGGTAGCGGGCCATGATCGAGTTCTTGTGATCGACCACGTCCAGCTTGTCGTTCTTCGACAGCACGGCGGCCTGTTCGAACGGCACCGGGAAAGCGAACTGCGCTTCGCCCGTCTGCACCACGGCGGCGCGGGTGTTGTTGTCGGTCACGGTACGGAAGGTCAGCGTGTCGACCTTCGGGTAGCCCTTCTTCCAGTAGCCGTCGAACTTCTTGACCTTCAGGTATTCAGCCGGCTTCCATTCGACGAATTCGAACGGGCCGGTGCCCACCGGGTGGAAACCGATTTCCTTGCCGTACTTGGCCAGGGCGGCCGGCGAGATCATCATGGCGGCCGGGTGGGCCAGCGCGTTGATGAAGGCCGAGAACGGCTTCTTCAGCGTGATCTTGACGGTCAGCGGATCCACCACGTCGATCTTTTCGATGACGCTGAACTGGATGTAGCGCGACAGGCGGTTTTCCGGGTTGGCCGGACGATCGAAGTTGATCTTGACCGCTTCGGCGTTGAAGTCGGTGCCGTCGTGGAACTTCACGTCGGGACGCAGCTTGAACGTGTAGACCAGGCCGTCTTCGCTGACGGTGTAGTCGGTCGCCAGGACCTTCTGGACCTTCAGGTCCTTGTCGAATTCGAACAGGCCTTCGTAGTAGGCCTTGCCGGCCGCCTGGTTCAGGGTGCTGTTGGTGTTGTACGGGTCAAGCGTTTCCAGTGCGATGGAGACGGCAAACGTCACGTCCTTGGCGGCAAACGCCAACGGCGAAGTGAGCACACCGAAGGCCACCGCAGCGGCGGCCATCAGCTTGGTGGGGCGCAGAACTTTCATCATTGCAACTCCTGGTTCCAAAATGGAATTAGGGGGTTTGGTGGAAGAAAAACAAGTACGACAACGGAATCAATACGCGCCGCCGACCGGATGGCGGGCAACGAAGTGATCGGTTCCAACCTGCACCAGCGGCTGCACCACCGGCTCGTCGCCGAGCTTGCGGATCGGGCTGGGGATTTCATCGGACAGCAAGGTGCGCTTCAGATGGCGGCGCGCCGGATCGGCGATCGGCACGGCCGACATCAGCTTCTTGGTGTACGGGTGCTGCGGATTCTCGAAAATGGCGCGGCGCGGGCCGATCTCGACGATCTGGCCCAGGTACATCACGGCCACGCGATGGCTGACACGCTCCACCACGGCCATGTCGTGCGAGATGAACAAGAACGAAATGCCCATGTCGCGCTGCAGGTCGATCAGCAGGTTCACGATCTGGGCCTGGATCGACACGTCCAGCGCCGACACCGATTCGTCCGCGATCACGACCTTCGGGTTCAGGGCAAGCGCGCGCGCGATGCAGATGCGCTGACGCTGACCGCCCGAGAATTCATGCGGATAGCGCTGCGCCATTTCCGGCGGCATGCCCACGCGCTCCAGCAATTCAGACACGCGGCGCTCGGCGTCGCGGCCCTTGGCCACGCCGTGCACCAACAGCGGCTCCATGATGGAGAACCCGACCGTGACGCGCGGATCCAGCGACGCGAACGGGTCCTGGAACACGAACTGGATGTCGCGGCGCAGGGATTGCAGTTCGCTGTTCTTCAGGCGCACGATGTCGCGCCCGCCGAACTTGATCTCGCCGCCCTGGCTGTCCACCAGACGCAGCAGCGAACGGCCGGTCGTGGACTTGCCGCAGCCGGATTCGCCCACCAGCGACAGCGTTTCGCCCGGGTACAGGTCGAAGCTGACCTGTTCCACGGCGTGCACGCGACGCTGCACGCGGCTCAGGATGCCGCCGCGCAGATCGAAGCGCGTCACCAGGTTGCGCACGCTCAGGATCGGCTCGCGCTTGGCGGCCGGCACTTCCTGCGTGCTGGTGACGCCGGGTTCGGCCACGGGCTGCGCCTGGCCTTCCACCTGCAGCAGGGGGAAGCGCGCGGGCAGATCGGTGCCTTCCATGGCGCCCAGCTTCGGCACCGCCGACAGCAGCGCCTTGGTGTAGGAATGCTTGGGTGCGGAGAAGACCTGTTCCGACGGGCCTTCCTCGACCTTGTCACCGCGATACATGACCAGCACGCGGTCGGCCACTTCCGCGACCACGCCCATGTCGTGGGTGATGAACACCACGCCCATATGCATTTCTTCCTGCAGCTGACGGATCAGTTGCAGGATCTGCGCCTGGATGGTGACGTCCAGCGCGGTGGTGGGTTCGTCGGCGATCAGCAGCGCCGGCTTGCAGGCCAGCGCCATCGCGATCATCACGCGCTGGCGCATGCCGCCCGACAACTGGTGCGGATAGCGGTCCAGCACCGATTTGGCTTCCGGAATGCGCACCTGTTCCAGCATGCGCAGCGCCTCGGCGCGCGCGGCCGCAGCGTCCTTGCCCTGGTGCTGGCGGATCGATTCGGCGATCTGGTCGCCTGCCGTGAACACCGGGTTCAAGGAGGTCATCGGCTCCTGGAAGATCATGGCCATGTCCGCGCCACGCACATTGCGCATCACGCGTTGGCTGGAACCGACCAGGTCGATCACGGAGCCGTTGCGCCGACGCAGGGCCATGCTGCCCTGGGCGATGCGGCCGCCGCCATGTTCCACCAGACGCATGAGTGCCAGGGACGTCACCGACTTGCCCGAACCCGATTCGCCCACGATGGCCAGGGTTTCACCCCGGTCCACATGGAACGACAGGTTGCGCACGGCTTCGACCGTGCGCTCCGAACCTACGAAGCGCACCGTCAGGTCGTCGACCTGGACCACGCGGTTTTCCGGCAGCGCCAGGCTGTTTGCGCGATCAACCATCTCTTTAATATCCCCAAATACTGAAAAAACGAACCCGTCGCCGCTTAACGATAGATCGCGGTAACCGGCTTTTCGCCCACGCGGGCGTAACCCCGATACATGCCTTCCGTGTTGAAAGGCAACGCCACATTGCCCTGGGCGTCGACGGCCACCAGGCCGCCCTTGCCGCCGATGGTGGGCAGTTTTTCCATCACGACGCGATCCGCCGCCGCTTCCAGCGACGCACCGCAATATTCCATCTGTGCCGCCACGTCGTAAGCCGAGACCATGCGGATGAACATCTCGCCGGTGCCCGTCGTGGAGACGGCGCAAGTCTTGTTGCTGGCGTAGGTGCCGGCGCCGATCAGCGGCGCATCGCCGACGCGGCCGACCTGCTTGTTGGTGATGCCGCCGGTGGAGGTGGCAGCCGCCAGGTTGCCCTGGGCGTCAACGGCCACCGCGCCGACCGTGCCGAACTTCTTGTCGGCATCCAGCGGATCGGCCGGTGCGGGCTGGCCGCGCGCGACCATGGCCTGGCCGTCGTGATCCAGCACGGCGGCTTCCGGCGTTTCGCGCTGCACGCGCAGCAGTTGTTCGCGGCGGGCTTCGGTCGAGAAATACGACGGATCGACGATTTCCAGGCCCGCGTCGCGTGCGAAGGTTTCAGCGCCCTCGCCCACGAAAAACACGTGCTTGCTGGTTTCCATGACCTTGCGCGCGGCAAAGATAGGGTTGCGCACGCAGTTCACGTTGGCGATGGCGCCTGAACGCAGCGTGGCGCCATCCATGATGGCGGCGTCCAGTTCGTGGGTGCCGGCGCTGGTGAACACCGCGCCATGGCCGGCGTTGAACAGCGGGCAATCTTCCAGCAGGCGCACGGCTTCGGTGACGGCGTCCAGAGCGCTGCCGCCACGGGCCAGCACGGCTTGGCCGGCGGTCAGGATGGACTCCAGGGCGGCCAGGTATTCCTGTTCTTTCTCGGGCGACATGGCCGCGCGGGACATCGCGCCGGCGCCACCGTGAATGGCAATCACGGGTTGAATCATCGTTTACCTACTCCATGGATAAGCCACGGCATCACGGACTGGGTCACCCCAGCAGCGGCCGCGACGGAATTCTTGGCCCGATAGGCCACCGCGGCGGACAGGGCTTCGATCAGCCCCAGCGCAGCGGTTTCGGAATTGGGAATCAGCTGGCGCGCGGAAAACGCGTAGAGCACGACGGATGCCGTGGGCGCCAGCGGAGATGTGGGTTTGTCGGTCAGCACCAGAACGGGCACGCCAGCCTGCTTGGCGGCGGCGGCCAGCGTCACGGTGTCGGCCAGATAGCGCGGGAAACCGATAGCGATCACCAGGTCCTTGGCGGTCATGCGCGACATCTGGCGCGCCGCGTGCGACACGCCGCCGGGACCGGCCAACGATTCGACGGAATGCAGGCTCATGCACAGGCCGCGTTGCAGCAGGCCGGCCAGAAAGCCGCTCGCGCCGAAACCGATGATGAACACGCGGTCGGCGGCCAGGATGGCCTCCACCGCCTGCTCACAGGCGGCCGAATCCAGCGATTGCAGGTTGCGCTGCGCGTTGCGGATGTCTTCTTCCAGCGTGGCAGCGAAGATCTGCACGGCGCTGGCGGAATGCGCCAGTTCGGTACGCAGCTTTTCGACGGGTTCCAGCGCGGCTTCGAATCCGCGCGCCAGTTCGGCGCGGAATTGCGGATAGCCCGGCAGGTCCAGGGCGCGCGCAAAGCGGTTGGCCGTGGCCACCGATACCCCTACCGCTGCCGCGAACTCGTCGATGGTCATCGTGGCGGCGCGGAACTGGTGCGCCAGCACGTACTCGGCCATCTTGTGCTGCGTCCGGCTCAACGCGGGCTGAGCCCGGGCGATCCGATCAGCGATCGTAAGTGCGGCCTTGTTCATCGGTGGGGGGATGGGTCTTAGCTGAGGTTTGTGTAAATCTGTTTACACACAAATTTTAGATAAGAAAATTCATTTTCATAGTAAGGGTATACCCGTGAATTTATGTAACAGTGCATCAAAAGAAACGGGGCCGGTTTGAGGTACGCTAACGGCGCCCTGTTTTTCACCCCCTGAAGCCTTGGATTGACGCAATGCCCGATTGGATCTGCAAGCCCCACCAGGACCTGACCGTGCCGGAGATCTACGCGATCCTGCGCCTGCGCACGGAAGTTTTCGTCATAGAACAACAGTGCATCTTCCAGGACATCGACGGCAAGGACCTGATCGGCCAGACGTGCCATCTGATGGCATGGCAGGACGGCCAATTGGCCGCCTATTGCCGCATGCTGGACCCGTCGCAGAAAGATGGGCAGATCGAGATCGGACGCGTCATCACCGCGCCCTGGACACGCGGCCAGGGGCTGGGCCACGAGCTGATCCGCCATGCGATGCAGGAAGTGCGCCAGCGCTGGCCCGGCCGCGCCATGTACCTGGGCGCCCAGGCCCGCTTGCGCAACTACTACGGCGGGCACGGCTTTGTGCAGGTCACCGAGGAATACATCGAGGATGGCATCCCGCACGTGGGAATGCGGCTGGACGAAACCGCCTAGCGCCCAATGAAAAACGCCCCTTGCGGGGCGTTTTGCGTAAACGGGAGCAGCCGGTTTATTTGACGGCCGACACGTCCAGTTTGGCCAGCGTCTTGGACTGGATTTCGTCCACGGTCACGCCAGGCGCTGTTTCGAGCAGCTTCAGGCCGCCTTCGGTGACTTCCATCACGCCCAGGTCGGTGATGATCAGATCGACCACGCCCACGCCGGTCAGCGGCAGATTGCATTCGGGCAGCAGCTTGATGTCTTCAGTGCCGTCCTTCTTCTTGGCCACGTGCTCCATCAGGACCACGACGCGGCCGACGCCGGCCACCAGGTCCATTGCGCCGCCCATGCCCTTGACCATCTTGCCCGGAATCATCCAGTTGGCCAGATCGCCCTTTTCGGACACCTGCATCGCGCCCAGGATGGCCAGGTTGATCTTGCCGCCGCGGATCATCGCGAACGAGTCCGCAGACGAGAAGATCGACGAGCCCGGCAACGTCGTCACCGTCTGCTTGCCTGCGTTGATCAGGTCAGCGTCGACTTCGTCATCGGTGGGGAACGGGCCGATGCCCAGCAGGCCGTTCTCGGATTGCAGCCACACTTCCACGCCCTTGGGCACGTGGTTGGCCACCAGGGTCGGCAAGCCGATACCCAGGTTCACATAAAAACCGTCTTGCAGCTCGCGCGCGGCGCGCGCCGCCATTTCATCGCGGGACCATGCCATGTCGTCTTCTCCTTAGGCCGGGCGAGTGGTGCGTTGTTCGATGCGCTTTTCCGGCGTCGTGTTCAGCACGATCCGTTGCACATAGATGCCGGGCAGGTGGATCTGATCGGGATCCAGGCTGCCGGTGTCAACGATCTCTTCGACCTCGACCACCGTGAACTTGCCGGCCATGGCGACGTTCGGGTTGAAGTTGCGGGCCGTCTTGCGGAACACCAGGTTGCCGCTGCGGTCGGCGATGTGCGCCTTGACCAGCGACACGTCCGGCACCAGCGAACGCTCCATCACGTATTGCTGGCCGTCGAACTCGCGGATTTCCTTGCCGTCGGCCACGATGGTGCCCACGCCGGTGCGCGTGAAGAACGCGGGGATGCCCGCGCCGCCGGCGCGCAGCTTCTCGGCCAGCGTGCCTTGCGGGGTGAACTCAAGCTCGAGTTCGCCCGACAGGAACTGGCGTTCGAATTCCTTGTTCTCGCCCACGTAGGACGCGATCATCTTGCGGACCTGGCGCGTATTGAGCAACTGGCCCAAGCCGAAACCGTCGACGCCCGCATTGTTGCTGATGCACGTCAAATCCTTCACGCCCGAATCGCGCAGCGCGGCGATCAGGGCCTCGGGAATACCGCACAGGCCGAAACCGCCCACGGCGATCATCTGACCGTCCTTGACGATGCCTGCCAGCGCCTCCTGGGCGCTTGCAAAAACCTTGTCCATCGCTCCAACTCCTAGTTAAGGTCGAACTCAAGAGTGCCCGCCCCGCCGCTTGCGCGGCCGTCCCGCCTGGGGATCAAGAAATTCGGGGAGGGCCCTGTTTTTCCTTGGAGCGCGGCTGCCGGCGTCGGCCCCAGACGGCATCGCGACATTGCCCGATGTCTCTGGGTCGCGGCGCCGAGGGTGGCGCGCCCCTTTATTTCTATTCTGGTTTTGCGCTTGATTTTAACGGCATGACGGCCAATTCCGCGCGGGCTTTCGGAGGATCGCCCCTGCGGGATTGCCCGCCCTCAGGCGGCTGCCTTGAACTGCGTCGCCATCTGCGCCAGCACTTCCTGCGGCCACGGTGCGGACGTATTGGCCACGTAGTCCATCCAGACTAGCACGTTGCGCCCGCGCGCATAGGGGCCGGCATCGTCGCCCACCTTCTCCAGCAGCAGCTCGAATTCCGCGCTGGAACGGCCGATGCGGGTCACTTTGTGCGTGACGCGCACGGTCGCCGGATACGTCAGCGGGCGCAGGAAATCGCACGAAGCATGGGCCAGGATGGCGCCGTTGTCGGCAGGCAGCTCGAAGCCCGCGTCGTACAGGATCTGCATACGCGCCTCTTCCATCAGGCGGAAATACAGCGTGTTGTTCAGATGATTCAAGGCGTCTGAGTCGCCCCACCGCAAAGGCAATTCCACCTGATGGGTATCGCCCACCGCCAGAATCCGCGCAGACAGATTGTCCGGGTTCACCAATTACTCCTGAAGGCTAAAAGAAATACGAAGGCATACATGGCCTCCGCCTGCAATACAATCGCCGATAATACTTCCAGCCATATATGGAATACATACGGGGAGCTTTGCAAATGTCTGAACGCGAGTCGATGGAATATGACGTGGTCGTGGTTGGCGGTGGACCCGCCGGCCTGGCCACCGCAATCCGTCTAAAGCAGCTGGCCGCTGAAAAGAATCAGGAGATCGGCGTCTGCGTCCTTGAGAAAGGCGCGGAACTGGGTGCACACATCCTGTCCGGCGCCGTCATGGACCCGCTGGCACTGACCGAGCTCATCCCCGACTGGAAGGAAAAAGGCGCGCCGCTGAACGTGCCCGTCACGCAGGACAAGTTCCTGTTCCTGTCCCAGACGGGCGCGCGCGCCACGCCCAACTGGCTGCTGCCGCCCTGTTTCCACAACGAAGGCAACTACATCGTCCGTCTGGGCGACGTCGTCAAGTGGATGGGCGAACAGGCCGAAGCGCTGGGCGTGGACATTTTCCCCGGTTTCGCTGCCGTTGAAGTGCTGTACGACGAAAACGGCGCCGTGCGCGGCGTGGTCACTGGCGACATGGGCGTCGCCCGCGACGGCTCGCATACCGACCACTACCAGCCCGGCATGGAACTGCATGCCCGCTACACGGTGTTCGGCGAAGGCGCACGCGGCCAACTGGGCCGCCAGCTGATCGAACGCTTCAAGCTCGACGACGGCCGCGATCCGCAGGCCTACGGCATCGGCATCAAGGAAATGTGGGAAGTCGATCCGGCGCAATCCAAGCCCGGACTCGTCATCCATACGGCCGGCTGGCCGCTGGATTCCGACACCTACGGCGGCTCGTTCCTGTACCACCTGGACAACAACCTGGTCGCAGTGGGCATGATCGTCGGCCTGGACTACGCCAACCCGTGGCTCTCGCCGTTCGATGAATTCCAGCGCTACAAGACGCACCCGGCCATCCGCGGCACGTTCGAAGGCGGCAAGCGCATCGCCTACGGCGCCCGCGCCATCACGGCCGGCGGCCTGCTGTCGTTGCCCAAGCTGACCTTCCCGGGCGGCGCGCTGGTCGGCTGCGAAGCCGGCTTCCTGAACGCGTCCCGCATCAAGGGCAGCCACGCCGCCATCAAGTCCGGCAAGCTGGCCGCCGAAGCCGCGTTCGACGCCCTGGTGGCCGACCGCCGCCAGGACGAGCTGACCGCCTATCCGAAGGCGTTCGAGGCCTCCTGGCTGCACGCCGAACTGAACAAGGCGCGCAACTTCAAGCAGTGGTTCAAGAAGGGCCGCACCATCGCTACCGTGATGACCGGCGTCGAACAACTGCTGCTCAAGGGCAAGATGCCCTGGACCCTGCGCCACAGCAAGCCCGACCACGCCTGTCTGCAACCGGCATCGGAATGCGCCCGCATCGACTATCCCAAGCCCGACGGCAAGCTCACTTTCGACAAGCTCAGCTCGGTGTTCATCTCGAACACCAACCATGAGGAAAACGAGCCCATCCACCTGACCTTGAAGGATCCGTCGGTGCCGGTCAGCGTCAACCTGGCCAAGTACGGCGGCCCGGAATCGCGCTACTGCCCGGCCGGCGTGTACGAGTTCATCAAGGACGACCACGGCGACGACCGCTTGCAGATCAACGCGCAGAACTGCGTGCACTGCAAAACCTGCGACATCAAGGACCCGACCCAGAACATCGTCTGGGTGGCGCCGCAAGGCGGCGAAGGGCCGGTGTACAGCGGCATGTGATCCGGCCGGGGCCCGCCCCGCCACAAGGCGCCCCTTGGGGCGCTTTTTCATTTTTCAGGTGACTTCCATGACCGAACGCGTACTTCTCATTGGCTGCGGCGACCTGGGCCAGCGCGTCGCCCGGCGCTTCCTGGCGCGCGGCGACGAGGTCCATGCGCTGCGCCGCCATCCGCCCAAGGACGACGACAGCGGCATCCGGTGGCTGCAAGGCGACATCACGCAGCCCGCCAGCCTGCCCGCCCTGCCCGCGGCCGTGACCCGCCTGATCCACCTGCCCGCCCCCGGTTCGCGCGACGCCGCGGTCTACCGGGGCGTCTTCATCGACGGCCTGCAAGCGGTGCTGGACGTACTGGATGCGTCGCGGCTCAAGCGCGTTGTGTTCGTGTCGTCCAGCGCCGTCTATGGCAAACATGAGGGCGGCTGGGTGAACGAAGACACGCCGCCCGCCCCGCAAGGGTTCAACGGCCAGGTGCTGCTGGAGGCCGAAGCGGCGCTGGCGGCACGCGGCCTGTCGTCCACCTCGCTGCGGCTGGCCGGCCTGTACGGGCCGGGCCGTCTGCAATTGATCGAGCGGCTGCGTAGCGGGGCGGCGGGCGCGCCCGTGCAACCCGAGCATTGGGCCAACCGCATCCATATCGACGATGCAGCGGCCGCGGTCGTGCATCTGGCGTTGCTGCCGGACGTCGATCCCGTCTACATCGGCTGCGACGACACGCCGCTGCCGCTGCATGCGCTGTACGCCGAGCTGGCGGCGATGGCCGGCGCGCCTGCCCCACGCATCGCGCCTGCCCCGGCGAACGTGGGCAGCAAGAAGCTCAGCAATGCCCGTCTACGGGCAAGCGGGTTCACGCTGCAGTGGCCGGATTCACGGGTGGGATACGCGGCCCTGCTGGCCGACGCCGGCGCAGCGCAGGCATAGTTCGTCCGGCGCCGAATCGTTGATTGTCCGGGCGGTGGATACTGGCAGCCAGATCCACCGCCGGCCACGCCATGCTTCCCGCTCATCCCCTGCTTGCCGTCACGCACGCCGACCCTTACCCCTACTACGCCGCCCTGGCGCGCGAGAGGCCGCTGTATCGGGATGAGGCGCTAGGCCTTTGGGTCGCCAGCCATCCAGACACGATCCTGGCCGTCATGCGTGACTCGGCCGCCCGTGTGCGCCCTCCGTCGGAACCCGTGCCTCGGGGCTTGTGCCCAGGCCCTGCTGGCGAGCTGTTTGGCCGCTTCGTGCGCATGAACGACAGCGTCTTGCACACGCGGGTCAAGGCCTTGCTGACGGCATTCCTCCGCGAACAAGGCACGCAGCCCTGTACGCCGCGCTGGCCCGAGATGCCGGCCGGGGATGCGGCCACCGTGGACCGCTACCTGACCGCCGCGCCCGTGCATGCGCAAGCGGCCTTCCTGGGGCTGAGCCCCGCTTTACAGGCCGACAGCGCGGCGCAGATCGCCGCCTTCCTGGCCGCCCTGCCCGCCCCGGCTGACGCCGACGCGATTGCCGCCGCTCATGCCGCGGCCCAGGCGTTGCAATCCCGCCTGGAATCCTTGCTGTCTGCCGGCGACGCCACCCCTGCGTTACGCACGCTGCGCGAGGACGGCGCGCGTGCGCAGATTCCGGCTGCCGTGCTGGCAGCGAACCTTGTCGGCCTGCTGTTCCAGTCCTGCGAGGCCGGCGCCGGGTTGCTGGGCAATGCCTTGGTCCATATCGGCCGGCAGGGCCTGTCCGCCGACGCGGCCTGCGCCGATGCCCAGACGATCATCGATCACGTCATCCGCCACGACCCGCCCTTGCACAACACGCGGCGATTCCTGGCTGACTCGATCACGATCAACGGCCAGCGGATCGATGCCGGGCAGACCGTGCTGCTGGTGCTGGCTGCCGCCGCAACGGTCCACCCTGATGCCGGCTGGACGTTCGGGGCGCCCGGTAGAGGGGCGCCCGGCGGAGGGGCGCCCGGCTCAGGGGCGCCCGGCTCAGAGGCGCCCGGCCACGCCTGCCCTGGCCAAGGCCTGGCGCGGCGCCACGCCGCGGACGCGCTGGTGCATCTGCTGCAAGCCGGGGTCGACGCTGCCGCCCTGGCCTCCCATTTCCGTTATCGGCCGCTGCCCAATGCCCGCGTCCCGCAGTTTGCGTTTTCAAAGGAACCCACGCCATGATCGCCGTGATATTCGAAGTCGAGCCCGCCAACGGCAACCCCGATCCCTACCTGCACATCGCCGCAAGCCTGATCGACGAGCTGAAGGCCATTGATGGATTCATCTCCGTCGAACGCTTCCAGAGCCTGACCCATGCGGGCAAGCTGCTGTCGCTGTCGTTCTGGCGGGATGAAGACGCGGTCAAGCGCTGGCGATCGCTGGAATCGCACCGCCGCGCGCAGGAAGCAGGACGCGGTGGCGTGTTCCAGAACTATCGGTTGCGGGTGGCGCAGGTGCTGCGCGATTACGGCATGACCGAGCGCGACGAAGCGCCGTCCGACAGCCGCATCCGTCACGGCTGATCCGAACCAGACCAAATCACGTTGTATTAATTTCCATTAAAGTTCATATTACGGAGCCATCCACCACTGCAACGGCCTGCGGGTGTCCGGTACCATTGCCGCTCCGCCGCCTTTTCCGCTTCGTCAACGCGCCATGTCCACCGCCGCCCCCGCCCGCCCCACGCCGCTGCAAGTCGATCTGGCGCGCCATATCGCGGAAGACCTCGTGGTTGGGCGCTACTCGCCGGGTGAACATCTTTCCGAAGAGACCCTGGCCGCGGCCTACAAGGTGTCGCGCACCCCGGTGCGCGGCGCGTTGCGCCTGCTGGCCGCCCAGGGCCTGATCAAACACCGCCCCAACAGCGGCTATACCGTGGCGGAAAACGCAGGCGCGGGCGCCGCCCTGTTCGAAGGCGCGGGCCCGACGCAAAACGAGTTGTATCGCCGGCTGATCGACGACCGCGCCTCGCGCGGCCTGCCCGAGACCTTCACCGAACGCGAACTGCTCCAACGCTATGGCGCGCCGCGCAGCGTGCTGGCCAAGACGCTTCTGCAGCTGTCCGCCGACGGCCTGATCGAAAAACGCAAAGGGCATGGGTGGCAATTCGCCCCCTCGCTGGAAAGCGCCGAAGCGCTTAGCGAGAGCTATCGCTTTCGCATGACCATCGAATGCGCCGGTTTGCTTGAACCCACGTTCCGTGTGGACAAGCCGGCGCTTGCGCGCATGCGCGCGGCGCACGAAGCGCTGATCCAGCGCGCCGACGCCGACATTTCAGCCACCGATTTCTTCGGACTGAACGCATCCTTCCACGAATTGCTGGCCCGCTTCTCCGGCAACCGCTACATCCTGCAGGCGGTGCAGCAGCAGAACCAGTTGCGCCGTCTGGAAGAGCACGCCGCGTTCTATCGCGACGCCCGCTTCGTCAATTCCAGCAGCGAACACCTGCAGATCATCGAAGCCCTGGAATCGGGCGACCAGGAATGGGCCGCGCAATTGATGCGCCGCCACCTGAAGGCCTCGCTGCAAGCCTCCTGACCCGTCACACCCCCCGCTTTTCGCGCCGCGTTTCCCGGCAGGCCGGCGCACGCCGCTTCGCTTTCGGTAGTATTGTATTTATCATTTGTTTAATACAAAATAAGCGTACCCTGAACTGACTCCTGCAGGATCGCCCATGCCGCTTCCCCCCTCCGCCCCCCATTCCGATGCCTTCTGGATGCCCTTTACCGCCAACCGGCGCGTCAAGCGGGATCCGGTGCTGTTCACCGCTGCAGAAGGCATGCACTACATCCGGCCCGACGGCCGCCGCGTGCTGGATGGCATTGCCGGCCTGTGGTGCGTGAACGCGGGCCACCGCCGGCCCGAAATCGTCGAAGCCATCGCACGCACGGCCTACGAACTGGATTACGCGCCCTCCTTCCAGATGAGCCACCCGCTGGCTTTCGAGCTGGCCGACGCGCTGTGCGCCGAAGCGCCCGCGGGCTTTTCCAACGTGTTCTTTTCAAACTCGGGCTCGGAAGCGGTCGACACCGCGCTGAAGATCGCGCTGGGCTACCACCGGGCGCGTGGCCAGGGCCAGCGCGTGCGGCTGATCGGACGCGAACGCTCTTACCACGGGGTGGGTTTTGGGGGATTGTCGGTGTCGGGCATCGGCGGCCACCGCAAGCCCTTCGGCAATCTGCTGCCCTATGTGGACCACCTGCCGCATACCTATGACCGCCAGCAGATGGCCTATACGCGCGGCCAGCCGGACTGGGGCGCCCACTTGGCCGATACGCTGGACCGCATCGTGGCGCTGCATGACGCCTCGACCATTGCCGCGGTCATCGTCGAGCCGGTGGCCGGCTCCACCGGCGTGATCGTGCCGCCCCGCGGCTATCTGCAGCGGCTGCGCGAGATCTGCGACGCGCACGGCATCCTGCTGATTTTCGATGAGGTGATCTGCGCGTTCGGGCGCATCGACGGCGCCTTCGCGTCGTCCTTCTTCGGCGTCAAGCCGGACATCATCACCAGCGCCAAGGGCCTGACCAACGGCGCCATCCCGATGGGCGCGACGCTGGTGCAGCAGCACGTGTACGACGCGTTCATGCAAGGGCCCGAAAGCGCCATCGAGCTTGCGCACGGCTACACCTATTCAGGCCATCCCGTCGCGTGCGCCGCGGGCCTGGCGACGCTGGACCTCTGCCGCCGCGAAGGCCTGTTCCAACGCAGCCAGGAACTGTCACGCTACTGGGAAGATGCGGCGCACAGCCTGAAGGGGCTGCCGCATGTGATCGACATCCGCAACATCGGCCTGCTGGCCGCAATCGAGCTGGCGCCGCTGGAAGGCCAGCCCGGCCAGCGCGCTTATGCGGTGCATAACGCCTGCCTGGAACGAGGTTGCCTGATCCGTTCGGCGGGCGACACGATGCTGCTGTCGCCCCCGCTCATCATCGAACGCGCCCAGATCGACGAGCTGTTCACGGTGCTGGCGGACGTACTGCGCGCCAGCGCCTGATCCGCTCAGGCCAGATGGCGCGCCACGGCCTGGACGACCCGGCGCACGTCGTCGGCGGACACGTCCAGGTGCGTCACCAGCCGCGTCGGCCCGCCGTACACGGCGCGCATCTGGATATCTTCCTTGGCCAGCGCGGCCGTCAACGCCTCGCAGCGTGCCGGCTCGAATTCCACGAACAGCATATTGGTGTCCTGGCTCAAGACCTTGACACCGGCAATGCCGCGCAAGCCTTCGGCCAGCGCACGGGCGTTCTCGTGGTCATCCGCCAGCCGCTCGACGTTGTGCTCCAACGCGTACAGGCAAGCGGCCGCCAGCACGCCCGACTGCCGCAGCCCGCCGCCCAGCATCTTGCGCCAGCGGCGCGCGCGGGCGATCAGCTCGTCGCTGCCCACCAGCACCGAACCGACGGGCGCGCCCAAGCCCTTTGAAAAGCAGATCGACACCGAGTCGAACGGCTGGCACATGTCGACTAGCGGTTTGCCGCTGGCGACGGCTGCGTTGAACACGCGCGCGCCGTCCAGGTGGGTGCCCAGGCCCTGTTCCCGCGCCCATGCCGTCGCCGCCTGAATATAGGCGGCCGGGATCAGCTTGCCGTGGAACGTGTTTTCCAACGCCAGCAAGCGGGTGCGGGCGAAATGCGCGTCGCCCAACGGTTTGACCGCCGCAGCCAGCTTTTCCAGCGGCAGCGAACCGTCTTCGGCGTGCTCGATGGGTTGCGGCTGGATACTGCCCAGCACCGCCGCGCCACCGCCTTCGTACTTATAGGTGTGGGCCTGTTGCCCCACCAGGTATTCGTCGCCCCGATCGCAATGCGCCATCAACGCGGCCAGGTTGCTTTGCGTGCCGGACGGAAAGAACAGACCCGCCGCCTTGCCCGCGCGCTCGGCCACGGCCGCCTGCAGCTGGATCACGGTGGGATCGTCGCCCATCACGTCGTCACCCAACGGGGCGGAAACCATCGCCTGCAACATGGCAGCCGAAGGCCGTGTGACTGTGTCGCTACGCAGATCGATCATGGGAAATCCTTGGATAGGGAATGGAGTTTGGGGGATGAGTATCGGGAGCGCTTGCCGGCAAGCCGGGTCACGAAGCACGTACCGCCGGCGCCGCCCGGCTGACGATGAAGATGCCGGCCAGGATCAGGACCATGCCGCCCACTTCGCCCCACGAGGGGCGCTCGGACAGGATCGCCCAGGCCAGCAGCATGGCGACCACCGGCACGCCCAGGCTGGACAGCCCGGCGATCGACGCGGGCACGCGGCGCACCACCTGCAGCCACAGCAACCAGCCAGCCGCCGTGGCGATCAGCACGATGTAGGTCATGCCGGTCCAGAGCGGCCAGCCCCATTGCGCGGTCATCTGCGGCACGAGATAGGCCACAGGCACCATCACCAGACCGCCGAACAGCATCTGCCAGGCGGTGAACGTCATCACGTCGGGTGCATGGCGTTCGAACATTCGCTTGGACAACACGGTGCCCACGCCCCAGCACAGGCCGCTGCCCAGCCCCAGCAGCACGGGACGGATGTCGCCCAGGCCATTCCAGGGCTCCACGAAACAGACCAGCCCGACTGCTGCCAGGCCGATGCCCAGGCCATGCCGGATCGACGGGCGTTCACCCAGCAGCCACCAGGCGAACAGCACCACCCAGAACGGCATGGTGTACGCCATCAGCGACACCTTGCCCACGCCGCCCGACACCAGCGCCGTTTGCACGAACCCCTGGAACCCTGCCGTCTGCGTCAATCCGATCAGCAGCGTCAGCTTCCACGGCGGCATCGCCAGCGGCCGGCGCGTGGCGATCGCCAGCGCGAACAGCACGACGCTGCCCGTCACATAGCGCAGCGCCACGAAGTCGAACGGGCCGATGTAGGGCACGATCAGTTTCATCGCGATCCAACTGCCTGCCCAGACCACAATGGTGCTGAGCATCAGCGCTAATCCGGCGCGATCAAAACTGCTGCGGCTCACGTCCGTGGCTCCATTCAAGTAAGGGGTGCAAAAAGACAAGACGCCCGGACCGGCAATTACCGGTGCGGGCGTCTGACATTATGCTCCCCTCGCGCTGCAAGGCTCCGGCCCGTCACGGCCGGAGGCACTTACAGGGGCTTGGCCAGCTGTTCCAGGATGGCGGGATTCTCCAGCGTGGACACGTCCTGCGTGACTTCCTCGCCCTTGGCTACCACGCGCAGCAGGCGGCGCATGATCTTGCCCGAACGCGTCTTGGGCAGGTTGTCGCCGAAGCGGATGTCCTTGGGCTTGGCGATGGGGCCGATCTCCTTGGCCACCCAGTCGCGCAACAGCTTGGCAATGGCCTGCGCCTCTTCGCCTTCCGGACGTGCCTGCTTCAACACCACGAACGCCACCACGGCTTCGCCGGTCGTGTCATCGGGGCGGCCCACCACGGCGGCTTCCGCCACCAGCTCGTGCGCCACCAGCGCCGATTCGACTTCCATCGTGCCCAGGCGGTGGCCCGACACGTTCAGCACGTCGTCGATGCGGCCCATGATCCAGAAGTAGCCGTCCGCGTCGCGCTGCGCGCCGTCGCCGGCCAGGTAGTAACCGCGCAGTTCCGGCGGGAAGTAGCTCTTCTTGAAGCGTTCCGGATCGCCCCAGATGTTGCGGATCATCGCGGGCCACGGACGCTTGATGACGAGGAACCCGCCATTGCCCTTGTCGACGTCGCCGCCGGTCTCATCCACGATGGCCGCGGCGATACCCGGCAGCGGCAACGTGCACGAACCCGGCTTGGTCGGCGTGGCGCCCGGCAGCGGGGTGATCATGTGGCCGCCGGTTTCGGTCTGCCACCACGTGTCCACGATCGGGCAACGTTCGCGGCCGACGTTCTTGTGATACCAGATCCAGGCTTCGGGGTTGATGGGCTCGCCCACCGTGCCGATGATGCGCAGGCTGTCCAGATCGTAGTTTTTCGGATGGGCGTCGGGCGTCGCTTCGGACGCCTTGATCAGCGAACGGATGGCGGTGGGCGCCGTGTAGAACGTCGTGACCTTGTGGCGCGCGATCATGTCCCAGAAGCGGCCGGCGTTCGGGTAGGTCGGCACGCCTTCGAACACGACCTGCGTCAGGCCGGCGGCCAGCGGGCCGTAGGTGATGTAGGTGTGGCCGGTGACCCAACCCACGTCGGCCGTGCACCAGTAGACGTCGTCCTTGCGGGCGTCGAACGTCCACTTCACGGTCAGCAGCGCCCACAGCAGGTAGCCTGCCGACGAATGCTGCACGCCCTTGGGCTTGCCGGTGGAGCCCGACGTATAGAGGATGAAGAGCGGATGCTCGGCGTTGACCGGCACGGGCTCGCAGGTGTCGGGCTGGCCGGCCTCGACCTCGTGCATCCACAGGTCGCGGCCTTCGGTCCATTGGACCTTGCCGCCGGTGCGGCGGTACACGATGACCTTGGAAATGGCTTCGCAGCCGCCCATCGCGATGGCGTCTTCCACCGCGACTTTCAGCGGGATCGTCTTGCCGCCGCGTACTTGCTCGTCGGCGGTGATGACGAGCGATGCGCCCACGTCCACGATGCGCTCTTGCAGGCTCTTGGCCGAGAAGCCGCCGAACACCACCGAATGCGTCACGCCCAGGCGCGCGCAGGCCTGCATGGCCACCACGGCTTCGATCGACATGGGCATGTAGATGATGGCGCGGTCGCCCTTCTTGTAGCCCAGCGCGGTCAAGCCGTTGGCGAAGCGGCACACGCGCGCCAGCAGTTCGCGGTAGCTGACCTTGTTCACCGTGCCGTCGTCGCCTTCGAAGATGATGGCGGTCTTGTCGGCGTTGCCGTTGGTCAGGTGCACGTCCAGGCAGTTGGCCGAGACGTTCAGTTCGCCGTCGCCGAACCAGCGGTAGAACGGGGCGTCGGTTTCGTCCAGCACCTGCGTGAACGGCTTGGTCCACGTCAGGTTGTCGCGGGCCTGGCCGGCCCAGAAGCCGTCGAAATCATTTTCGACCTGGGCACACAACGCGTTATAGGCGTCCATGCTGGGAATCGCCGCGCCCTGCGCCGCACGCTCGGGCGGCGGGAAGACGCGGGTTTCTACCAGTACGGACTCAATGGCATTCGACATGATCTTGTCTCCAATCGGTGATTCTGTTTGTTTGTGCTGCTGTTTTATTACCCACCCGCCACCGTATCGCCGCGCTCTTACGGGCACCTTACGCAAAATGCGGGCCGGAGCCCGCATACGCATGGGAACGCAGAGACCTGACAGCGCCGGCTCAGGGCGGGAAACACCGGAACGGCGTCGACCCCAGCGGCACGCACAAGCTGACAACGCACCTGCATAGCAGTGCAAAGCAATCCGCTTGATGCGTCGCGTGGCACGCGACGCATCAAAGGCAGTTCATAAGGATAGCAGCCCGGCCGCAGCCGCGGCAGGCGGTGGCGCGGCGTTCTATCAGACGGCGGGGCGGCGGGCCAGGCCGCGCTTCATGTCCACGCGCGACAGCAGGGCCAGGCCGCCCACGAAGAACAGGCCGGTCACGAGGATGGCCAGGCGGTGGTCGCCGTGCGTGCCCCAGGTCACCAGACCGTAGGTCAGCGGGCCGATCACCGCGGCCAATTGCACGGCGAAGGTCCACAGCGAGAAGAACTCGGCCAGGCGGCCGGCGGGCGCCAGCGCACCCGTCATGGCGCGGCCCGCGCTTTGGGTCGTGCCCATGCACAGGCCGGCAAGCGTGGCGGCCACCCAGAACACGGGCGCCGTCGTTGCGGCATACGCGACCAGCACCATCACGATCCAGCCACACAGCGTAATGGCCAGAGCCGGTTTGTGGCCGATGCGGTCCTGCACATAGCCGAACGAAAACGCGCCCAGCGCCGCACCGATGTTCACGGTGAACACCAGCAGCATGATCTGCGGCGTCGTGAAGCCCATGACTTCGGACGCGTACACGGCCGCCAGCGTGATGACGACCGAAATGCCCGCCTGATAGCAGGCGATGCACATCAGCAGCCGGCGGAATTCGGGAAAGTGCTGGCCCGTCTCGCGCCAGGCGTAGGCCAGGCGCTTGAGCATGTGCAGCGCTTCGGGCTTGTCCGCTTGCGGGCGCGTGCGCTCTTTCAAGAGGAAGAAGGACGGCAGCGCCGCCAGCGCGAACACCGCGCAGGTGACGACAATGACCCAAGGCACGAAGTGTTCCGCCGTCATGCCGCGCCCCTCGGCCAACGTGACCACGACGAGCGACAGGCCCAGCGTGAGCATCCCGCCGCAATAGCCGAAGCTCCAGCCCCAGCCCGACACGCGCCCCAGCGCCGCAGGCCTGGCCAGTTCGGGCAGGAATGCCGCCACCACGGACTCGCCCACGCAGTAGCAATAGTTGGATACGACGATGGCGGCCAGCGCCAGCCAGACATCGCCCGGCCCCGCCTGGGTCAGCACGAGGGTCGCGGCCACGCAGCCGATCGTGCTGGTATAGAGCAGCCGGCGCTTGCTGCCGTTCGCATCAGCGCGGGCGCCCAGCGTGGGCATCGTCAACATGATGAGCAGATAGGACAGCGACAGCGCCGCGGTCCAGGCCAGCGTGGCCCACGGGGCACGCCCGCCGACCACGCCAACAAAATACGTGCTGAACACCGCCGTGAGGATCACGGTGGTGTAGCCGGAATTCGCGAAGTCGTACATGGCCCAGGCCCAGACTTCGCGTTTGGCCACGCCGGGATTCAGGGGGCTTGCGTCCCCTGCTCCGGCGTTCGGCGCGGAACCGTCGGCAGACGGCTCCGGTTGCTGCGCTTGGCTCACAGGCCCAGCGCGGCGATGCCAGCTTGTGCGATCAGCACGTCTTCGGTCGACTTCACGCCCGACACGCCAACCGCGCCCACCACGTGGCCGTCGACGGTGATCGGCACGCCGCCTTCCAGCAGGCCGTCGATCAGCGGCGCGGACAGGAAGGACACGCGGCCGGTGTTGATCATCTCTTCGTAGATGCGCGATTCACGGCGGCCCAGCGCGGCCGTCTTGGCCTTCGAGGGCGAAATGTGCGCCGAGATCGGGGCTGCGCCGTCCAGGCGCAGCATGCCCAGCAGATGGCCACCGTCATCGACCACCGAAATGGTCACGGCCCATTTGTTCTGCACGGCGTGTGCTTCGGCCGCGGCGAGGATCTTCTTGACGTCTTCGGCGCTCAGCACGGGTTTGGTATTCATTGCAGCGACTCCTTGATCTGTTCCAGGGCGTTAGGATCTTCAATGGTCGTCAGGTCTCCGGGATCGCGTCCTTCGCATACCGCGACGATCGCACGGCGCAGCACCTTGCCGGACCGGGTCTTGGGCAATGCACCCACGAACCGGATCCGGGCGGGCCTGGCCACCGCTCCCAGCTGATCTTCCACTAGCCGCATGATATCGCCTTCCAGCTGCTTTGCCCCTTGCTCCGTGTCGGCGCTGGCAGGATTCTTCAGCACGGCAAACGCCATGGCCACTTGCCCCTTGAGCGCATCGGCCACGCCGACCACCGCGCATTCCGCGATTCCGCTGTGGCTGTTGACCGACTCCTCGATCTCGCGCGTGCCCAGGCGATGGCCCGCCACGTTGATCACGTCATCCGTGCGGCCAAGTATGAACCAGTAGCCGTCGGCATCCACCCGCCCCCAGTCGAAGGTCGAATACACCTGGCGTCCGGGAATCGACGTGAAGTAGGTCTGCACGAAACGCGCGTCGTCGCCCCAGATGGTGGACATGGCACCCGGCGGCAGCGGCGGCACAATCGCCACCACGCCCTTCTCGTCCGGCCCCAGGTCTTCGCCCGTGGATTCGCTGACGATGCGCGCGTCGAACCCGTACACCGGAAAGGACGGGCTGCCGAATCGGGTCGGCACGCGCTCCACCCCCGGCTGGGCCGACAGGATGGGCCAGCCGGATTCGGTCTGCCAGTAGTTGTCGATGATGGGCTTGCCCAGGCCTTCCGATATCCAGTGGGCGGTCGGTTCGTCCAGCGGCTCGCCCGCCAGGTAGACGGCGCGCAGGCTGGACAGGTCATGGCGCTTCAGCAGCGCGGGGTCCTGGCGCTTCAGGACGCGCACCGCCGTCGGCGCCGAAAACAGCGTATTCACGCCGTACTGCTCGACCAGCTTCCACAGGATGGCCCCGTCCGGGCGCACGGGCGTGCCCTCGTAGAGCACCGTCGCCTGCCCGCCGATCAAGGGGCCGTAGATGATGTAGGAATGTCCGACCACCCAGCCGATGTCGCTGGTGCAGAAGAAAGTGTCGCCGGCGCGCCCGTTGAACAGGTATTCCATCGACGAAGCCAGCGCCACGGCATAGCCGCCGGTGTCGCGCTGCACGCCCTTGGGCTTGCCGGTCGTACCGGACGTATAGAGGATGTAGCTGGGTTCGGACGATTCCAGCCATTGCACCGGCACGCGCGCGCCGCGGTGGCGCTCGCGCAGGGTGGCGTAGTCCAGGTCACGCCCGGCCACGGGTTCGAACGGCGCCAGGCCGCGGTCGAACACCACGACGGCAGCCGGCGGCGTCTTGGCCAGGGCGAGCGCACGATCCAGCAACGGCTTATAGGGCACGACCTTGCCCCCGCGCGACCCGCCGTCCGTGCAAACCACCACCTTGGGCGCGGCGTCGTCGATGCGCTGCGCCAGATTGACCGACGCGAATCCGCCGAACACCACCGAGTGGACCGCGCCGATCCGGGCGCAGGCCAGCATCGTGAACACCGCTTCCGGCACCATCGGCATATACAGCAGCACCCGATCGCCGCGCCCCACCCCCAGCTCCTTGAGCATGGCGGCGGCCGCGTTGACCTCTTCATAGACGTCCTGCCGGGTGTAGACCTGTTCCCGGTCGACTTCGGTGGACACCCAGATCAGGGCCGGCTGGTCAGCCTGCGTGGGCAGCCACCGGTCGACCGCGTTGTAGCAAAGATTGGTCTTGCCGCCTACAAACCACTTGGCGAATGGCGGCCGCGAGAAGTCCAGGACAGACTCGAAGGGCGTCTCCCAGTGGATGCGGCCAGCCTCTTCGCGCCAGAAGCCATCGCGGTCATGCAATGATCTGTAATGGAAATCCCGGGTTTTTTGCATTTGTGTCTCCTGGTATTGTTCATACGCCTTAAGGCTGATTGATTTCTTTCGAATCATTTGGTCATTCTGGTAGGCGAACCTTGCACGAGGCTTGCCACAAGTCAAAATGTTCCACCAAATATCCACGCGTCATGGATAAATAGCCGATCTGTCACTGACCGGTCTTGAAAGTTTGGTAGAATGCCCGCGAAGTTGTAGATAATTGTTGATTTTGCTGACATCTCGGCTCGATCCACGGCTAATCCCGTGGTTTTTGCTGTCATCTCGGCAAGTCATCCCAGGCGAATGCATCGACACTCCATACTCGCGCGATTCAATTCATCCACTGGCCAAGCGTACCGCGGTCTGCGTACGCTCGCGTTAATGGCATGTGTGGCGGGTTTGGCAGGTTGTGCCGGCACTGGCCAGAAGTCAACCGCCCATACGTCCGAGATTGATCCGTACGAAATGGAGTGGGTCGCCACCGCCGATGACCCCATCGGCATGCTGGTCACGCACAAATTCAAGCGCGACCGCCAGCAGAACCACACTGGCACCAACAGCGACAACGCCATGGTCAGCGAAGCCCTCAACTACCTGGGCATCCGCTACCGCTTCGGCGGCAGTTCCCCCGATACCGGATTCGATTGCAGCGGCCTGGTCGCCTATTCCGCCGAGCGCTCGCTGGGCCTGAAGCTGCCCCGCAACGCCGCCGAAATCGCCCAGCAAGGCGTCTCCGTCGCCAAGAACGAACTCAAGGCCGGCGATCTGGTCTTCTTCAACACGATGGGCCGCCGCTATTCGCACGTGGGCATCTACCTGGGCGACGACCGCTTCGTGCACTCGCCCAGCGCCGGTGGCGTCGTCCGCGTCGAAAGCATGACGATGGCCTACTGGACCAAGCGCTACAACGGCGCCCGCCGCCTGGACAACAGCCTGATGGCGTCCGCCCGCGCCGCGAATTGAATTCGGTTTCCGGCATCCTCGCATAAGCAGGTTGCCCGGCGCCATCCCCCAAAAGCAAAACGCCGTCAGACTTCAGTCTGACGGCGTTTTTTCTTGCTCTTCGCGGCTTGGGGATTCATGTGCCAAGCCGCAGGCCGTTTCGGCCTCCCCAGTTCTTGTGTTCCAGCGGCAACCGGAAATCAGTGCACGGTGCCTGCGCGCGGGCACAGGCCGCATTGCTGCAGGGCCTGCTGCATGCTGCATACCGAACGGCGACAAGCCACGACCCGGATGCCGCCGCGCTGCGCGGCGTTGCGGAAGGTCTTCATGACGTTGTGCCCCAGGAAGTCGGTCAGCAGGATGACCAGCTGCGTGCCCGACGGAAGTTGAAGCGTTTTCTTCTGATGCGAAGGATCGCGGCCACTGATGTGGTGCGTGATCGAAATATTGTGTCCTTTCAGCAGATCCGGGATGTTGCCCAGTCGATCTGCGCCAACCACTACTGCACTGAGTCCTGCCGTCATGATGAACCTCACTGGTCGTTGAGCCTGGATGTAATGATAATGATTCCTATTTTTTAGTCAACTCAAATGAGATCGGTTCTTATTTAATAATATTAATGAGCTTCACGAAGGGGATAGCGAGATTTGCTATCAGCCAGGGAACTCGCGGCTTTCCGGCGAGTCAGCGCCGCCGGGCCCAAAAGAAAAAGCGCGGCATTCCAGGAATGCCGCGCTTTTTTTGCTATAGGCCGAGACCGTCCTGGCCGCCCTACTTCGGCGCGCCCTGCACGGCTTCGGTCACCACCGCCCGGGTCAGCGACGGCGCCAGCATTTCCAGGAACGTGTAGACGTAATCACGCAGGAATACGCCCGATTTCACGCCCACGCGGGTCGTGTGCGTGCCGAACAAGTGCCCCACCGGCAGACCCACCAGGTTGGAGTCGCGGCGCGGGTCATAAGCCACGCCGGCGATGATGCCGATGCCCAGGCCGACGTCCACGTAGGTCTTGATCACGTCGGCGTCGATGGCTTCCAGCACGATGTCCGGATGGATGCCCTGGTTGGCGAAGACTTCGTCGATCGTGCTGCGGCCCGTGAACGCGCGGTCGTAGGTGACGATGGGGTATTCCGCCAGTTGCGTCAGCGACAGGCGCTTGGCGGCGCTGGAAGTCAGTTCCGCCAGCGGATGGTCGGGGCGCACCACGACGGTGTGCTCCCAGGCATACACCGGCAACGTCGCCAGGCCCGGCGTCAGCGCAAGGGATTCGGTCGCCAGCGCCAGGTCGGCCTGCTCGTGCAGCACCATCTCGGCCAATTGCGCGGGGCTGCCTTCAGCCAGCGACAGATGCACCTTCGGGAATTGCTTGCGGAATGCCGGGATCACACGCGGCAGCAGGTAACGCGCCTGGGTGTGCGTGCACGCGATCACCAGGCCGCCTTCGTCGCGGCGCGCGAACTCGTCGCTGACCTTCTTCAGGTTGTCGACTTCGCGCATGATGCGGTCGATCACCTGCGAGACCGCCAGGCCGGGCTTGGTCAAGCCCTTGATACGCTTCCCGTGGCGTTCGAAGATCTTGATGCCGAGTTCGTCTTCGAACTCGATGATGGCCTTGGAGACTCCAGGCTGCGAGGTATAGAGCATCCGGGCGGCTTCAGTCAGGTTGAAGTCGCGCCGGATGGTTTCACGCACAAAACGAAATTGCTGGAGGTTCATTAATTGGCCCCTAATAGATGGGCCAATTATAAGTAATAAGGACGCCTTGTTATATGACTTATTTATATAAGCTTAGGAGCAAGGCGTCCCTGTTTCAGCGCATCGAGATCGTGGTGTTCACGGTCTTGGCGTGAGCCGACCAGCGGGCGGTGACCGTCTTGGTCTGCGTCCAGAACTGGACTGCCTGCTTGCCGTTGGGGCCCAGGTCGCCCAGCTTGGAGCCGCGCGAACCCGTGAAGCTGAACCACGCCACCGGCACGGGAATCGGCACGTTGATGCCTACCTGGCCGACGTCGATGTTGTTCTGGAAGTAGCGCGCCGCGCCGCCGTCCTGGGTGAACAGCGCCACGCCGTTGCCGTTGGGGTTGCGGTTGATGAACGCCACCGCGTCTTCCAGCGTTTCCACGCCCACGCAGCACAGGACCGGCCCGAAGATTTCTTCGGTGTAGATGGTCATGTTTTCGTCCACGCCGTCGAAAATCGTGGGGCCCACGAAGTTGCCTTGCTCAAAGCCCGACACCTTCAGATTGCGGCCGTCCAGCAGCAGCTTGGCGCCTTCGTCCACGCCCTTCTGGATCAGGCTTTCGACGCGTTTCTTGGCGTTGGGCGAAACCAGCGGGCCCAGGTCGGCTTCGCGGTCGGTGCCGGAATTCACTTTCAGCTTCTTCGAGCGCTCGACGAAGTCGGGCAGCCAGTTGCGGGCGTCGCCCACCAGCACGGCCACGGACGAGGCCATGCAACGCTGGCCCGCCGCGCCGAATGCGGCGCCGACCAACTGGTTCAGCGCGACTTCCGGATCGGCGTCCGGCAGGATCACGCAGTGGTTCTTGGCGCCCATCATCGACTGGCAGCGCTTGCCGGCCGCCGAAGCGCGGTTGTAGATCTCGGTGCCCACGCGGGTCGAACCGATGAACGACACCGCCTTGATGTCGGGGTGTTCGCACAGGCCGTTGGCGGTATCCGGGCCGCCATGCACCACGTTCAGCACGCCCGGCGGCAGGCCGGCTTCCAGCGCCAGCTGGGCCAGGAACAGCGACGCAGTCGGATCCTGTTCAGAGGGCTTGAGCACGAAGCTGTTGCCGCAGGCGACAGCAATCGGGAACATGAAGCACGGCAACATCACCGGGAAGTTGAATGCGGTGATGCCCGCGCACACGCCCAGCGGCTGGATCAGGGTGTAGACGTCGATGCCTGAAGCGGCATTCTCGGCGTACTCGCCCAACTGCAGGTTGGCGATCGAGCATGCGTGCTCGACCACTTCCAGGCCGCGCCCGATCTCGCCCTCGGCATCCGGCAGAGTCTTGCCGTGTTCGCGGGTGATCATCTCGGCCAGCTTGCCGGTGTTGGCGCGCAGCAGTTCCTGGAACTTCAGCATGACGCGCATCCGCGTGCCCTGCCCGCTGTTGCGCCAGGTCTTGAAAGCTTCCTTGGCGTTGGAGACGGCCAGGTCCAGTTCTTCGCGCGTCGCGAAGGGCACCTTGGCCACGACCTCCTGGGTGGCGGGGTTGATCACGTCTCGCCATTCGGTGGATTTGGACTGCACAAGCTTGCCGCCGATCAATAGCGGAACGCGGGGGACTTCACTCATTTGATGCTCCTCACACTGCGTAGTCGATGCGGATGGAATCCGCGTTCATGAATCTTGCGGCGCGCCGCCGGGCAAGGGCCCGGCCGGCGCGCAAGGGGTTATTTCTTCACCAGCGAGCAGGTCGAATCGGCCAGGGGCTGGAACGCTTCGGCGGCCGGGATGGTGGCCACCAGCTTGGAATAGTCCCAGCCGCCCTTGGATTCCGCGGGCTTCTTCACTTCGTACAGGTACATGTCATGGATGACGCGGCCGTCGGGACGGATCGACGCATTGCGCATGATCGGGTCCTTGATGGGCAGCTCGCGCATCTTGTCCGCCACCACCTTGCCGTCGGTGCTGCCGGCTGCCGCCGCCGAACGCAGGTAGTGCAGCACGCTGGAATACACGCCGGCCTGCGTCATCGTGGGCTTCAGGCCGCGGAAGGCCTTCTCGAAACGCGACGACCATTGGCGCGACGCATCGTCGTAATCCCAATAGAAGCCGTCCACATAGGACAGGCCTTGGGCACTTTCCAGGCCGAGCGCACGCAGGTCCGACAGGAAGATCAAGAGCGACACCAGGCGCTGCCCGCCGGCCACGATGCCGAATTCGCGCGCCTGCTTGACCGCATTGACCGTGTCCTGGCCGCCGTTCGCCAGCGCCACGACCTGCGCCTTGGAGCTTTGCGCCTGCAGCAGGTAGGACGCGAAATCAGGCGCGTTCAACGGGTGGCGCACGCTGCCGGCAACCGTCCCGCCCAGCGCCTGCACCGCCTTGGCCGTGTCCGCTTCCAGCGAATGGCCGAAGGCGTAGTCGACGGTGATGAAGTACCAGGACTTGCCGCCCGCCCGCACGGTGGCCTTGGCGCCGCCCGCGGACTGCGAATAGGTGTCGAACATCCAGTGGAAACCAACAGGCGAGCATTCCTTGTTGGTCAGCGCCGTCGTGGCCGGGCCAGAGAACATCACGACCTTGTTCTTCTCGCGCGCAATGCCTTGCACTGCCAGCGCCACCGCGGAATTGGTCAGGTCGGCGATCGCGGTCACGCCGTCGCGGTCGAACCATTCGCGCGCTTTCGCCGCCCCCACGTCCGCCTTGTTCTGATTGTCGGCGGACACCAGTTCGATCTTCATGCCCTTGCATTCCGCCGCCAGGCAGTCGTCGATGGCCAACTGCGCCGCCGCCACGGAACCCGCGCCCCCCATGCCGGCGTAGGTGCCGGACATATCCGTCAGAATGCCGATCTTCACTGGCGGCTTATCCGCCGCTTGCGCTTGGCTCACCAACAATGCGCCCAGACACAAGCCTGCGGCCAGCCCGCGTGCGTGCAATTTCATGGATTTGTCTCCTGAGTGTTATGCGCTGATTTTTAGCGTTATGCGCCGTCTGTGCGGCCTGCGACCCCAGGGCAATGCCCCGAGGCCTGCCGACCCAGTGTAGATGTGTGAAAATCAACAAGCAACACTAGAAATGCACATTCCTTGTGCATTCATGCACAATCAATATTTGTGCCTCCCGCCGGTTGGCGCGAGGCGCCTGGAGAGCCGGAACGTGCTTGATTGGGACAGCCTGCGATATTTCCTGGAAGTGGCCCGCACCCAGCGGGTCAGCGCGGCGGCACGCAAGCTCGGGGTCGAACACACCACGGTGTCGCGACGCATCCGGGCACTGGAAACCGAGCTCGACACCCTGCTGTTCGAGAAATCCCGCAGCGCGGGATTTGTACTGACTGACGACGGCCAACGCCTGTTCGTGCACGCCGAACAGATGGAAAGCACGGTGCACACCGCCCGCGAGAACCTGTCGGGCATCGGCCAGGCCCTGTCGGGCCACCTGCGCATCGGCGCAACTGAAGGGTTCGGCAGCTATGTGCTGACGCCGCTGGCGGCCGATTTCCAGCGGCGCTATCCGCATATCACGCTGGACATCCTGCCGGTGCCGCGCTTTGTCAGCCTGTCCAAGCGCGAGGCGGACCTGGCCATCACCATCGAACGCCCGCAGCGCGGCCCCTACGTCTGCAGCAAGCTGTGCGACTACACCTTGCGGCTTTATGGCACGCCGGGCTATCTGGCGCGCCACCCGCCGATCACAAGCCGCGCGGACCTGGCCGACCATACCTTCATCGGCTACGTGGACGAACTGCTGTTCAGTGAACGCCTGCGCTATCTGGAGGACTTGCTGCCGGCCAGCAAGGTGGTGCTACGCAGCACGAGCGTGGTGGCGCAATACCACGCCGCCTTGCAGGGCCAGTCGCTGGCGATCCTGCCTTGCTTCATCGCCGCGCAGGATCCGCGGCTGAAACCCGTGCTGGAGAACGAGGTGGAGATCACGCGTTCGTTCTGGATGTACTGCCACGAAGACCTGCGCAAGCTCAAGCGCGTGACGGTCCTCTGGGAGTTCATCCGCAAATCGGTATTGAAGAATGCCGACCTTCTGGCCGGCAAGCGCGGCATGATGAAATACCTGCCGTAACGGGTGGCACGGGCACGGAGTAAAGCGGGGCCAGGGCCCCGTCTCCGCTATGCCGGCGCGCTGTTCTTGGGCGCCTTCACCCGCAGGCGGCGCATGAGCAGGAACACGGTCAGCAAGGCCACCACCCCGTGGATGGCCCACACCCCGACGCCGAAGCTGAGCTTGCCGTTGGAAATCCAGGCGCGCGACAGGTTGATCAGGTTCATATAGAGCAACCCGACCAGGCCCGCGATCAGCAGGTCGCCCGAACGGCCCAGGCGCGGGTTCACCGCCCCCAGCGGAATGGCCAGCAGCGCCAGGTTCAGCGCGGCCAGCGGCAGCGACACCCGCCACATCACTTGCGACCAGCTGCTGTCGGTGTTGTCCGCCATCAACTGCATCGTGGTGCGGGCCTTGGCCGAACGCTCGGCGGCGGCACGAGCTTCAGCGATGGGATCGCCGCCGGCCTTGCTTTCCAGGCGCAGGCCGTACTTGTCGAAGTGGACCAGCCGGATTTCGGGTGTGCCCGGTTTCAGGTCATAGCGATGGCCTTCGCCCAGCACCAGGAAGCGGTCGCCGTTGGGCAAGGTTTCGCTGTGCGCGCTGCTTGCGGTCAGCACGCTCAGCCATTCCGGCCCGATCTCGCGCGCGAACACGTTGCCCAGTTCGTCGGACGGCGTGGCGGGGTCTTCCGAGAAGAACACGCGGTTGCCGCCGGAAGATTCCGCGAACTGTCCCGCCGTGACCTTGGACAGGTCCGAGCGTTGCTCGAAGCGTTCGTGGTATTCGCCGATCTGGCGGTATGCCCAGGGCGCGGCCACCAGCGTCAACCCGGCCACCGCCAAGGCGATGGGGATGGCCACCCGCAGCACGGGCCTTAACCAGTCGGCCAGCGACAGGCCGCTGGCGAACCACACCACCATTTCGGATTCGCGGTAGTTGCGCGTGACCGTCGTCAGCACCGCGATGAACACGGAGACGGCCAGAATGGTCGGCAAGGCGGTGATGGTCGACAGCGCGGCCAGCACCAGCACGACGTCGGCTCCGATGTTGCCGCCCGCGGCTTCACCGAGCAGGCGCACAAGAAGCACGCTGAGCCACACGACGAGCAACGTGGAAAAGACAACGCCAGCGTGACTGGTGATCTCGCTGACGACAGAGCGTTTAAATAGAGACATGGGAGAATATGCGGGATAATCGACCGCATCATACACAGACGCACACGGGAAACCCTCATGGAATTTAGCACACAGACCACTGCTTCCCTGCACCAAGTCAAAACCGCCGCCCTGGCTGTCGGCGTATACGCGGATGGCGTGTTGAGCCCCGCCGCCGACATCATCGACCGCGCCTCCAACGGCGCCGTGCGGGCGGTGGTCAAGGCCGAGTTCCGCGGCCGCGCCGGTTCCACCCTGACCTTGCGCGCGCTGCCCGGCGTGACCGCGCAGCGCGTGGTGCTGGTGGGCCTGGGCAAGCAGGACGAATACTCGGCACGCGCCCACGCGTCGGCCGAACAGGCTTTCGCCTCGGTCTGCGTCGCCGCCCAACTGACTGAAGGCGTGTCCACGCTGGTGGCCAACCCCGTCACGGACGTGGCCGTCATCGCCCGCGCCCGCAGCGCCGCCATCGCGGCCGGCAACGCCACTTACCACTACGACGCCAGCTTCGGCAAACCCGACCGCGACGCGCGCCCCAAGTTGAAGAAGATCGTCCAGATCGTCGAGCGCGCCGAAGCCGCCCAGGTCCAGAAGGGCCTGCGCGAAGGCAGCGCCATCGCCAACGGCATGGAACTGACCCGCACGCTGGGCAACCTGCCCGGCAACCTCTGCACCCCCACCTACCTGGGCGACACGGCCAAGCGCCTGGCCCGCGAATTCAAGTCGCTGAAGGTGGAAGTGCTGGACAAGAAGCAGGTCGAAGCGCTGGGCATGGGCTCGTTCCTGTCCGTCGCGCGCGGCTCCGCTGAACCGCTGCGCTTCATCGTGCTGCGCCACGCCGGCGCCAAGGCCGCCGCCAAGAAGGGCGCGCGCGCCGCCCAGGGCCCGATCGTGCTGGTCGGCAAGGGCATCACGTTCGATGCGGGCGGCATCTCGCTCAAGCCCGCTGCCACCATGGACGAAATGAAGTACGACATGTGCGGCGCCGCCAGCGTGCTGGGCTCGTTCCGCGCCCTGGCCGAACTGGAACTGCCGCTGGATGTCGTCGGCCTGATCCCGGCTTGCGAGAACCTGCCCAGCGGCACGGCCAACAAGCCTGGCGACGTCGTCACCAGCATGGCGGGCCTGACCATCGAAATCCTGAACACCGACGCCGAGGGCCGCCTGGTCCTGTGCGACGCCCTGACCTACGCCGAACGCTTCAAGCCGTCCGCCGTCATCGACATCGCCACGCTGACCGGCGCTTGCGTCGTGGCGCTGGGCAACGTCAACAGCGGCCTGTTCTCCAAGGACGACGCCCTGGCTGACGCGCTGACCGCCGCCGGCCGCCAGTCGTTGGACACCGCCTGGCGCATGCCGATGGACGACGCCTACCAGGAACAGCTGAAGTCCAACTTCGCCGACCTGGCCAACATCGGCGGCCCCCCGGCCGGCGCGGTCACCGCGGCTTGCTTCCTGTCGCGCTTCGCCAAGGCCTACCGCTGGGCCCACCTGGACATCGCCGGCACTGCCTGGCGCGGCGGCAAGGACAAGGGCGCCACTGGCCGCCCCGTGCCCCTGCTGATGCAATACCTGCTGGACCAGGTTTGAAGCGCTTGCAACGGAACCGGGCATGACGCGGATCGATTTCGCCTTCGGCGCGCCCGACCGCCTGCGCACGGCTTGCCAGGTCGTGCGCAAGCGCGTCCTGGCCGGCCAACGGCTGGTGGTGTACTGTAGAGACGGTTCCCGCCTAGCTGCTTTTGACCGCATGCTGTGGGCGTTCGACGATACGTCGTTCGTGCCGCACGTGCTGGCCAATGACCCGCTGGCGCCTGAAACGCCGGTGGTGCTGACGGCAGGCGACCCGCAGCAAGCCGCGCAGGCGGCGCGGCCGGCGGATGGCGGCGACCAGCCCTTGCCCTGGTTGCTGAATCTGGACAACGAGTGCCCGCCGAGCTTTGACGCCTTCGAGCGCCTGCTTGAAATCGTGTCGGATGACCCTGACGACAAGCAGGCGGCGCGCCAACGCTGGCGCGTCTACCTGAACGCCGGCCATACGCCGCAAAGCCACGACCTCAGCCGCCAGCCGTCCGGCGACTGAACGCCCTGCCCGCCCTGGCGGGCCCTGCCGCCCCGCCCATCGATATTCGGAAAGCCCCCATGCCTACTCGCCCCAACGATCCCGGCATCCCCACCCTGACCCAGCGAGCCGAGCCGACGCTCTACCCCCTGCCGGGCGACGAGGCGGACGCGCCCTTGCTCACGGAATTGGCCGATGACGCCGATCCTGCGTTCGACGACGATGCGTTTCCCCTCTTGACCGAGGTTGCCCACGAGCAGGAGGCCGAAGCCGACGCCCAGGCGCAAGCCGAGGCAGCTGTGGCTGCCCTGCCCGATCCCACCGTCCTGACGGCCCGCCTGCAGGCCGAGGTCGAGCAATTGATGCGCCAGGCGCTGGCGCAAGCCATCGAGCAGATTCAAAGCCGCATGGATGCCGAATTACCGGGTATCGTTGCCCGTGTGCTGAAAGATGTCAGGCCGGGTTGAACCGGCTGGCGGCGGGCGTCCGGCAACCGGTCTAAATCTTCCAAAAACTGGATTCTTCAGGGAACTGTAAGGTATCCTTCCCATCTAAGCCTTCTAGGCAATCACTATTTTTGCCGTACACAGGAGTTCTCCATGAACGAATATCGTCCGTCCCCTTTTAACCGTTCCGGTGCAGTTGCCGGCGCGCCGGGCGAGGTCGCTCGCAACCAGGTCCTGCGCAACACCTACTGGCTCTTGGCGCTGTCGCTGATCCCCACGGTCCTGGGCGCCGCTGTCGGCCTCTACACCGGCATCAACCGCGTCATGGGCGCAAGCCCCGGCCTGTCCGCCATCGTGTTCCTGGTGGGCGCGTTCGGCTTGATGTTCGCCATCGAGAAGAACAAGAACAACTCGATGGGCGTGGTGCTGCTGCTGGCCTTCACGTTCTTCATGGGCGTCATGCTGTCGCGCCTGCTCGGCTTCGTGATGGGCTTCAGCAACGGCTCGCAACTGGTCATGACGGCCTTCGGCGGCACGGCAATCGTGTTCGGCACGATGGCCACGCTGGCCACGACCATCAAGCGCGATCTGTCCGGGATGCAGAAGTTCCTGTTCATCGGCGCCGTGGTCATCCTGATCGCCGCGCTGGCGAACATCTTCCTGCAACTGCCCGCGCTGATGCTGACCATCTCGGTCATGGCCATCCTGGTCTTCTCGGCCTTCATGCTGGTTGACCTGCAACGCGTAGTCAACGGCGGCGAAACCAACTACGTGTCCGCCACGCTGGCCATCTACCTGGACGTCTACAACGTCTTCTCGAACCTGCTGATGCTGCTGGGCATCTTCGGCGGCAACCGCGAGTAAGCACCGGTCGAAAGACCCCTGCAAAAGGCCTACATTCGCGTGTAGGCCTTTTTTCTTTGGAGCGCCCCTCGTCATGCACGACCGCCGCCGATTTCTTCAGACCGCCGCCTGCGCCGCCTTGCTGGGATCCGCCGGCACGGCCCGCGCGCTCAGCGTCAAACAGTCCATGCTAAGCCGCGCCATCCCCGCCTCGGGCGACCTGATCCCCGTCATCGGCCTGGGTACGGCAGACACCTTCAACGTTTCGCCCGGCGACACGGCGGCGATGGAGCCGCTGGCGCAAGTGCTGGACATCTTCACCCAGGAAGGGGGCTTCCTCATCGATACCGCCCCCAGCTATGGGCAGGCCGAAGCGGTTGTCGGCTCGCTGCTGGCCCGGCACGGTGGCATGCGTGACCGGTATTTCCTGGCGACCAAGATCGGGGCCCAGGGCCGCGAATCCGCCATGAACCAGGTGCGGCAGTCGCAAAAGCAACTGGGCAGCGACAAACTCGATCTGATCCAGGTGCACAACCTGATCGACACCCGCAACCAACTGGCGCTGCTGCGCGAACTCAAGCAGCAAGGCGTCACCCGCCACATCGGGATCACGCACTACACCGACTCCGCGCACGACGAACTGACCGAACTGGTCGAACGCGAAAAGCCCGACTTCCTTCAGGTCAATCTGTCGGTGGGCGCGCGCAATGCTGAAAAGCGCCTGCTGCCCGCCTGCCAGGCCAACGGCGTCGCGGTGCTGATCAACCGCCCGTTCCAGGACGGCGCGCTGTTCCGGCAGGTCAAGGGCCGCGCCCTGCCGGCACTCGCCGCCGAGATCGACTGCACGAGCTGGGCGCAGATTTTCCTGAAATTCGTCATCGGCCATCCGGCCGTCACGGCCGTCATCCCCGCCACGTCAAAACCCGCCAACATGGTCGACAACGCGCGGGCCGGGTTCGGGCGCCTGCCGGACGCCGCCCTGCGCGAACGCATCGCCGCCTTGCTGGTCTAGCGCCATGGCTGCCGCCGCCCCCTCCTCCCTGCGCGAACGCGCGGCGCGGGCGCTGGGCATCCACGGCGAGGAAATCGCGCCTGCCGCCTGCGGTTTCGCCTTTTTCTTCTTCCTGTTCTGCGGCTATTTCATGCTGCGGCCGATCCGCGAGACCATGGGCATCCAGGCGGGCGTGAACCAGCTGCAATGGCTATTCACCGCCACCTTCGTCGCCACGCTGGCCGTGGTGCCGCTGTTCGGCTGGCTCTCGGCACGCGTGCCGCGCGCCACCCTGCTGACCTGGGTCTACAGCGTCTTCGCCCTGACCATGGCGGGCTTCGCCGCCCTGCTTCATCTGCGGCCAGACAGCATCTGGGCGGCACGCGCGTTCTACGTCTGGCTGTCCGTGTTCAACCTGTTCGTGGTCTCTATCGCCTGGAGCCTGATGGCCGACGTGTTCCGCATGGAATCGGCCAAACGCCTGTTCGCGTTGATCGCCGCGGGCGCCAGCGCGGGCGGGCTGTGCGGCCCGTTGCTGGGCGCCTTGCTGGCGGGCAGCCTGGGGCCGGCCGGACTGCTCCTCTTGTCGGCGCTATTGCTAACGGCCACGCTGCCGCTCAAACAATGGCTGCTGCGCTGGCGCGCCGCCACGCGCACTGAAACCGGCCTGGAGGACATGCGGCATCCCATCGAAGGCACCGTCCTGGCCGGCATTTCGCGCATTTTCCGCTCGCGCTACCTGCTGGGCATTTCCTTGCTGGTCGTGCTGCTGGCCACCCTCAATACGTTTTTGTACATGGAGCAGGCGCGGCTGGTGGCCGACACGTTTGCCGACACGGCCCAACGCATCCGCGTCTTCAGCGCGCTGGATTTCACCGTCCAGACGCTGGCGCTGTTGTCGCAGGTCTTCATCACGGGCCGGGTCGCCGCCCGCCTCGGCCTACGCTTCCTGTTGACGGCGGTGCCCCTGGCCGTGGGCCTGTCGTTCCTGGCGCTGGCCGCGTTTCCTGTGTTCGGGGTGCTGGCGGCCGCGATGATCCTGCGCCGCGCCGGGGAATACGCCCTGATCCGGCCCGGGCGCGAAATGCTGTTCACGGCGGTGCCCCCCGAAGACAAGTACAAGACCAAGAGCGTCATCGACACCGTGGTCTACCGCGGCGGAGACGCGGCCAGCGGGTGGGTCAAGGCGGGCGTCGACATGCTGGGCTATGGCGCGGCGCTGATCGCGCTGCTGGGTGCGGCGGTCGCCCTGGGCGCGGCCGCCGTGGGCTACGGCCTGGGTAAGCAGGCCGACGCGCGCAAGCCCGACGACCATTAGTTTTTACTGAACATCCATCTGATCAAGGCAAACGGATTCTCCCGGCGGCGCCCCCACAATGGCGCAGCTCTCAACGCCTCGGGAATCGTCATGAAACGCACTGCCTGCCTTGCCGCCCTGTTGCTTTGCCTTGCCGCCCCTTCCGCGCAAGCCGACTATCCCGAGCGCGCGATCACACTGATCGTGCCGGCCGCCGCCGGGGGCAACGCGGACATCACCGCTCGCCTGATCGGCCAGGAAATGAGCCGCCAGCTTGGCCAGCCCGTGGTGGTGGAAAACCGCGTCGGCGCAGGCGGCCGCATCGGCACCCAGGCCGTAGTGCGCGCCCCGGCCGACGGCTACACCATCGGCTATGCCCACGTCGGCACGCTGGTGCTGCACCGGTTCCTGTTCAAGCAACAGCTCTACAACCTGGACCGCGACGTGACGCCCATCGGCCTGGTGGCCGAAACCCCGAACGTGATCGTGGTGAATGCCGCCTCGCCCTATCGCGACCTCAAGAGCTTCATCGACGCCAGCCGCGCCCAGCCCGACCGCCTGACCATGACATCGGCGGATCCCGGCACGACCAGCGAAGTGGGCGTGAAACTTTTCATTGCCCAGACCGGCGCCGCCGTTCGCCAGATTCCCTACAAGGCGACGGCCGCACAACTGTCGGACCTGCTGGGCGGCCACGTCGACGCCATGATGGAGAACCTGCCGCCCTTGATCGGCAACCTGAAGGACGGGCGCCTGCGCGCACTCGCCGTCACGACCAAAGCCCGCGCGGCCTCCAACCCCGACGTGCCCACGGTGGCCGAACAGGGCTATCCCGATTACGAGCAGTCCGCCTGGAGCGCGCTGATCGCGCCCGCCGGCACCCCGCCCGCCGCCGTTGCCCGCCTGAATGCCGCGCTGAACCAGGCGCTGCGCTCGGAGAACGTCGAGAAGGAATTGCGCAGCCGTTCCCAGGAACCGCTGGGCGGCACGCCCCAGGACGTCCAGACCCAGATTCGCAAGGAACTGCCCAAATGGGAAAGCATCATCAAGGCCGCCACGCTGGATTGACCTCGATGAACACAGATACTGGAGCCGCCGCATGGTCAGCGTGAGCCGAGAGGATTTCTCCGTCGCCGCCGCCACCAACGAATCGGCCTATCGCCGCATCACGATCCCCATGTTGCGGATCGAGGCGGGTCCCGGGCCCGCCGTTGCGCTGATCGCCGGCGTGCATGGCGATGAATGGGAAGGCCAGGCGGCCATCCTGGACTTGTGGCACCACCTGCCGGTCGTTCTGCAACGCGGTACGGTCTACCTGCTGCCCGCCGTCAATGCCGAGGCCTCGCTGGCCGGCACGCGGCTGTCGCCCGCCGACGGCGGCAACCTGAACCGCGCCTTTTTGGGCGCGCCGGCGCGCGGCTACACCGAAAGCGTGGCGGCCGCGCTGGAAGCCCGGCTGCTGCCTCGCGTGCAGGCCATGGTGGACGTGCACAGCGGCGGCGCATCGCTGCGCTACCTGCCGTCATCGGTCATCACGCGCTACGGCGACGACGCCTACGACGAACGCCTGCCCGCCCTGGCGCGCGCCTTCGGCCTGCCGCATTGCGTGTTCTTCCGCGGCAACGAAGCGGGCTCCCTGCCCGCCGCGGCCAGCCGCCATGGCGTCTTGCGCCTGAGCGCCGAGATCGGCGGCGGCAGGGAAACCAGTAGCAACCTGGCCGACCGGTGCCGCGATGGCCTGCTGGGTTGTCTGGGTGAACTGGGCTTGCTGTCGGACCTTCCCCTGCCACGTCATCCGAACATCCGGCTCTATGACCTGGATGCGCCCGCCGCCACGCTACGCGCGGGCGAACCCGGCGTGTTCGTGCCCGGCGTTGAATTGGGGCAATCGGTCACAGCCGGCCAGCGAATCGGACGCCTGATCGAACCGGCTCGCCCCGATACGCCCCTGCGCCCCTTGCTCAGCCCCCAGGCGGGCACGATCGTCTGCCTGCGCGCCATCGCCCGCAGCGACGACGGCGACTGCCTCCTGCAAGTCGCGCCCGCCCTCCCCCTGGACTCCCTTGCCTCGAAGTATTGACCCATGCTGATGAACCCGAGATTGTCCGCCCTGCGTTGCATCCGCTGCGCGAGCCTGTGGTCGCCCGACGACTATCCCGAAGGCTGCCCAAGCTGCCTGGCGACGGGCCATCCCGCGACCCTGGAGTGTTGCTACGACCCCGCTGACGAGAACAGCGCCATTCCCTTGCCCGTGCTGGCGCCCATCACGTTGGGTGAAGGCGGCACGCCGACCCTGGAAGCCATGGACCTGGCGCGTGCGGAAGGCGTCGGGCAGCTTTGGCTCAAATGCGAAAGCGCCAATCCCACCGGCAGCCACAAGGACCGTATGGCGGCCCAATTGGTGTCACGCGCACGCCTGGCGGGCGCAACCCGCGTGGCGGCAGCTTCCAGCGGCAACGCCGGCGTTTCGCTGGCCGCCTATTGCGCGGCGGCCGGATTGCAGGCCGATATCGCCATCACCCGCAACTGCCCGCCCCTGCAGCGCGAGGCCATGCAGCGCTTCGGCGCCAAGCTCAGCGCCTTCGAGGACAGCCTGGCCCGCTGGCCGTACGTGTCGGACCTGTGCCGCAACCACGGCGCATTCGCGGGCACCAACTACCTGAATCCCCCGGTCGGCACGCACCCCTACGGCGTGGAAGGCTACAAGCCGATCGCCCAGGAGATCCTGGACGCCTGCGGCGCGCCCACCGACATCATCGTGCCCACGGCACGTGGCGACTTGTTGTGGGGAATCTTCCTGGGCTGGCAGCACCTGCTGGACAGCGGACGTATCGCGCGCCTGCCGCGCCTGCACGCGGTCGAACCCTACGCCCGCCTGTCGCGCGCCCGCGCCGCAGGCGATGCGCGCGGCCTGTGGGAAGGCATAACGGACCAGTACTCCATCGCAGGCGGCACATGCACGCTGCAATCGCTGGAGGCCCTGTCCCGCTCCGGTGGTACGCCGATCGAGGTCTCCGACGCCGCCGCTGCCCAGGCGCAGCAACGGCTTGAGCGCCGAGGGCTCAGCACGGAACTGTCTTCGGCCGCCGCGCTGGCAGCCGTGTCCCGGCTCAGGCGTTCGGGCGTGCTGGATGCGGAATCATCGGTGGTGCTGATGGTGACGTCCGACGGACGCCGCGGCTGAGCCCGCGCGAAGTCTGGTTTGGCCCGGCCTGTGCCCTAAACGCCGAAGCGGTCCACCAGCGGGGCCAGCGCGCCGCGCAGGCAGGTCGCCCAGAATTTGCCGGCCTCGGACAAGGGCCGGCTGCCATGCAGGATCATGTGGCATTCGAAATGCACGGGGGCCGTCAGCGGGCGATAACACAAGCCTGCGGCCTCCATGCCCACTGCCGTCGCGGGGTTGGCGATGCCCACGCCATGCCCTGCCAGCGCCAGTTGGCAGACCGTAGTGGAGTACGGGGTTTCAATCGCCACTCGCAAGCTCAGCCCCGCCTCGCGCAGCAGGGAATCCAGCCGCTTGCGTGAGCCGTCCTCCGCATTCAGGACGATCATGTCCAGATCAATCAGATGCGGAAAATCCACCTGCTCCAGGCGCGCCAGCCCATTCGCCGCCGGAAAGACGGCGACCGCCCGCAAGCTGGCCAGCCGGTGGCCGCGCAGCCCTTCCAGCTCCGACTCGTCGGCCACCACGGCCAGGTCGAGCTCGCCCGACACCACCATGTCACGCAAGGTATTGGAATCGCGGATCTGCAGATACAAGGGCGTATCGGGGTAGCGCGTGCGGAAACGCGAGATCGCGTCGCTGACGACCGCGCCGCTGTAGGCATGGATGCAACCGATGCGCAGCCTGGGCTGGGCCGCCCCGCGGATCGCGCGGATCTTGCGTCCGAGGCTTTCCAGGCCGACGTTCAAGCGGCGAATTTCCTCGTACAGCAGCGTGGCTTCCGGCGTGCGCTGCATGCGCTGGCGCACCCGCTCGAACAGTCGCAGCTCGATGCTGGCTTCAAGCGCCGCCAAGGTGGCGCTGACCGTCGCGGGCGACACGTCCAGCCGCCGGGCAGCGGCAGTGACGCTTTCCGTCTCGTAGACGGTGCGAAAGGTTTCGACCTGCTTTAGCGTGAAGGTCATGGTCGGGGCGCCGCGCGCTCAGATGCGTTGCAGATCCATCAGCACGCGGCGGGTGGACAGCGGACGGCCAGCCAGGATTTCGGCCAGGCGCTCGCGCAAGTCGCGGCGCAGCGCGGGCTCGATCACAGGGTCTTCGAAGTCGGGCGCGTCTTCATCCACGCCATAACCGGTTTCGCGCAGCAAGGTCCATTCGAACCGGCGCAGGGCGCCTGCGGCACGGGTTCCGTTGGATAGCTGCTGCAAGGCCATGTCGTAGGCATCGAAAAGCAGGGGGTGGGCGTCCTCGCGCGGAAGCAAACGCAGGAGCAGTTCGTTCATGTACCAGGCCGACATCAAGGCGGTGCCCGTCAGCGGACGGATGCCGGCAATCTCGGCGCGGGTCAGGGTCTTGACCTCGCCATTGCCGGTCCAGGACAGCAGCAGGGGCTGAAAGGCCGACAACACGGGACGCAAAACGGAATACGGGCGCTTGGCGCCCTTGGCGACCATGGCCACACAGCCATGATCGCGGGAGAACGTCTGAACAATAAGGGAAGTCTCACGCCACGCGGTGGCGTGCAGCATAAACCCCGGGCGATCCTGGACGCGAGGCGCCCGTCTACTCATAGCCCAGATCGCGGAGCGCACTCTCGCGGTCGGACCAGCCCTTGCGCACCTTGATGTAGACCTCAAGGTGCACGGGCTTGTCCAGCAGCTTGGCGATGTCCTGCCGCGCCTCCGTGGCAATACGCTTCATGTGCATGCCGCCCGTGCCCAGCAAGATGGGCTTGTGGCTGTCGCGTTCGACCACGACGCAGGCATTGATGCTGGCGCCCTTGCTGGTCTCTTCCCATTGCTCGATGACGACGGTACAGCCGTAGGGCAGTTCGTCGCCCACCAGGCGGAAGATCTTCTCGCGCACCAGTTCGGCGGCGATGAAGCGCATGGGGCGGTCGGTCAGCGTGTCTTCTTCGAACATCGCCTCGCCTTCCGGCAGGCGGGTCGCGATCTCTTGCAGCAGCTGATCCAGCTGCTGGTTCTTGGTGGCGCTGACGGGCACCACGGCGCCGAACGGATGCAGCGCCATGATCTTGGCCACGAAGGCGAACAGGTCGTCGCGGTTCTTCAGCGCGTCGATCTTGGAGACGACGAGGATGGTGCGCTCGGGGTTCGGCAACAGCGGCAGCAGCTTGGCGTCGCCTTCCGACCATTTACCGGCTTCCACCACATGCACCACCACGTCGACGTCGGCCAGCGCCTGCGTCACGACGCGGTTCATCATGCGGTTCATCGCGCCGCCATGGCGCGTCTGGAAACCCGGGGTATCGACAAACACGAACTGCTCGTGCTCGCGCGTCAGTACGCCATGGATGCGATGGCGCGTGGTCTGCGCCTTGCGCGACACGATGGAGATCTTGGAACCGATCAGGGCGTTCGTCAGCGTGGACTTGCCCACATTGGGGCGGCCAACGATGGCAACGAAGCCGGTACGAAAAGGGGTATCGCTCATTTAGTCTCTTGAGCCACTGCCACGGGCAGCGACAATTGCGCGGTTTTGCGCGCCTTGCCCGACTTGCGGGCAGCCTTGGTCGCCGGGCTGATGGCCAACGCGGCCTCCAACGCCAGCTTGGCCGCCGATTGCTCGGCGGCGCGGCGGCTGGCGCCGGGCGCCATAACCTTGATCTCGAGCGCCGGGATGGCACACTCGACTTCGAACTGCTGGCTGTGGGCCGCGCCATGCGTGGCCACCACCGTGTACAACGGCAGCGCCAGCTTGCGGCCTTGCAGGAATTCCTGCAGCAAGGTCTTGGCGTCCTTGCCCAGCGTTTTGGGGTCGACCGAGGCCAGTACCGGCTGGTACTGGCGCACGATCACGCGACGGGCGGCATCAAATCCCGCGTCCAGGAAGACGGCGCCGAACAGCGCCTCGACCGTGTCCGCAAGAATGGATGGCCGGCGGAATCCGCCGCTCTTCAATTCACCTTCGCCCAGGCGCAGGTATTGCGACAGTTCCAGGCGCTGCGCGATATCCGCCAGCGAGGCCTGCTTGACCAGATTGGCCCGCAGCCGCGACAGATCGCCTTCATCGATTTTGGAATACCGCTCGAACAGCATGGCCGCAACGACGAAGTTCAGCACGGAATCCCCAAGGAATTCCAATCGCTCGTTATGGCGCGCACCATGACTGCGATGCGTCAGTGCCTGTTCAAGCAAGGCTGGATCACCGAAGTGGTGATCCAGGCGGTTTTCTAGCGTGGCTAGCGACATAATCAGTTGAACCGGCCAATGCGGCTGAGATCGCTGAAATTCATCCAGATGAAGAACGCGCGTCCGACGATATTGGATTCAGGTACGAAGCCCCAGTATCGGCTGTCTGCGCTGTTGTCCCGATTATCGCCCATGGCGAAATAACTGCCTTCAGGTACTTTGCAGCGTACCCCATTGCGGCTGTATTGGCAGTTTTCCCGGTTGGGAAATTGCCACATCGGCGAATAATCCTGCGGCTTGTTCTCATCAAGCAGGATTTTGTGCTCAACGTCGCCCAACTTCTCTTTATATTGTGCGATATACGAGACACGGTCCGGCTCAAAATAGTCGCCGTCGCGTACATGCGGCACCAATTCGCCGTTCACGTACAGTTTTTTGTCCAAGTAGGCGATCTCGTCGCCCGGCAGGCCGACCACGCGCTTGATGTAGTCCACGTCCGGATCCACCGGGTAGCGGAACACGAAAACGTCGCCGCGCTGCGGCTTGCCGACCTCGACGACCTTTTTGTCGATCACGGGCAGGCGCAAGCCGTAGCTGAACTTGTTCACCAGGATCAGGTCGCCGGACTGCAGCGTGGGCAGCATCGAACCCGACGGGATCCGGAACGGCTCCACCACGAACGAACGCAGCATGAAGACGAACAGGATGACGGGAAAGAAGCTGACGGCGTACTCGATCCACCACGGCACGCGCCGCGCGGCATCACCGGCTTCGCGGCGCAGGCGTTCGGCTTCCTGAGCGTCTCCGACCAGGGCCGCGTCGTACTGCGCCATTGCCGCTTGCGCGCGGGCTTCGCGACCCCGTCGCAGCACCGCCAGATCAAGCACCCAGATAATGCCGGTCAGGACCAGCAGAACAAACAGGATCAGGGCAAAGTTCCAACTCATCAGCTAACCGCCTTCTTTTGGTTCTACTTGTCTTCCACTTGCAGGATGGCCAGGAACGCCTCCTGCGGAATTTCCACGCTACCCACCTGCTTCATGCGCTTCTTGCCGGCCTTCTGCTTTTCCAGCAGCTTCTTCTTGCGCGAGATGTCGCCGCCGTAGCACTTGGCCAGCACGTTCTTGCGCAATGCCTTCACGTTTTCACGCGCGATGATTTCCGCGCCGATGGCAGCCTGGATGACCACGTCGAACATCTGGCGCGGGATCAGTCCGCGCATGCGGGTCACGACGTCGCGGGCGCGATGGCGCGCATTGCTGCGGTGGACAATCACGGCCAGCGCGTCCACGCGGTCGTTGTTGATCAGCAGGTCCACGCGCACCACGTCGGCCGAGCGGTATTCCAGGAACTCGTAGTCCATCGAGGCATAGCCGCGCGACACCGACTTCAGCTTGTCGAAGAAGTCCAGCACGATCTCGGCCAGCGGGATCTCGTACACCAGGTGGACCTGGCGGCCGTGATAGCTCATGTTGACCTGCGAGCCGCGCTTGTTGTTGCACAGCGTCATGACCGGACCGACGTAGTCCTGCGGCATGAACAGCGTGACCTTCACGATGGGCTCGCGGATGTCCTGGATCTTGCCCACTTCGGGCATGCGCGACGGGCTTTCCACGGTGATCACGGAGCCATCGCGCTGCTCGACTTCATACACCACCGACGGCGCGGTGGTGATGATGTCCATGTCGAATTCGCGCTCCAGGCGTTCCTGCACGATTTCCATGTGCAAGAGACCCAGGAAGCCGCAGCGGAAGCCGAAGCCCAGCGCCTGCGAGACTTCCGGTTCGAACATCAGCGCCGCGTCGTTCAGCTTCAACTTGTCGAGCGAATCGCGCAGCTGGTCGTATTCGGAGCTTTCCACCGGATACAGGCCGGCGAACACCTGCGGCTTGACTTCCTTGAAGCCGGGCAGCGCGCTGGCGGCAGGCTTGTTGGCCAGCGTGACCGTATCGCCCACCTTGGCGTCTTCCAGCTGCTTGATGCCAGCGATGATGAAGCCCACCTCGCCCGCCGACAGATGCGGACGCTGCTGCGACTTCGGCGTGAACACGCCGGTCTGCTCGCACAAGTGGGTGGCGCCGGAGGCCATCAGCAGGATCTTGTCCTTGGGCTTGAGCACGCCATTGATGATGCGCACCAGCATGACGACGCCCACGTAGTTGTCGAACCACGAGTCGATGACCAGCGCTTGCAGCGGCGCGTCGGGATCGCCCTTGGGCGCCGGCACGCGGGCCACGATGGTTTCCAGGATCTCGTCGATGCCCATGCCCGTCTTGGCGCTGGCCAGCACGGCCTCGGAGGCGTCGATGCCGATCACGTCTTCGACTTCCTGGCGCGCGCCGTCCGGATCGGCCTGCGGCAGGTCCATCTTGTTCAGCACCGGCACCACTTCCACGCCCAGCTCGATGGCGGTGTAGCAGTTGGCGACCGTCTGCGCTTCCACGCCCTGGGAGGCATCCACCACCAGCAGCGCGCCTTCGCATGCCGACAGCGAGCGGCTGACTTCATACGAGAAGTCCACGTGCCCCGGGGTGTCGATCAGGTTCAGGTTGTAGGTCTTTCCATCCTTCGCCTTGTAATGCAGGGCAGCGGTCTGGGCCTTGATGGTGATGCCGCGCTCGCGTTCGATTTCCATGGAATCGAGCACCTGCGCCGACATTTCGCGATCCGCCAATCCACCGCAGCGCTGGATCAGGCGATCGGCCAGGGTCGATTTGCCATGATCGATGTGGGCAATGATGGAGAAGTTGCGAATATGCTGCATGCTTGAAATTATAAGGGACGGAACACTCGGCACATGGCCGGAAGACACCGCCGCCGGAGTACGCACGGCTGACGTGAGGGGTGCTGCGGGCCGCCGGTGGGCTGCTGGTTGGCTGCTGGTAGGCTGCTGGTCGGCCAATAACCCGGGCAAAAACGAGGGGGCGCCAGGCGCCCCCTCTTGCGGCAACCAGCCATTTTAGCTGGTCTTGGGGTTTTTTTTCTGCCGCCGGGCCACCCCGGGGCAAAAAGCACCCCACTCAGGGCTTTACTTCGAGGCCGGAACCGCCACCCACTGCGTCTGATCGCCGCGGCGGACCAGCAAACCTGCGGCACGGGCCTTGTCCAGCTTGCCCACCAGTTCGGCGAATTGCTTGGCGCCGGTGACGTCAGTGTCGTTCAAGGCCAACACAATGTCGCCTTCCTGCAGGCCCGCCTTGGCGGCCGCGCCTTCGGCGACCTTCACCTGGACGCCGCCCTTGATGCGCAGCTTTTTCTGCACGTCGGCGGGCACATCCACCACGCCCAGGCCCAGCGCGTTGGTGACTTCAGGCGCCGGAGCCGGCTTCTTGCCCGCCGCCGCGGCCTTCTCGGTCGGGATTTCACCGACCTTGACCGACAGCGTCAGGCTCTTGCCCTTGCGCCACACTTCCATGTCGGCGCGCGTGCCCGGCTTGGTTTCGCCCACGATGCGCGGCAGGTCGGACCAGCGCTTGATCGGCTCGTTGTTGAACTTCAGGATCACGTCGCCCGGCTGCACGCCCGCTTGCTCGGCAGGGCCTTCGGCTTCCACGCTGCTGACCAGCGCGCCTTCTGCCTTGGGCAGGCCGATGGCTTCGGCCACGTCCTTGCCCACTTCGCCGATCTGCACGCCGACACGGCCGCGGGTCACCTTGCCCGTGGCGCGCAACTGGTCCACCACCCGCATCGCTTCATCGATCGGGATGGCCAGCGAAATGCCCATGAAGCCGCCGCTGCGGGAAATGATCTGGGAGTTGATGCCCACGACTTCGCCGTCCAGGTTGATCAGCGGGCCGCCCGAGTTGCCGGGGTTCACGGCCACGTCGGTCTGGATGAACGGCAGGTATTCGCCCGTATCGCGGCCAATCGCGCTGACGATGCCGGAGGTCACGGTGGAATCCAGGCCGAACGGCGAACCGATGGCCAGCACCCACTGCCCTTTCTTCAACTTCTTGGGGTCGCCGATGACCAGCGGGATCATTTCCTTGGCTTCGATCTTGATCAGCGCCACGTCCGTGCGCTCGTCGGTGCCGATGACCTTGGCCTTGAACTCGCGGCCGTCGGTCAACGTGACGTAGATGTCCGTCGCATCGACCACCACGTGGTTGTTGGTCAGGATGAAGCCGTCTTCCGAAATGAAGAAGCCCGAGCCCACGCCACGCGGCACGGTGCGCTCTTCGGGCTGCGAAGGCTGCGGGCGCTGACGCGGGGTCGGGGATTGGCCGCCCGGGCCCGGGGGCTGGAAGTCGGGGCCGAAGAACCAGCGGAACAATTCGTAGGGGTCGCCGCCGCCGCCACCAGGGCCGGGGCCACGCACCGGCACGGTGGCCGTGGTGCGGATGTTCACGACCGCGGGGTCAGCCTTTTCAACAATGCCCGTGAAGTCGGGCAACGCCACGGTGGGCGTCTGCGCCGCCGAAGCGGGGACATACGCGGCGGACATCATCACGCTTGCCGCCACAACCGTCAGAAAGCGCCGGAAATAAGCGTTCGACACCGTCATTGCTTTCATAAGTTACTCCGAAATTGCTGCTAGCCGCCCCGGGGCATGGATCACTTGGACCCGGCCGCCGCGGGTGCCGGCGCTGCTGCCGCAGGTGCGGCGGGCACATACTCTGTCGCTTCCGCCAGTTGTTCCAGCGTCGCCACGGGCACTTCGCCCACGGCCGTCAGCCAGAAGTCCGCAATGCGCGTTCCGTAGACGGTAATCGACCCGCGCTGCGCGGCGCCATGCGGGGGATGATGCCCGCGCTGGCTGTCATAGGGCTCGATGAAGACCGAGATGGCCGCCAGGCCGTCGGACAACACCATCTGGCTCACCGTTGCGCCGCGCCCCATCGAGCGCGCCACCTGCATGATCACCTTGAAGCCCTTGGGCGCCGGGATGCGCCACCCCTGGGCCGACAGATCCACGGGCGCCATCGTCGGCTCAAGCACCTTCCAGTCGCGCGTGCTCCAGCGCGACGTCAGCAATTGAGGATCGACTTCGGAGCCCAGCCGCAGCGACGTGAACGACACCTGCTCGACGACGCCGCGGGCGGCGTTCAAGGTCTGGGCCTTCAGCAGCAGATTGGTTTCCACGTCGGCGCACAGGCGGTAGCCGTAACGCAGCTTGTCCAGGGGTTCGATCGTGATCAGCCGGCATTCGCGGCCCGCCACCCGATGCAACGCGGGTTCGGTGCTGATCTTGTAGTGTTCGGCCAGATTCGCCGGATCGCCCAGCAGCAAGCCCGGGAAACGGTCGCCGCGGCGACGCTCGACCAGCACGGTCTTGCGCTCGGGGATCAGGCACTGCACGTCTTCGTTGTGCCGCAGGTATTCCCGTGGCTGGCCATCAAGGATTTCCAGCCGTTCGCGCTCGCCGGTGCCGTCCAGGACGTGCACCAGGCGCGAAGACTGGATCATCTCGCCCTGCTGATACATGAAGACGCCCGCGTAGTCCTGCTTGCGCGCGGCCTGCTGGATGCGCGACAGCAACTGGACCACGTCGTCCGTTGCCGGCGCAGGGTCTGCGGCACGCGCGGGTTCGTGCGCGGCCAGGAAAGCGGTCAGAAGCGTGGCGGCGAACCAGCCAGTGCGATGCGCGTGCCAGGAAGCAGCGCGCGGCCAACGTGTCGGTAACACCAGTGCCATCAACGCCCCGCTCCGACGTCGAACGAGACTTGGCGCACCGCACTGGGGCCGGCCATCTGGCGATGGGCCTCCAGGTAGTCGCGCAAGCCCGCATCATCGGCGGAGGCAGGCGTGCCGCTGGCGTCGGCCAGCACGCGGACTTCGGTCGCCGGCGTGCCCGTCAGGTACGGCTGGGCCACCCAGGCGACGGTCGCCACGGCGGCGGCCACGGCCAGGCCCGACAGCCCGTAGCGCAACGGCGAACGGCGCCGGGGCGCCGCCACGATCGGCAGTTCGGCGTCCAGCGCGCGCGCCAGTCGGGACTGGAAGGCGGCGCTGGGCGTCAATGCCAGATCGGCATTACGGAGGGAATCACCGATCAAATGATAGGTGTCCCAGGTCTGACGTCCTTCCTTGGACAACAGACTGGGAAGAATATCGTCGGAATCTTCTCCGTCCATCCAGGCGGAAACCGATTCCTCCCAGGAGGATTCGGCGATTTCAACGGACTTGGCTGCGGTTTGCATGACTGCCACTCCTTACCAGCGACGCTCGGCATCGGTGCCAAGCAATGGACGCAATTTGGTCGCGATGGCCTCGCGCGCACGAAAAATGCGGGAGCGCACCGTACCGATCGGGCAATCCATGCTCTGGGCGATGTCTTCGTAACTCATACCTTCGATTTCACGCAGGACAATTGCGGTGCGCAACTCTTCGGGCAATTCCTCGATGGCCGCGTTCACCGTCTCGGCGATTTCGCGGCTGGCAACCATGGACTCCGGCGTGCTTATATCGGTTAGGTTGTCGGTTTCGTTAAAAGTTTCACCGTCTTCCGTTTCTATCGCATTTGGCGCGCTGGGCCGGCGGCCCTGCGAGGCCAGCCAGTTACGCGCCGTATTGATGGCGATACGATACAACCAGGTGTAGAACGCGCTCTCGCCCCGGAATTGAGGCAGGGCCCGGTAGGCCTTGATGAAGGCCTCCTGAGCCACGTCCTCGATTTCCGAGGGGTCGCGGATCATCCGGGCCAGCAGGCGCAGGATCTTGCGCTGGTACTTCAGCACCAGCAGATCGAAGGCCTTCTTGTCGCCCCGTTGAACGCGCGCGACCAGCTCCGCGTCGACTTCGCGCTCGCTCATGACGCCTCCTGCAGGCGTGCCGCCGGCTGTGCGCGCCGCGCCGTGCCCGTCAGCAGGCACAGGCGCCGCCAGGACTCAGGTCGCAACGTCCGCTGCCAGACGGTGAGGGTGATTGTGCTATTGGTGAAGGCCGTACTCCCGGTGGGCAATGGCTGCAAAGTGAGCGTCAGCCAGCGGGGACCGCGTTGCTGGCTCAGCAGCATCGCGTCTTGCCAGCCTTGCGGCCGGCATACCTGCCAGCGGCCAGCCCCGGTCGCCGTACGTATTGCCGATACCGGGGACAGGCTGCTCCGTGCCGAGTGTAACAGCCCGGCCGGCACAAGCAGCAGCGCGATCACCGCGCCCGCCGCCCATGCCATGCCACCCCAGGACGCCGCCGTCAGCGCGCACGCCGCGGCCACGGCGATCGCCAGGCCGCCAAGCGCGCGGACGCCGGGCGGCTGCCCGGCAGGCACCTGAAACGACCAGCGCCCTACGTCCGAGCCTTCCAAATCAGACCCGGCGAACGGCCATGGAGCCGTTGGTGCCGCCGAAGCCGAACGAATTGGACAGGCCCACTTCGATCTTCATCTGCCGCGCTTCGTTCGCGCAGTAATCCAGATCACATTCGGGATCTTGATTGAAGATGTTGATCGTGGGAGGCGAAACCTGGTTGTACACGGCCAGGGTGGTGAACACGGCCTCGATGCCGCCGGCCGCGCCGAGCAAGTGCCCGGTCATGGACTTGGTCGAGTTGACCACCAGCTTCTTGGCGTGATCGCCGAACGCCAGCTTCAGCGCATCGGTTTCGTTCTTGTCGCCCAGGGGCGTGGACGTACCGTGGGCGTTGACATACTGGATGTCATCCGCGTTCAGGCCGCCGTTGCGCAGCGCATTGAGCACGCCGCGGCGCGGGCCGTCCTTGTCGGGGGCCGTAATGTGGTGCGCGTCCGAGCTCATGCCGTAGCCTGCGAGTTCGCCATAGATGCGCGCGCCGCGCTTCTTGGCATGCTCGTATTCTTCCAGCACGAGAACGCCGGCGCCCTCGCCCAGTACGAAGCCGTCGCGGTCGCGGTCCCAGGGACGCGAAGCCGTCTGAGGATCATCGTTGCGGGTCGACAAGGCGCGCATGGCGGCAAAACCGCCGATGCCCAGCGGGGACACCGTCGATTCGGCGCCGCCGGCAACCATGACGTCCGCATCGCCGTATTCGATCAGGCGCGCTGCGTCGCCGATGCAATGCAGGCCGGTGGTGCAGGCCGAGACGACGGCGTAGCTGGGGCCCTTCATGCCGTAGGCAATGGACAAATGACCGGAGATCAGGTTGATCAGCGAACCCGGCACGAAGAACGGCGAGATCCGTCGCGGACCCTTGGCCAGATATTCGACCTGGGTTTCCTCGATGCGCGGCAAACCGCCGATACCGGAGCCCACGATCACGCCGATGCGCTCGGCATTGGCTTCGGTGACTTCCAGGCCACTATCGCGCCATGCCTGCATCCCGGCAGCCAGGCCGTAATGGATAAACGTATCCATCTGGCGGGCTTCTTTGGACGAGACATAGGTGCTGATGTCGAAGTCTTTGACTTCGCCAGCAATGTGCGTGGTGATGGCCGAGGGATCGAAACGGGTGATGCGGCTGATGCCAGAACGTCCGTTGACGATATTGTCCCAAGCGGTGGTCAGGTCGTTCCCTACGGGAGAAACGATACCAAGGCCGGTGATGACGACACGTCGCTTCACGGATGACTCCTCAAACAGACAAAAGAAAGGCGGTTTTCGGGATGCGCTGCGCGTGTGGCCCACGCGAAAGCGGGTCGGGCATTACTACGCCCTTCCCGCACGCGGACCACACGGCAAATTCCTGAAACCGCCCCGTTTCCCGGTTGGCCCCGAAAGTCGGGCAACCGGAAGGATATAGGCTGAGCTTACTGCTTACCGTGCGAATTGATGTAGTCAATCGCTTGTTGCACGGTCGTGATCTTTTCGGCCTCTTCGTCGGGGATCTCGGTCTCGAATTCGTCTTCGAGCGCCATGACCAGTTCGACCATGTCGAGCGAATCGGCACCGAGGTCGTCAAGGAAGGAGGATTCGTTCTTGATCTCGGCTTCGTTCACGCCAAGTTGTTCAGCGACGATCTTCTTGACGCGCTGTTCGATGCTTTCCATGCAGATCTCCAATTGGGAAAAATCCCGCGAATTATAGCCAAGCGTAGAGGAAAGCAACGCCTGGCCGTGACAAAAATAACACCGCGCACTTGTTCTGTCGCCCATCGGGGCGCAGGAATACCGGTATGCGGCGTTTCCGGATGAACTGCGCGCAGCCTCGCTGGTTGCCCGGCGGCGGCGCGGCGGCCTGGGCCGCCCGCGCGCAATTCGTGACTTATTGCATGTACATCCCGCCGTTTACGTGCAGGGTGGTGCCGGTAATGTAACCCGCTTGCGGCCCGGACAAAAAGGCCACCGCATGGGCGATGTCTTCCGGCGAGCCCAAACGGCCCAGCGGAATCTGCTGCAGCAGCGCCGTGGTCTGGCTTTCAGCCAGCGCGCGCGTCATGTCGGTGTCGATGAAGCCGGGCGCCACGCAGTTCACGGTGATGTTGCGGCTGCCCAACTCACGGGCCAGTGCGCGCGACATGCCCGACACGCCCGCCTTGGCGGCCGCGTAGTTCGCCTGGCCGGCGTTGCCGCTGGAACCCACGACGGACGTGACGTTGATGATGCGTCCCCAGCGGGCCTTCATCATGCTGCGCAGGACCGCGCGCGACAGGCGGAACACGGACGTCAGGTTCGTGTCCAGCACGGCGGACCAGTCGTCGTCCTTCATGCGCATGGCCAGCGTATCGCGGGTGATGCCGGCGTTATTGACGAGGATGTGCGGACCGCCGCCTTCCTTGCCCAACGCGTCGATCAACGCATCGCAGGCTTCGGCGTCGGTCACATTCAGCACCACGCCGCGGCCGCCAGACGGCGCCAGGGCTTCGGTGATGGCGGCTGCGCCCGATTCGGACGTGGCGGTGCCCACGACGGTTGCGCCTCGCGCAGCCAGTTCCTGGGCGATGGCGCGGCCGATGCCGCGCGTGGCGCCGGTCACCAGCGCGATCTTGCCCTGCAGTTCGATCGAGTTGTCCATGTCTTTAATTTCCGTTAACGGCGGCCAACGCGGCTTCAAGCGACGCGGGATCGGTGATGGCCAGGCCGGTAAGTTCGGGGTCGATACGCTTGGTGAGGCCCGCCAGCACCTTGCCGGGGCCGCACTCGATGATGTGCGTGACGCCTTGCGCCTTCATCGCGCGCAGCGTTTCCACCCAACGCACAGGATGCCATGCCTGACGCACCAGCGCATCCCGGATTGCCCCGGGTTCCGTGGGCGACGCCACATCGACGTTGTTGATCACGGGGATCTGCGGCGCCGAGACCGTGACAGCAGCCAGCGCGCCAGCCAGCACGTCAGCGGCAGGCTTGAGCAGGCTGGAGTGGAACGGCGCGGACACCGGCAGCAGCAGCGCGCGCTTGGCGCCCGCTGCCTTGGCCAGTTCGCAGGCGCGCTCAACGGCGGCCTTATGCCCCGCGATCACGACCTGCGCAGGCGCGTTGAAATTCACGGCTTCGACGATGTCGCCTTGGGCGGCTTGCGCACACGCGGCGCGCACGGCATCGTCGTCCAGGCCCAGGATGGCGGCCATGGCGCCCGTGCCCACCGGCACGGCAGCTTGCATGGCGTCGGCGCGCACGCGCACCAGGCGCACGGCGTCTTCAAGCGCCAGCGAACCGGCCGCGGTCAGCGCGGCGTATTCGCCCAGGCTGTGGCCGGCCACGACGTCGGGCTTGCGGCCGCCAGCGGCACACCAGGCGGCGTAGAACGCCACGCCCGCAGTCAGCATTGCCGGTTGGGTATTGGTGGTCAGGTTGAGTTGTTCCACCGGGCCTTGGGCGATCAGCGCGCCCAGATCCTGCCCCAGGGCTTGCGAGGCCTGCGCCACGGTATCCGTGACGGCAGCGACGCCCGACCAGGCATCCAGCATGCCGACAGCTTGCGAACCTTGGCCAGGGAAGACAAATGCGATTTTCATGATTGACCGGTTGGATTGATTCAGTGTCTGTGTGGAATGTCAGGTGCGCTCTCCGGGCGGCGGCGGCGCAAGCGCCGCCCTGCCCCGGGCACACCCTTACATGCGGGCGAGTACCGAGCCCCAGGTGAATCCGCCGCCCACACCTTGCATCAGAATGAGCTGGCCCGGCTTGACGCGGCCATCGCGGCGCGCGGCATCCAGTGCCAGCGGCACGCTGGCCGCGGAGGTGTTGGCGTGGCTGTCAACGGTAATGACGACTTTCTCGACCGGCACGGCAAGCTTGCGCGCCAGGAAGTTCAGGATGCGCACGTTGGCCTGATGCGGGATCAGCCAATCGACGTCGGCGAGCGCCACGCCGGCTTCGGCGCAGGTGTCGCGGGCCGAACGGTCCAGCACGGTCACGGCCTGCTTGAACACAGCCTGGCCGTCCATGCGCAGGAACGGATCGCCCGTCACGTCGCCGTAGGCCACGTTGCCAGCAGCGCTCAGGATCTTCATCTGGCTGCCGTCGGCATGCAGTTGCGCAGCCAGGATGCCCGGCTCGTCGGACGCCTTCAACACCACGGCGCCTGCACCGTCGCCGAACAGCACGCAGGTGCTGCGGTCGTTCCAGTCGAGGATGCGCGAAAACACTTCCGCACCGATCACCAGGGCGCAACGAGCACGGCCCGCGCGGATGAAGCTGTCGGCGGTGGTCAGGGCGTAGACGAAGCCGCTGCACACGGCCTGCACGTCGAACGCCGCCGAACCCTTCGCGCCCAGGTTCGCCTGCACCAGGCAGGCCGTGCTGGGAAACACGAAATCGGGCGTGGACGTGGCCACGACGATCAGGTCGATCTCGGAAGCGTCGACACCGGCATCCGCCAGCGCGCGGCGCGAGGCCTCGGTGGCCAGCTGGCTGGTCGTGACGCCGCGTTCGGCCAGATGGCGCTGACGGATGCCCGTGCGCTCAACGATCCATTCATCGGACGTGGCGATATCGCGCGTCGCCAGCTCCGCTGCCAATTCGTCATTCGAAACCACGCGTTCCGGCAGGAAGCTGCCGGTGCCCGCGATTGCGGAATATTTCATTGCGGTATCCATCAAGCGGTGTCCCCAGCCACGTTCCGCGAAGGCGTTGCGGCGCCCTCGCCCGATTGAACGCGCTTGGTAATCTGAGCGACCGTCTGAGCGGTGCGCTCCAGCAGTTTACTCACTACGGCTTCGCGAGCTCGTTGCAACGCAAAACCGTAGGCGTAGACATCCGCGGAACCATGGCTCTTGATGACCACGCCACGCAAGCCCAGCAACGCGGCGCCGTTATAGCGCCGGTTGTCGACGCGATTGCGCAGACGGTTGAGCACCGGCTTGGCGATGGCGCCGGCCAGCAGGGTGACGATGTTGCGTTTGAACTCTTCGCGAATGATGCTGGACAGCATCTTCGCCAGCCCCTCGACGGACTTGAGCACGACGTTGCCGACGAAACCGTCGCAGACGACGACGTCGACCGTGCCCTTGAAGATGTCGTTGCCTTCCACGTTGCCGTAGAAATTCAACGGGCTGCCGCGCAGGAGCTCTGCAGCTTCCTTGACGACTTCGTTGCCCTTGATGACTTCTTCGCCGATGTTGAGCAAGCCCACGGAGGGGTTCTCACGATGGTCCACCGCCTGCGACAGCGCGGCGCCCATGATGGCGAATTGCAGTAGGTGCTCGGCCGAGCAGTCCACATTCGCACCCAGGTCCAGCACCGTGGTGGCGCGGCCCGTCTGGTTCGGAATGGACGTGGCGATCGCGGGGCGGTCGATACCGTCCAGCGTTTTGAGCACGTAGCGTGAAATGGCCATCCACGCGCCGGTGTTGCCCGCGGAAACGCAGGCGTCAGCGCGCCCGTCCTTGACGGACTGGGCGGCCAGGCGCATGGAGGAGTCTTTTTTGCGGCGCAGGGCGACCTCGACCGGGTCGTCCATGGTGACGACTTCAGAAGCCGCCACGATTTCCATACGATCGCGCGCTACCCCGCGGTGCTCGGAGAGCGCCGCTTCGATAGCGTCGGGAAGCCCGACCAGCAATAGCCGGGTATCCGGAAATTGCCGGGCGAACTCGATCGCAGCCGGAATCGTGACGGGCAGACCGAAGTCTCCGCCCATACAGTCTATGGCGATGCGTATCACGGGTGCCAGGTATCAGCGCTCAGCCGAATTGGTCCGAGTACGAGTTCGGCCCGGGGGCCTTATTCGTCGGCCTTGGTCTTCAGGACCTTGCGGCCACGGTAAAAGCCGTTGGGGCTGATGTGGTGACGCAGGTGCGTTTCGCCGGTGTTCGGTTCGATAGCCGTCGACGGGCTGACCAGAAAATCATGCGAACGGTGCATACCGCGCTTGGAGGGGGACTTCTTGTTTTGTTGAACGGCCATGATGACTCCTAGAAACGGGGCGCATTGTACGCGATGCGGCCCGATGTTGATCTCAATCTTTGTGCTTCAGTTGTTCCAGCACCGCAAACGGCGACGGACGCTTGACAGCGGGCTCATCAAGAGCTTCGCTGACTTTGGCCTGCGCGCCCGGGCATACTTCATGCTTGGGCACATACGGAACGCTCAGAATGAGCTCATCTTCGATCTGGGCCAGCAGATCAAAATGATGTGAACCGACCACCTTTTCAGGCTGGTTGGACACAAAACCATTTCCTTCTTCGTCTTCATCGTCCTCGTCGGCATGACCGTCGGTGTAATCACCGTTGGTAAAACCATCGTCGAGATCGGCTTCGGACTTGACCAGCTGCAAGAGGACTTCGCTATCGACCGGATACACGAACGGCGCGTTGCACCGCTGGCACACCAGCACCGGGTTCGCCTGCACGTGAACGTGCAAGAGGGGCCGGCCAAGCAACAGACCAGACTTGCCCACCTCACCGCGCACGGACCAAGTCACAAGCCCGGCATCGCCCAGCGGTTGTTCGGGTAACCCTTCAACCGCGCGCGAAAACCGCACAAGAGGTATGGTGCCATGCGCTTCCTTGCCACTATGGGCAAATGCGAATGCATCGATGCGCTTAATGATCAATCCTTTGCATCTGCGGGTCTTTGCGATGGATCACGTACTTGCCACCTTGGGTTTGCAAACCTGGGGTTGCCCACCTGGCTTTGCCAACCTGGCTTTACCCACCTGGCTTTACCAAACAGCATGCCGTGACCAGAACGCGACCCGAATTTGGGTACCCGTTCACTGCAAAAATCCCGCAAAACGTTAGATAATACTGCGACTTACGCTTTAACGTCAAATATCGCATGCCTTCCAAGCCTAGCCTGATCCTCGCGTCCAGCTCGCGTTACCGCAAAGAACTGCTGTCGCGCCTGCGCCTGCCCTTTACGGCCATTTCCCCCGATGTAGACGAAACGCCACACCCCGGTGAAACGCCTGCCGCGCTGGCCCTGCGCCTGTCGGTCGCCAAGGCCATGGCCGTGGCGGACAAGCACCCCGGCAGCCTCGTCATCGGGTCGGATCAGGTGGCCACCGTGGACGGCCAGCCGATCGGCAAACCGGGGGATTTCCCCCGCGCCCTGGCGCAATTGCGGGCCCTGTCGGGGCAAATCGTGGAATTCCACAGCGCATTGGCGGTGACGGATGGCCAACGGGTGGAAAAAGCCGACATCGTCACGCGTTGCCATTTCCGCCAGCTGTCGGACCGCGCCATCGAGGCCTATCTGCGTGCCGAGGAACCCTACGATACCGCAGGCAGCGCCAAGGCGGAAAGCCTGGGCATCGCCCTGATGGAGAGCATCCAGAGCGACGACCCGACCGCCATCATCGGGCTGCCGCTGATCGAGCTGACGCGCATGCTGACGCGGTTCGGCCTGGATCCGCTGGACGCGCCGGGAGCTTCCGCGTGAGCGGCGGCGCCCTGCACCTGATCCCCGTCGGCCTGGGAGAGGCCCCGCCCGAGCGCTGGCTGCCCGCCGACGTGCGCGCGCTGGCTGGACGGCTGGACACCTACATCGCCGAGAACGCCAAAACAGCGCGCGCCTTCCTGAAGCTGATCGGCACCACCCGGCCGCTGCAGGAAATCACCATCCACACGCTGACCGACAAGGTCAACGACGGTCAGATCAAGGCGTGGCTGGAGCCGGTCAGGAAAGGCGCGGAAATCGGGCTGGTCTCCGAAGCGGGCTGCCCCGCCGTTGCGGACCCCGGCGCCAAGGTCGTGGACGCCGCCCATCGCCTGGGCATCACCGTCAAACCCTGGGTGGGCCCTTCTTCCATCCTGCTGGGCCTGATGGCCAGCGGCCTGGACGGGCAGCGTTTCGCTTTCCACGGCTACGCGCCGGTGGACCCGGCCGAACGCGCCAAGCAGTTGCGCGCCTGGGAACAGCATTCGGCCAAGCACAACCAGACCCAGTTGCTGATCGAAACGCCGTACCGCAATGCCGCCATGTTCGCCACCTTGCTGGCCAGCCTGAAGGGCGACACCAAGCTGTGCGTGGCCCGCTCGGTCACGACTGCCGACGAATGGGTCGTGACACACACCGTGACCGACTGGAAAAAGCTGCCGGCGCCCCAATTGGACAAGCTGCCCACGCTGTTCCTCTACCTGGCCCGCTGACCCATGTTCCGCTTGATCTCCACACTGCTGGCCACGGCAGTCCTGGCGGGCTGCGCCACGCGCGGCCCCGCCGGACTGGACCTGGACACCTCCGTCACCGCCGTCAGCCAGGCCAGCCGCGTACGCAGCGTCGTCCTGCACTACACCTCGGTCGACGACGCCACCTCCATGAAGCTGCTGTCCCAAGGCAAGGTCAGCGCGCACTATCTGATCAACAACGCCGGGCGCGCCTATCGCCTGGTCGATGAAAACCGTGCCGCGTGGCATGCCGGCGCCAGTTCCTGGTACGGCAACATCGCCATGAACAGCACGTCCATCGGCATCGAAGTCGTCAACCCCGGCTGGACGGACGGCCCGGACGGCAAGCCGCTCTGGCACCCCTACAACGAACGCCAGCTGCGGGCGCTGACGATCCTGCTGCGCGACATCATCCAGCGCCACGGGATCGCCCCCGAAAACGTGGTGGGCCACAGCGATATCGCCCCGCAGCGCAAAGTGGACCCTGGGCCGCTTTTCCCGTGGAAAGCATTGGCTGCGGCGGGGATCGGCCGCTGGTACGACGAGGCCGGCGCCACCGAGCATCTGGCGCGCCTGCAAACCGAGGGCGTGCCGGACGTGGCCTGGTTCCAGAAGCAATTGCTGCGGCTGGGCTATGCCTGCCCGCAGGATGGCGCCCTGGACCGCGCAACAATCAACACATTGGCGGCCTTCCAGATGCACTATCGCCCCGCCCTGCACGATGGCCAGCCGGACGCGGAAACCGCGGCGATCATGCTGGCAATGCCTTAGGCGAACCCTAGGCGCGGCGGCGCCACCACGCCACGATCCGCCACCCCAGCAGCAGGGCCAGCACCGAGGCATACAGGAGCGGCTGCGCCAGGTCGTTCTTGCCGGCCTTGTGCCACCAATAGTGCAGCACTGCCAGCAGTCCGATCGCGTAGATGGCGCGGTGCAGTTGCTGCCAGCGCTTGCCCAGCCGGCGCATGGCCCACTGTGTGGAGGTGGCCGCCAGCGCCGTCATCAGCACAAAGGCGGCAAACCCCACCGTGATGAAAGGGCGCTCACCAATGTCCTGCAGCATCGCCGCCGGATCCAGCCCGCGGTCCCACCAGACCCAGGCCATGAAATGCATGGCCCCGTAGAAAAATGCGAACAGCCCGCACATGCGGCGCACGCGAACCAGCGCGGGCTGCCCGGTCAGGCGGCGCAGCGGCGTGATCGTCAGCGTGATCAGCAGGCAAACCAGCGTCCACGTGCCGGACGAGCGCGTCAAGAACTCCACGGGGTTCGCGGTCAGGCCGTTGTTGAACCCCAGCCAGATCCACCGCAGGAACGGCGTCAGGCCCAGCAGGAACAGGACAGGCTTGAACCGCCCGACTGCCCGAGCGGACAGGGACGCCTTGCGCGTGACTGCGGTAGCCGCGGGTTGCGAAGTGCCTTCAGGCATTGATGCCTCAGTAGTTGGCTTTCAGGTCCATGCCCTGGTAGAGCGATGCCACCTGTTCGCCATAGCCGTTGAACATCAAGGTCTTGCGCTTGGGGCTGAACAGGCCGTCCTCGCCGATGCGGCGTTCGGTCGCCTGGCTCCAGCGCGGATGCGGGACGTTGGGGTTCACGTTGGCATAGAAGCCGTACTCCTGGGGCGCCGCCTTGATCCAGGACGACACCGGCAGCTTTTCCACAAGCCGGATCTTGACGATCGACTTGGCCGACTTGAACCCATATTTCCACGGCACTGCCAGGCGCAGTGGGGCTCCGTTCTGGTTGGGCAGGACCTTGCCGTACACGCCGAACACCAGCATCGCCAACGGATTCATGGCCTCGTCGATACGCAGGCCTTCCACGTAGGGCCAGTCGAGGATGGCGGCGCGCACGCCCGGCATGTTCTCGCGCTGCACCGCCGTCACGAATTCCACGTATTTGGCGTTGCCCGTGGGCTCGACCTGCTTCAGCAGTTCAGACACCGAATAGCCCACCCATGGGATCACCATGGACCAGCCCTCGACGCAGCGCAGGCGATAGACGCGCTCTTCCATCGGCGCGAGCTTGAGCAATTCCTCGATGCTGAAGGTGCGTGGGCGGGCGACCTCGCCTTCGACGCTGACTGTCCAGGGGCGCGTCTGCAACTTGCCGGCGTTCGCGGCGGGATCGCCCTTATCGACGCCGAACTCGTAGTAGTTGTTGTAGGACGTCACATCGGCCAGCGAGGTCTGCTTGTCCATGACGCTGAGCGACGCATTGGGCTTGCCCGTCAGGGCGCCGGCGTCCTGGGCAAAGGCGCTGCGCGTCGCCCAGCCCGGCAAACCCACGGCGGCGGCCGTCAGCCCGGCGCGCAGCATCAATTCGCGCCGCGAGCGCCAGACGGCCTCGTCGGTGATTTCGGACGGAACAATATCGGCGGGCTTGCGTATCAGCATCGTGGTCTCTCCGGTCTGGGGCCTGCCAGTGATGGCCGCGCCCTGCGCATGCCATAGACGTTGCGCCATCCCATGATATTCCGCGGCAGCATCGCCGCGGACGGGAACTTCCAGATTGACCCGCCCCGAGGCCGGACGTTCCCGGCCGGCCACCGGATCAGGCGCTTGCGGACACCCGCGGCAAGAGCCAGTCGCGCACCAGCGGCACGCTATCGAGCACCGCCTGCGGCGCACAACCTTGCAGTTCCTTTAGGGTATGCGCGCCATACGTCACGCCCAGGCCATGGACGCCGGCGTTGGCCGCCATCTGCAGGTCGTGCGAGGTATCGCCGATCATCACGACTCGACCCGGCTCGACGTCCAGTTCCTGCATCAGTTCGTGCAGCATCGCCGGGTGCGGCTTGCTGAAGGTTTCGTCCGCGGTGCGGGTGGCGTCGAACAAGGGGCCCAGGCCGGTCGCGGCCAGCGCGCGGGTCAGGCCGACCCGGCTCTTGCCCGTCGCGACGGCCAGGCGCACGTTCTGCCCGGCCAACTCGGCCAACAGCTCCGGGATGCCGTCAAACAGACGCAACTCGGGGTCGCGCAACAGGTAGTGGGTGCGATAGCGCTCCAGGAACCGGGGCATCATCGCCTGCGTCAGTTCCGGCACAGCGCGGCGCAGCGCGCTTTCCAGGGACAGACCAATCACCCAGCTGGCTTCGGATGCCGAGGGCACCGCCAGGTCCAGATCGCGGCAAGCGCCCTGAATGGCCGCCACGATGCTGTGCGTGGAATCCATCAAGGTGCCATCCCAGTCAAACACGACCAGCGAATACGACGACATAATCAGACCGACTCCAGTTGTTTCAGTATTTGCCGGCACGCGGGAGGCAGTTCGGCGGTAAGGGTCAGGGGCTCGCCCGTGACCGGATGAGCCAGGGTCAGCTGGTGGGCGTGCAGGAACATCCGGCCGAACCCGTTGCGGGCGAATTCCGCCCGGACGTCGTCATGGCCGTATTTGTCGTCACCCACGATGGGAAAGCCGCTGGCGGCCAGGTGCACACGGATCTGGTGGGTGCGCCCGGTGCGCAGCTCGGCGTCGACCAGGCTGTAGCCGCCAAAGCGCTGCTTGAGCGTGATGATGGTGTGCGCCGTCTGGCCGTCGGGATCCACCTTGACCCGGCGCTCGCCCGATTGCGTGGTCCACTTGGACAAGCTCAGCTTGATGTGCTGGCGATCGTTGACCCAATCTCCCTCGACCAGGGCCAGATAGTGCTTGTCGCCCTTGCCTTCCCGCAGCATGGCATGCAGGGCCAAAAGCGCGCTGCGCTTCTTGGCCACCATGAGCAGACCCGAGGTCTCGCGGTCCAGCCGATGCACCAGCTCCAGGAACTTGGCCTCGGGCCGGGCGGCGCGCAATTGTTCGATCACGCCGAACGACACGCCGCTGCCGCCGTGCACCGCCACGCCGGCGGGCTTGTCCACGACCAGCAAGGCGTCGTCCTCGAATACGATCGGGAATTCCGCGCCGGGCACCGGCCGGGGCTTGCCCGGATCCGGCAAGCGCAGGGGCGGGATGCGCACAATATCGCCCTCGACAATGCGATAGTCGACCGAAATGCGTCCCTTATTTACGCGCACTTCGCCGCCGCGGATGGCTTTGTAGATATGCGTTTTGGGGACGCCCTTGCACAGGCGCATCAGGTAGTTATCCAGACGCTGGCCGGCATGCTCGGCATCGACCTCCACCATTCGGACGGCGGGGGGGGCTTTAGAGGGGGATATGGGGGAGGAAGTTTCTTTGCGCATTGCGGAAAGCGACATATAATCGGGACAGCCTTAAGGGGCTGAACTAGCCGCCTGGCGTAGAGATGCAATTTAAATACGCAACTCCGTCGAGCGCGCGGGCCGCCATTGTACTGCCTGCTCATTCAACCCCTGGGTCTCTTGGTCGCCGGCGCAACCGCGCCCTGCCGGATAGTGGTGTGGCATTCACTTTGCCCGCTGTCCCAGCAGGTCCGTTGCATGCCGCAAGCGGCTCTGAAGCACTGCAAGAATCGTCGCATATTTAAAGCACCAGCTGCGTGTAGGCAACCAATCCGACCGCAACTGCCGTTCACAGCAATTTTTCCGTCAAACCACATTCAGTGAAGCTGACCCTCCTGCTGACAGAACCCCGTGCCCCACGGCACGACGTGCCCGCCTGACCCGCGGCGGATACGCCTGGGCGCCGCCCAGGTACGGTCCGCATTTCTTGCCCGCTTCAGCCGCAGCCCGAGTGACCCGAGGTCACGCGCCGATATCGGCGCGTCATGACAACGGAGAAACCCTCTCATGAAGCGCATGCTGTTCAATGCGACGCATCAGGAAGAATTACGCGTCGCAATCGTCGATGGGCAAAAACTCATCGACCTCGACATCGAGACTGCCGGCCGCGAACAACGCAAAGGCAACATCTACAAAGGTGTCATCACCCGGATCGAACCCGGCCTGGAAGCTTGCTTCGTCAACTACGGTGAAGACCGTCACGGCTTTCTGCCCTTCAAGGAAGTTGCCCGCAGCTTCTTCAAGGAAGGTGTAGATGTTCGTAGCGCCCGCATCCAGGATGCGCTGCGCGAAGGCCAGGAACTGATCGTTCAGGTCGAAAAGGAAGAGCGCGGCAACAAGGGCGCTGCCCTGACCACGTTCATCTCGCTGGCTGGCCGCTACCTGGTGCTGATGCCCAACAACCCCCGTGGCGGTGGCGTTTCGCGCCGCGTCGAGGGCGAAGACCGTCAGGAACTGCGCGACACGATGGAGCAGCTTGAGCTGCCCCAGGGCATGAGCATCATCGCCCGCACGGCCGGCATCGGCCGCAACGTCGAAGAGCTCCAGTGGGACCTGTCCTACCTGTTGCAGCTGTGGACCGCCATCGACGGCGCTGCCCGCGACAACTCCGCGCCCATCCTGATCTACCTGGAATCCAGCCTGGTCATCCGGGCCATCCGCGATTACTTCTCGCCCGAAATCGGCGAGATCCTGATCGACACCGACGAGATCGCCGACCAGGCCACCGCCTTCATGAGCGTGGTGATGCCGGACAACGTCCAGCGCGTCAAACGCTACCGAGACGACATCCCGCTGTTCTCGCGCTTCCAGATCGAACACCAGATCGAAACGGCGTACTCGCGCACCGTGACGCTGCCCTCGGGCGGCGCCATCGTGATCGACCACACCGAAGCGCTGGTTTCCGTCGACGTGAACTCGGCCCGCTCCACGCGCGGCGCCGACATCGAGGAAACCGCGCTGCGCACGAACTCCGAAGCGGCCGACGAAGTGGCCCGCCAGTTGCGCTTGCGCGACCTGGGCGGCCTGATCGTCATCGACTTCATCGACATGGAAGACAGCAAGAACCAGCGCGCCGTCGAACAGCGCCTGCGTGATGCCCTCCATTTCGACCGTGCCCGCGTGCAAATGGGCAAGATCTCGCGCTTCGGCCTGATGGAACTGTCGCGCCAGCGCCTGCGTCCGGCCCTGAACGAAGGCTCGCACATCACCTGCCCGCGCTGCAACGGCACCGGCGTGATCCGCGATGCCGAATCCAGCGCCCTGCACGTGCTGCGCCTGCTGCAAGAAGAAGCGATGAAGGAAAACACCGCGGCGGTCCACGCCCAGGTGCCGGTGGACGTTGCCACCTACCTTCTGAACGAAAAGCGCGCCGACATCACCAAGATGGAAGCCCGCCTGAAGGTCAACCTGATGCTGATCCCCAACAAGCATCTGGAAACGCCGCACCACCACATCGAGCGCCTGCGCCACGACGATCCGCGACTGGAAGAACTGAAGACCAGCTTCGAGCTGGTTGAAGCGCCGGCCACGGACGCGCCCTGGCAGCCGCGCGAAAGCGAGATCAAGGCCCGTCCGGAAGCGCTGGTCAAGGGCATCACGCCCTCGCAGCCCGCTCCCGTCTCGACGCCCGCAGCCCCGGTCGCCGCTCCCGCAGCGCCCGCCGCAGCAGGTGGCCTCGGCGGCCTGTTCAAGCGCCTGGTCGGCTGGCTGACCGGCAATGCCGACACCGCCAAGCCCGCCCCCGCCGCCCAGGAAGACAGCGCCAAGCGCGCGGCCTCCGGCCGTGGCGGCAAGGGCCGCAGCGGCCATGACGGCCAGGAACGCCGCGGCGAACGCCACGGTTCGGACCGCAACCGCAACCGTCGCGGCGAATCGCGTGCCGAAGGCGCTGAAGGCAGCGAAGGCGGCCGCCATCACGTGCGTGGCAACCGTCGCCCCGAAGGCGAACGCGGCGAGCGCCAGGAACGTGGCGACCGCGGCAACCGCAACGAACCGCGCGGCGACCAGGCTGCACAGGCAGCCCTGGCCTCCAACCGCCCCGACCAGGCTGACCTGGCCAATGGCGACGACACCGGCGCTGGCCGCAACCGCCGCCGTGGCCGTGGCCGCAATCGCCGTGAAGAAGGCCAGTCCGACGCGCCGATGAGCGAACAGGAAAGCATGGTGGCCGCGCTGGCGCAAAGCGTCGCGACCGCCCTGCCCGACACCAAGCCGGCTGCTGAAGCCACTGTGGACGCGGCCGACGCCGCCGAGCAGACCGCTGACGGCATCCCGACGGCAGAAGGCGCCGAAGGCGCAGCCGATCCGGAACGCAAGCGCCGTCGCCGCCGCAGCCGCCGTGGCCGCCGCAGCCCGGACGAAGCAGGCTTGGCTGGCAGCGACGAGCAACTGGAAGACGGTTCGGATGACGACGCCGGCGAACAAGCCGAAGGCGTCGCGACCCAAGCCGCTCCTGCTGCTCCGGCTGCCCCGGCCCAAGTTGCAGAAGCCGCTCCGGTGACCGCCGAACAGGCCACCCCGGCTCAGACGCAAGCCGTCCAGACCAAGGTGACGGAAGCCCAGGTCGTTGAAGCCGCACCGGTGCAAACCCAAGTGGCCGCCCCGCAGGTCGAAGCCCAGGTGGTCGAAGCCCAACAGGCAGACACCCCGAAGGCCGAACCCGTGCAAGCTGCAGCCGCTCCCGTGGCCCAACCCGTGCAAACGGCTGCCCCGGAAGTGACGCAGCCGGTCGCCGTGGAACCCGCCAGCCAGGTGTCCGCACCTGCGCAGGTCGTTGCCCCCGTGGAAACCGCTGCCGCGGAACCCGTCGTGACGGCCCCCGCGCCGGTGGTTGAAGCCGCCGCTCCGGTCGCTGCCGCGCCGGCCGCCGCCCCGGCTGACGCACAACAGCCGATCGTGGTGCCGGCAACGGCCCCGACGGCCAAGGCCCAAGCCTTGCACGACGTGGTGAACGCCGCTGGCCTGAAGTGGGTGGAAACCGATCCGGACCGCCACGCCCAGACCCAGCTGCGCATCGCCGCCGCGCATACGCCGACCCGCCTGGGCCGTGAGCGCAAGCCGGTTGCGACCGTCTCGAACGAACCGCTGGTTCAAGTCGAAACGCGCCACTAAGCCGCTCGCGCGACAAAAAGCCCCCATCGCATGATGGGGGCTTTTTTTTGCCTAAGGCCGCCCCGACGCGCTCGGTGCCAGCCGCAGCGGCAAGACCACAAGCCGAAAAAAAGCCCTCGTGGTCGAGGGCTTCAAGATTGCAGCTGAGCTGCGCTCAGAATTGGTAGGTATACGTCAGCTGGACCATGTCCAGCCCCGGGTTCGGGCGCTTGATGCTGGCGTTGGAGAAGTGCGAATAGCGCACGCCGATACGGTTGTTCGGGGTCAGGAGGAAGCCCATGCCGACGTGGTCGCCGAACTGGAAGGCGGTACTGATGTTCTCATTGGCGAAGCGCGTGCTGGAGAACACTGTGGCGCCGATGCCAGCCTCCAGATAGAAGCGTTCGCCTGTCCACCACCGGAACATCGGGATGGCGTTCAACTGCCAGACATGGCCCGGCGAACGCGAACCGTCCGCCCACCAGTAGGACGCGCCAAGTTCAGGCGTCAGGTCCAGACGGCCCCAATTGCCACCGAACTGGTAGGTCCAGACCGAAGGGGTTTCGTAGTTCAGCGTGAAGCGCTGATAGTGGTCGCCGATGCCGTAATGCATACTGACCCCGCCTTGCGTGCCCTCGGACGATTGCGCGCTGGCCACGGTGGCGGCGCCGGCAAGCGCCAAACCGATAAGGCAGGTAAGCATTTTCTTCTTGGTCGACAGCATAGGTAACTCCGTAGAATTCTGGTCTAACCGGCAACATATCAAAATCCGGGCCGCATGGCTTGGCTATTGTCGCAATATGGCAACAATTCGAGGTGGAAAACACTGTTCCGAAAAACGTGGTCACACCCGATACAAGATCCGGCCTGCGGCACAACAATTATGCGGCTGGCCAACAACGAAAATGCCGCCGACAGCACCAGGCTGACGACGGCATTTTTTGACGCGGCGAAGGCGGATTAGACGGCGGTGACGACGTCCGCCGGCTGATTGGTCAACAGCGCCAGCAGGCGGGCGATTTCCTCGCGCAGCTGGCGGCGGTCGATGACCATGTCGATGGCGCCCTTCTGCAGCAGGAACTCGGCGCGCTGGAAGCCTTCAGGAAGCTTCTCGCGCACGGTCTGTTCGATCACGCGCGGGCCGGCAAAGCCGATCAGCGCCTTGGGTTCGGCGATGACCACGTCGCCCATGAAGGCGAAGCTGGCCGACACGCCGCCCATGGTGGGGTCGGTAAGCACGCTGATGAATGGCAGGCCCGCCGCCGACAGGCGCGTGAGCATGGCGTTCGTCTTGGCCATCTGCATCAGCGACAGCAGGCTTTCCTGCATGCGCGCGCCGCCGGAGGCAGCCACACAGATGAACGGCGTCTTGTTGTCCAGGGCGGCCTGGGCGCCGCGCGCAAAGCGCTCGCCCACCACCGAGCCCATGGACCCGCCCATGAATTCGAATTCAAAGCAGGCAAGCGTCGCGGGCACGCCGCGGATCGAGCCGCTCATGACCACCAGCGCATCGGTTTCACCGGTTTGCTTGACGGCCTCTTGCAGGCGCTCGGGGTACTTGCGGGTGTCCTTGAACTTCAGCGTGTCCACGGAACGCGTGGTCTGGCCGATTTCGACGCGGCCTTCCATGTCCAGCAGCGAATCGATGCGGGCACGGGCGCCGATGCGCATGTGATGGTCGCACTTGGGGCACACATGCAGATTGGCCGCCAAGTCTTCGCTGTACAGCACCGATTCGCACGACGGGCATTTCACCCAAAGGCCTTCGGGCACGCGGCGGGCGCCGCTGTCGCTGGTCTTATTGATGCGAGGAGGCAGGAGTTTTTCGATCCAGCTCATTGATATTTCATCCCGTGTGAGGTCGCGCCCGCCGTTCAGGCCGACGCGTTTTCTCGTTTTACTTGATCCAGCGCGAGCCGGATGGTGCGCAGCCAGCCGCTGGCGGCGGTGACTGCAGCGTCGGTTTTCTGGGCAGCCGGGGCGTCAGCCACCGCCTGCTCCATCGTTTCAATCAGTTTGCTGCCGATGACGACCGCATCGGCCACGCGCGCCACGCGTTGGGCGCTTTCCGCGTCGCGGATGCCGAAGCCGACACCCACCGGGATGTTGCGCACATGGCGGCGGATGACGGCCACACGTTCGGCGACGTCGTCGGTATTCAGCGAGCCCGAGCCCGTGACGCCCTTGAGCGACACGTAATACACATAGCCGCGCGCCACTTCCGCCACGGCCTGGATCCGGGCCTCGGTGGAGGTGGGAGCCAGCAGGAAAATGGGGGCAATGCCATGTTCACCCAAGGTCGCGGCGAACTCGATGACTTCTTCAGGCGGGTAGTCCACGACCAGCACGCCGTCCACGCCCGCGCGTTCGGCGTTGACGGCAAATGCCGTCTGGCCCATGCGCTCGATCGGGTTGGCGTAACCCATCAGCACCACGGGGGTGGTGGTGTCGCGTTGGCGGAATTCAGCCACCAGCTCCAGCACGCGGGTCAGGCCCACGCCCTGCGCGATGGCGCGGTCGGCGGCGCGCTGGATCACCGGGCCGTCGGCCATGGGATCCGAAAACGGCACGCCGAGTTCGATCACGTCGGCGCCGGCCTCGACCAGCGCGTGCATCAGGGGAACGGTAGCGGCGGGCGACGGGTCGCCTGCCGCGATATACGGAATCAGCGCCGCGGCACGGCCGGATTCGGCGGTGCGCGCAAAGGCGGCGGCGATGCGATCAGTGCGAGTTGTCATTTGTTAGAGCTCGATACCGGCACGTTCGGCGACGGTATGCATGTCTTTGTCGCCACGGCCCGACAAGTTGACCAGGATGACGGCGTCGCGCGGCAGCGTGGGGGCCATCTTCGCGGCTTGCGCGATGGCATGAGACGACTCCAGCGCAGGCATGATGCCTTCGATGCGGCAGCAGTCGTGGAACGCCTTCAGGGCTTCATCGTCGGTGATCCCCGCATATTCCGCGCGGCCCGTGTCCTTCAGCCAGGCATGCTCGGGGCCGACGCCGGGGTAGTCCAGACCTGCGGACACGGAATGCGTTTCCTGGACCTGGCCATCGGCGTTCTGCATGACGTAGGTGCGGTTGCCGTGCAGCACGCCCACCTGGCCGGCGGCCAGCGATGCGGCGTGCTTGCCGCTGTCCATGCCCTCGCCCGCCGCTTCGACGCCGATCAGGCGCACGTTTTCATAGGGGATGTAGGGATGGAAGATACCCATGGCGTTCGAGCCGCCGCCCACCGCCGCCACGACGTAGTCGGGCTGGCGGCCGATGGCTTCAGGCATCTGTGTCAGGCATTCGTTGCCGATGACGGTCTGGAAGTCGCGCACCATGCGGGGATAGGGGTCGGGACCCGCTACCGTGCCGATGATGTAGAACGTGTTTTCGATGTTGGTGACCCAGTCGCGCATGGCTTCGTTCAGCGCGTCCTTCAGGGTGCGCGAACCGGAAGTGACCGGCACCACCGTGGCGCCCAGCAGCTTCATGCGGTAGACGTTCGACGCCTGGCGGCGGATGTCTTCGCTGCCCATGTACACCACGCATTCCATGCCGTAGCGGGCCGCCACCGTGGCCGTGGCCACGCCGTGCTGGCCGGCGCCGGTTTCGGCGATGACACGCGGCTTGCCCATGCGCTTGGCCAGGAGCGCCTGGCCGATGCAGTTGTTCACCTTGTGCGCGCCGGTGTGGTTCAGGTCTTCGCGCTTGAACCAGATCTGCGCGCCGCCCAACAGGTCCGACCAGCGGCGGGCATGGTAGACCGGACTGGGCCGGCCGACGAAATGCTTGAGCTCGTAGTTGAACTCTTCCAGGAAGGCGGGATCGACACGGTAATGGTCATAGGCGGCACGCAGCTCGTCGAGCGCGTGCATCAGCGTTTCCGCCACGAAAACACCGCCATAAGGGCCGAAATGGCCCTTGGCATCCGGAAAGTCGTAAGGTTTCACCAAGCATCTCCCCCGGTATCGCGGCAGACCACTGCCGGCCGCAAATCCGGTTTGCAACCCGTCATTTTACCTGACCCGGGCGCGGCCAGGGTGGGAAGCCCCTGCCCTGGCTGCACCCCGACGGCGCTTAGAGCGATTGGCCCAGGCGGCGCAGGAACGTCTCGCACGAGGCCATCTGGTCCAGGGCGACGTATTCGTCGGGCTTGTGGGCCTGTTCGATGTGGCCGGGGCCGCAGACGACCGTGGGAATGCCGATGCCCTGGAACAGGCCGGCTTCGGTACCGTAGGCCACCTTGCGGGTGGTGCGGTCTTCGGTCAGCGCGCGCACCAGCTGGGTGATGGCGGCTTCTTCCGAGGCTTCGAGGGCGGGGGCAGCCGCGCCGGTTTCGATTTCGATGCTGGCGCCGTCGAATTCAGCCTTCATGCGCGGCAAGAGCTCATCGCGCACGTATTTTTCGACTTCGGCCTGGATCTCGTCAGGTTGCATGCCCGGCAGGTTGCGGAATTCGTAGGTGAATTCGCACAGTTCGGGGATGGTATTGACCGCGATGCCGCCCCGGATCTGATTGGTGGTCATGGTGGAGAACGGCACGTCGTAGAACTGGTCGTACGGGCCGTTGGCCTTGAAGCTGTCGGCCAGATCGCGGATGCGGCAGATCAGGCGGGCAGCGTATTCGATGGCGTTGCAGCCGCGCGGGGTCAAGGACGAGTGCGCCGCCTTGCCGTGCACCTTGCAGCGGAAGAGATTGATGCCCTTGTGGGCCACGACCACCTGCATGCCGGTGGGTTCACCCACCACGCAGCCCTCGGGGCGGATGCCGCGTTCCAGCAGGTCGGCCAGCATGTACGGCGCGCCGGCGCAGCCGACTTCCTCGTCATAGGAGAACGCCAGGTGAATCGGCTTCTTGCGCGGCATGGCCAGGAATTCCGGCACCAGCGCCAGCGAACCGGCAATGAACCCCTTCATGTCGCAGCTGCCGCGCCCATAGAGCAGCCCGTCTTTCTCGACGAGTTTGAACGGGTCCGTGCTCCAGTCCTGGCCATCCACGGGCACCACGTCGGTGTGGCCCGACAGGACGATGCCGCCCTGCTGGTTGCCGTCCTGCGCAGGCAGAGTGGCGAACAGGTTGGCCTTGGTGCGCTCGGGATTGTGCGCCAGCCACGCATCGACGCCCTGGCCGCGGAGCCAATCGCGGACGGTTTCGATCAGGGCAAGATTGGAATTGCGGCTGGTGGTATCGAAACCCACCAGCGTTTCCAGCCAGGTGCGCGCGTTCATGTCACTTCTCTTTTGGGGGAAAACGGCAAGTGTAAAGCCAGGAAGCGCCCGCGTCTTGGACGGCCTTACCCACCGCTCACGGGTTAAGCGCCTAGAATGTCGCCCGGATTGGAAAATACCCCCAAGGAGAAACCGTGCAGCACAAAGCAGTTCCCACACGCAACATCGTGGCCGCAGTGATAGGCAACGCCCTCGAATGGTATGACTTCCTGGTGTTCGCGTTCATGACGCCGATCATCGCCAAGCTGTTCTTCCCGACCGACCCCAACCTGCCCGGCAGCGAACTGAACGCCATCCTGATGACGACCGCGATCTTCGGCGTCGGCTTCTTCATGCGCCCGGTGGGCGGCATCATCCTGGGCATGTACGGCGACAAGAAGGGCCGCAAGGCCGCGATGGTGATGGTGACCTCGCTGATGGCCGTGTCGATCGCACTGATCACGGTTGCCCCGACTTACCACGCCGCCGGCATCCTGGCCCCGATCTTCATCCTGATCGCGCGCCTTTTGCAGGGCTTCTCGGCGGGCGGTGAATTCGGCACGTCGACCGCACTGCTGATCGAAATGGCCCCCAACGGCAAACGCGGCTTCTACGGATCGTGGCAGATGGCCGGCCAGATGCTGGCGCTCTTGATCGGCGCGGCTTGCGGCACGCTGATCACCGAGTTCTTCACGCAGGAACAGATCGCCGCCTGGGCTTGGCGCATTCCGTTCGCCTTCGGCCTGGTCATTGTTCCCATCGCGATCTATATCCGCAAGAACATCGACGAAACCGAAGTCTTCAAGAAGATGCAGGAAGAAGACCGCCAGGCCGCCGCGCGCGGTGAAGTGCAACGCCTGAGCCTGGTGCAGATGGTCAAGACCCACACGCGCGAAACGATGATCGGCGTGGGCCTGGTCGTGACTGCGACGGTGTCCATCTACATTACCTTCACGTATCTGGTGACGTACTCCACGCAGATCCTGAAGCTGCCGATGAAAGACACATTCATGGTGCAGATGGCCGGCGCGGCGCTGATGGTGCTGATGACCCCGTTCATGGGCGCCTGGTCGGACCGCATCGGCCGCCGTCCGCTGGTGATCGGTTCGCTGATCGGTTACCTGATCGTGCTGTACCCGTTGTACTACTGGCTGTCGGATGCGCCGTCGATCGGCCGCCTGCTGACGGTGCAGATCGTGGTGTGCTTCTTCGTGTCGGCCTTCTTCGGCGTGTTCAGCACGGTGATGGCGGAATTGTTCCCGGCGCGCGTGCGCTCCGTGGGCCTGTCGCTGGCCTATAACGTGGCGGTGATGATCTTCGGCGGCTTCGCGCAGTTCATCGTGACCTGGCTGATCAAGACCACGGGTTCGCCGATGGCCCCCGCCTACTACGTGATGTTCGGCGTAGCGCTGGGTCTCATTGCCTCGTTCTTCATGCGCGAACGCGCGCACGAGAACCTGGACCACTAAGGCCACCTCCCCCACGGCCGTCCGGCCCTGGGGGCTTCGTCCTAACGGCGCGTCGCCGAGGACACGCCGGCCACTTCGGCCAAGGCGTCCAGCGCGCGGGCGAGCGATTCGCCCCCGCGCACTTCCACCGTGAACACCATGTGGGCCAGCGACTGCTTGCTTTGCGTATTCACGCCCACGACATTCAAGCGCAGCCGCGCGAAGACTTCGGACAGGTCGCGCAGCAGGCCCGAGCGGTCGTGCGCGCGCACGCTGATGTCCACGGGATAGAAGGTATCCGAGGTCTCGCCCCAGGCCACTTCGATCACGCGTTCGGGTTCGCGCGCCGCCAGCGCCAGGTAGCTGTGGCAATCGCTGCGGTGGATGGACACGCCGCGCCCCCGCGTAACGAAGCCGGCGATGGCGTCCGGCGGCGCCGGGCGGCAGCAGCGCGCCAGCTGCGTCAACAGCGACCCCACTCCCACCACCAGCACGCCGCTCTTGCCGCTTTTCTCGGCGCTGCCCGCACTGGCGTGGCGCAGCGCGGCCGGTTGCGGTTCGACGGCCGGCCCCGGTTGCTGGAATACGCTGTCGATCTGGCGCAGGCTGAACTCTTCCTTGGCCGCCGCCACGTACAGGTCGTCGGCGCGGGCAAAGCCCAGGTTCTGCGCCAGTTGCTCCAGGTTGACGGCCGTCTTGCCCAGCCGCTGCAATTCCTTTTCGACCAGCGCCTGCCCTTGGGTGATGCGCTGCTGCAGCTCGATGGCGTTAAACCACATGCGCACCTTGGCGCGCGCCCGCGGGCTGGCCAGGAACCCCAACTGGGGGTTGAGCCAGTCACGCGACGGTCCACCCGACTTGGCGGAAATGATCTCGACGGTCTGCCCCGTGGACAGCCGCGTCTGCAGCGGCACCATCTGGCCGTCGACACGGGCGCCGCGGCAGCGGTGGCCCAGGTCGGTGTGCAGGTGATAGGCGAAATCCACCGGCGTCGCGCCGGCGGGCAGTTCGATCACCCGCGCCTGCGGCGTCAGCACGTAGATGCGTTCATCGGTATGCGCGGGCGCCGTCACCACGTTGCGGTTCTTGCCCGGACCGGACTTGCCGGCGGCCGGTTTGGCGGCTTCCGGCTTGGCGGTTTCCGCGCCCGGTTCGGCGCCGCCTTCGACATCGCTGTTCCAGGCCAGCAGTTGGCGCATCCACGCCAATTGCCGGTCGTATTCGCTGGAGGCCGCCACTTGGCCGCCCTTGGCGCCGGCTTCCTTGTAGCGCCAGTGCGCAGCCATGCCGTATTCGGCGAACTGGTGCATTTCACGCGTGCGGATCTGCACTTCGAACGGCCGGCCGTCGTCGTCCGCCACGACCGTATGCAGCGATCGATAGCCGTTGGGCTTGGGCCGCGAAATGTAATCGTCGAACTCGTCGGACAGCGGCGTCCACATCTCGTGCACCAGCCCCAGCGCCGTATAGCAGGCGCGCACGTCCTCGACGATGATGCGCAAGGCGCGCAGATCGTACATCTGGGCGAAGTCCAGGCGCTTGACGCGCATCTTGTTCCAGATGCTGTAGATGTGCTTGGGCCGGCCGCTGACCTCGGCCTCGATGCCGGATTTGGACAAGGCGGTCTGCAGGCGATCGATGGCGCCGGCGATGAAGGCCTCGCGCTCGACGCGCTTTTCTTCCAGCAGGCGGGCGATCTGCTTGTAGCGGTCGGGTTCCAGGAAGCGGAAGGCCAGGTCTTCCATTTCCCATTTGATCTGCCAGATGCCCAAGCGGTTGGCGAGCGGCGCGTACAGGTCCAGCGTTTCGCGCGCAAAGGCGATGGAGCACGGAGCCTTGCTTTCGGCGTGCCAGCGTAGCGTGCGCAGCCGGGAGGCCAGGCGCATCAGCACGATGCGCAGGTCGGCCGCCATCGCCAGCAGCATCTTGCGCTGCATTTCCTTTTGCGAGCCGCTTTCAGCCTCGGCATCGCTGGCCTGGCGGGCCACCACACCCAGGCGCAGCAGCGCGCGGGTACCCTGTACCAGGCGTGCGACCTCGGCGCCGAACGCCGTGGCGACGGGGTCGTTGCGCAAGGCCGGCGCGGGCGCCATCAAGTCAGTAGGCAAGGCGGCCAGCAGCGCTGCGGCGCGCGTGGCGGCGTCGGTATGCAAGGCTGCCAGGATGCGGACGACGCCGGCGCCGTGGCTGGCCAACGGTTCACCCGTCAGCGCCTGTTGCCCTTCAAAACGGGGGATGGCCCAGGCAACCGCCTGGTCAATCAGCGCCATGCCGTCGGCGTCCAGGCCCGCCCCTACCTCCTGCCGCCAGGAAGCGTCGAAAGGCGAAGGCGCGTCGATAACAGGCGGGGCGGACATGAAGGGCGTCGTGCGTAGCGGGTTGATATCCCGACACTCTACACTAGGGCCTGTTAGCACTAGGGTCTGTTAACACTGAATGCCCCGCCGTCTCCCGGTATATAGAAGTAGAAGGAACCGAAGCTTATGTTGCGCTGGCTCAAGGGCCGGGGCGCCCGCCCTTCAGAGGTGGCCGAGATGCAGGCCCGGATCTCGCCCGAACTCTGGCGGCAGGTGCTGGATGCCCACCCCTTCCTGGCGGCGTTGAACGCCGACGAATCCGCCCAGTTGCTGGCGCGGTCGGCCTGGCTGCTGGCCAGCAAGACCATCAATGGCGCGCAGGGCATGGAGGTCTCGGACTTCATGCGCCTGTCCATCGCGGCGCAGGCCAGCCTGCCCATCCTGAACCTGGCGCCCGAACTGTATGAGGGCTGGGACGAGATCATCGTGTACCCCGCCAGCTTCCGCATTCCCCGTTCGCGCCAGGACGACGACGGCGTGGTCCACGAATACATCGAGGACGCAGCCGGCGAAGCCTGGGAAGGCGGCCCGCTGGTGCTGTCCTGGGAAGACACGCAGTTGTCCGACGGCGGCTTCAACGTGGTGATTCATGAATTCGCCCACAAGCTGGACCTGCGCTCGGGCTTTGCGGACGGCATGCCGTCGCTGGCGGCGCACCCGGATCTGAAGCCGAAAGTCTGGCGGCAGGTGCTGGACGACAGCCTGGACCGCTTCATCGCCGCGCTGGACGCGGTCGAGGCGGCCATCCCGCACGACGTGGACCCGGAAAGCGAGGAAGCGGACGCCTGGTATGGGCAACTGCCGATGGACCCGTACGCCGCCACCGACGAGGCGGAATTCTTCGCCGTCAGCTCGGAGCACTTCTTCGTGGACCCCATCCCCATGCAGCAGGCGCTGCCCGAATGGTATGGCTTGCTGCGGGCGTACTACCGGCAGGACACCCTGGAACGCTACGCATGAAGCAGCTGCTGATCG
>NZ_JBYOKH010000021.1:0-98167 GCF_057799415.1 Achromobacter sp. 18P8.1.1 | reverse complement strand
GGCGCCGTGCGCGCTTTTGCGGCGCACTGCGCGGCGCGCCACGGCAACCTGGACATCCTGATCAACAACGCCGGCATCTCGGCGCGCGCGCCGTTCGACGACCCGCAGACGCCCGCCATCTGGGACCGCGTCATGCAGGTCAATCTGCAAGGCACGTTCAACGTCACGCACGCCTTTGTCGAACAGCTCAAAGCCACGCGCGGCGCCATCGTCAACCTGTGCTCCATCGTGGCGTACGGCTGCGGCATTTCAACGGCGGGCTACGTCGTGTCCAAGGGCGGCGTGCGCTCGTTCACGGAAGTGCTGGCGCGCGATCTCGGCCCGCATGGCGTGCGCGTGAATGCGGTGGCGCCGGGCTTGATGGAGACCGACATGACGGCGGGCCAGCGCGCACAAGCCAACGGCACCGACTGGTACATGGGACGCGCCCCGCTGGCGCGCGCCGGCCGCGCGGACGAAATCGTCGGGCCCGTCCTGTTCCTGGCCTCGGACATGGCCAGCTATGTGAACGGCGTGGTGCTGCCTGTGGACGGCGGCTACCTGGCCGTATAAGGAGACACCATGAATCTGGGTACGGCACTAGTCACCGGCGGGGCAAGCGGAATGGGCCTGGCCATCGTCGAGCGCCTGGCGCGCGATGGCTTCAGCGTCGTGATGGCGGACCGCAACGGCGCGCTGGCGGAACAGGAATCCCAGGCGCTGCGCGCACGCGGGCTGCCGGTGGCGCACCGCGTCGTCGATCTGACGGATGAGGCGGCCACGCGGACAATGGTGTCCTCGCTGCCGCCACTGGCCGCGCTGGTCAACAACGCCGGCCTGTTCGACGAGCGCAAGTTCTTCGACGTCGGCACGGACGACTTCCGCCGCGCGTTCGACGTCAACCTGCTGGCGGTGGCGACGCTGACGCAGGAAGCCGCACGCACCATGGCGGCGGGCGCCAAGATCGTCAACATCGCGTCGCGCGCCTATCTGGGCGCAAAGAACCATCCTCACTACGTGGCCTCGAAAGCGGCGTTGGTGGGCTATACACGCGCCGCCGCCATGGAGCTGGCATCGCGCGGAATTCTGGTCAACGCCATCGCCCCCGGCCTGATCGACACGCCGCTCTTGCGCAACCTGACGCCTGATCGCCTGGCGGCGCAACTGGCCTTGCAGCCCACCGGCCGCGCGGGCCAGCCGCAAGACATCGCCAATGCCGTGTCCTTCCTGGCCGCGCCGCACATGGATTTCATCACCGGCCAGGTCCTCTTTGTGGACGGCGGCAAATCGCTGGGCGGGTCGGGAGCATAAGCAGCATGGACAGCATCAAGTGGGACAAGGAAGTCGACGCGCTGGTGGTCGGTTCCGGCGCGGGCGGCATGGCGGCGGCGCTGACGGCACATGAGGAAGGGTTGGACGTGCTGCTAGTCGAGAAGACCGGCCGCATCGGCGGCTCGACGGCGATTTCCGGCGGCGCGCTGTGGATACCGCTGAATGCGCAGACGGACAGCGCCGGACACCCCGACAGCTTCGACAAGGTCTGGACGTATCTGGAACAGACCGTTGGCGCCGCGGCGTCAGACGAGATGAAGCGCACCTATCTGGAGGCCGGTCCGCGCATGATGGATTACCTTGTGTCACGCGGCTTCCTGGACGTAGCCGCGCGCACCGCATCGCCCGACTATTACCCTGACCGGCCGGGCGCGGCGATGGGCGGCCGATCGCTGGACCCGGTGGAGTTCGACGGCAGGAAGCTTGGCCGCCACTTCCGCACGCTGCGCGATCCGTTGAAGGAATTCACGGTGCTGGGCGGCATGATGGTCAACATCACCGACGTGCGCCATCTGCTGCGCGCCACGCGCGCGTTTGGCGCCTGGCGCCACAGCATGAAGCTGGTGCTGCGCTTTGCAGCGGACCGCTTGCGAGGCTATCACCGGGGAACCCGGCTGCTGCTGGGCAACGCGCTGGCCGCGCAGCTGTTCCATGGTTTGCTGACGCGCGGCGTCGCCTATTGGCTGAACGCGCCCGTGCAGGCCCTGCACCGCGATGCCGCCGGCCGCGTGCTGGGCGCCTCGGTCGTACAGGGCGGCAAGTCCGTGAACATCCGGGCCCGTCGCGGCGTGGTCATGGCGACCGGCGGCTTCCCGTGGGACCTCGAGCGCCGCGCCCACACCTATCCGCAGCCCACCGGCGACTGGTCCATGGCGCCGCGCGACAACACCGGCGACGGCATCCGCTTGTCGGAACAGGCAGGCGCCGCCCTGGGCACGGGCTACGCCAGCCCCGCCTTCTGGGCGCCGGTCTCCCTGCTGGAAACGGGCGACGGCAAACGCCTGCATTACCCGCACCTGGTGTGGGACCGCGCCAAGCCCGGCCTGATCGCCGTGAACGGCGCGGGCGAGCGCTTCGTGAACGAATCCACGTCGTATCACGAGTTCGTGCAGGGCATGTACCGCAGCAACAAGACCGTGACCACCATCCCCGCGTTCCTGATCTGCGACCAACGCTTCATCGACACCTGGGGCCTGGGCCTGGCGCTGCCGGGCGGCCGCCCCCGCCAACACCTGATCGACGCCGGCTATCTGATCCAGGCGCCCACGTTGGCGGCGCTGGCCGCCAAGATCGGCGCGCCGGCCAGCGCGCTGGCGGCCACCGTCGCGCGCTACAACACTTACGCCGCCCAAGGCCAGGATCCGGATTTCGGCAAAGGCGGCACCGCCTACAACCGCTATCTGGGCGATCCGGAGCACCAACCCAACCCCTGCCTGGCCCCGCTTGCCGACGGCCCCTGCTACGCGGTCAAGGTTTACCCCGGCGACATCGGCACCGCCTGCGGCATCGCGGCGAACGCCAACGCCCAGGCCGTGGACACCGCGGGCGCGCCCATCCCCGGCCTGTACGTGGCCGGCAACGATATGCAGTCCGTGATGGGCGGCGCCTACCCGGCGCCCGGCATTACGCTGGGCCCGGCCCTGACCTTCGGCTGGGTGGCTGGACAACACCTGGCCCATGCACAACACTGACGCCTCTTACCGACAAGGACCCCCATGAAGATCTTCCACTCGCCCGCTTCGCCATTCGTCCGCAAATGCATGGTCGTCGCGCATGAGCTCGGCCTGGCCGACCGCATCGAAAAGCTGCCCAGCGCCGCCGGCCCCGTCGCCCGCGACCAGACCATCATCCCCAGCAACCCGCTGGGCCAGGTGCCCACCTTCATTGCCGACGATGGCCAGTCGATCTTCGACAGCCGCGTGGTGTGCGAATACCTGAACGATCTGGGAGGCGGCGCGCTGTTCCCGACCGACGGCACGCGCTGGCAGGTGCTGACCCAGCAATCGATGGCCGACGGCATGATGGGCGCCGCCTTGCTGGCCCGCTATGAAACCGCGCTGCGCCCGGAGGCGCTGCGCTGGGACGGCTGGGTCGATGGCCAGTTGGGCAAGGTCCGCGACGGTCTCGCGCTGGTTGAAAAGCATGCCGCATCGCTGGAAGGCCGCCTGGACATCGGCGTCATCACCATCGGCTGCGCGCTGGGTTACCTGGACTTCCGCTTCCCCGACCTGAACTGGCGCGACGGACACCCCGCCACCGCCGCCTGGTACGAAGCGTTCAGCCAACGCCCCTCCATGCAGGCCACCAAGCCCTGAGCGTTTGGGGCAGGCGGTGCGGCCGGGAAACCCCGCCGGAGTCCCGTCCCGCCGCCCGCCTGGTACGGCGCCGCCCCACGGGCGCCGCCGCTCGGCCCCTGGCTTCGGCCAGGGGCCTTTTTTTGCTTGGGGCGGCCCCAGGTAAAAAGCCCGCTCGGGGGCCGCACGCTTTCCTGTTACAGTGAACTTGTCACCCGCTGGCCAGACCAAACTTCTGGCCCACCACGACAAGGAGCCCCGCATGAACGTTGCTGCGATCTCCGCTGTTCCCCGCGTCGCCGCGCCCTACCCGGCGCGCATCCCGATGCTGGACGACACCCGTCCCACCTGGGAAGCCGAACGTCTGGCCCAAAACGCTGCCGCGCGTCAGGCGCAGCGCGCGGCGCAAGCCACGACAGCCTGGGAAGCCCAACGCGTCGCCCGACTGCGTGACGCCGATCCTCCCTCTGCCTTTGGCGTATTCGCCCGGAACGCGCATGCCGGCGCCGATGCGCCACACGTGCCGCCTGCTGCGCCGCAGGTCAATCTGGATGCGCTGCGCGATCAGTACGCCGACATCCGCATGCGCCGCGCCGTCGACGACTTCACAGCGCAACCGGATCCGCTGGCGCAGCGCGCCGGCAGCGCCAATGATCTGGGCACCATCGAAGGACTGACGCCGCTGCAGCCCTACCGGGTTGCGATGGGCAATCCGCAAGTCCAGGAATGGCAGGCCGCCGTGGCCGTGAAGGCGGCTGGCGTCGGCGTGCCCGCCGTGGCCAACATCGGCGCCACCGAAAACGTCACCGACAACGCACGCTACCGTCCCGGCGTGACACCCGACGCGCGCTGAGCGCCTTTTGCGGCCGCTTCGGCAGTCATCCCGGCGGCCACGCCATGACGCCCGCCGCAAAAGAAAAAGCCGCCTGTCGCCAGGCGGCTTTTTCGTTGACCGATGGTCAGGCGCGATGGATCAGTGGAAGAATTCCGCGATCATCGTGGCGCCCAGGAAGGTGCCGGCGTTGGCGGCCAGGGACACCACCACGATCTTCCAGCCCAGCTTGCGGAAAGCGGGCAGGTCCTTGAGGATCGACAGGCCGGCCATGGCCAGAATCACGGTCGTGAACGGCAGGAAGTTCACCTTGCCGACGGCGGCGATGATCTGGTCCGAGTACGGCAGCACGCCGGGGCAGCCCGCGGTCATGGCGATCAGCGACAGCACGGCCACGGCGGGCAGCTTGGGCAACACGCGCAGGATCAGGTCGGTCAGGACCACCAGCAGGATGATGATGCCCATGCCCGGCAGCGCGTCCAGGAACGGCACGTTGTAGCCCAGGCGGTTGCCCACCAGTGCGAACAGGCCGCAGACCAGATAGGCGGTCAGGCGATCGCCAAAGCCCATCTTGGCGCCATGCGCCGGCACGTCTTCCGACACGCTGCTCTCGACAACGGCTTCGGACGCCTTGCTGCGCGAGAAACGGCCCAGCACGGGTTCCAGCTTGCCGTACAGGAAGATGGTCGTGGGCAGCGAGATGAACAGCGTGAAGTACACGCCGACCACCGTCGTCAACAGGTTGGCGGCGGCGGCCAGGGCGGCCACCTGGTGCGCCATTTCCGGCGTCTGCTGGGACGCGATGGCGCCCACGCCGGCAGCCATCATGCTGCCCGAGCCCACGCCGGCGCCCATGGCGAGCGAACGCGGATCAAAGATGTTCAGGCTGGTAATGAAGCCGGCCATCAGCGCCACGAACAGCGCGCCGATCACGGTGCCCGTGATGTACTCGGCCATCACGCCGCGGCCTTCCGGCGAATTCATGCCGTAGCGCTCGCCGATGATGGCCAGGCTGGGCTCACGGCCCACCGAGAAGGTGGCGCCGATGGCTTCACGCTTGATGCCCAGCAGCAGCGCCAGCGGCAGGCCGATGGCCATGGTGCCGAAGAAGTGGCCGAATTCCTGGAACACCAGGGCCCAGCCGGCTTCGCGCACCTGCGGCAGCGATCCGCCCACCATCAGGCCCAGCTTGGCCAGGAACGGCAACAGCGCGTACTGCAGATAGCCGCTGATGCGGGTCTGCATGGCCTTGTCGATGCCCGAACCCGCCGGCAGGCGCTGGCCGAAAGCGGCCACGACCGCGCCGATGAAGATGGCCCAGAGCATCGGTTGCAGAACGATCTTGCCCGGGCCTACCGCGAACGTGACACTGCCGATCGCTTCGGAAATGACGACCACCAGCAAAATGGCGGCCAGCATGCGAATGCGGGCGGATAGCGGCATGGAAGGCGCGGCCAGACTGACGCTGGCGTGAGACATCGAATTCCCCTGATGAACGTGAATAAGTTTTCGTAGCGCCACGGCGGCGCATTGCGGCGGCGGCGCGGGCAGCAGGCGGGATTTTCGCCCGGGGGCCTCGCGGGCAACCATGACACCACTTGCGCATTAGCGTTGCGTAAAATGCAACGCACAGCCTTTTCCTGGGAAAATTTTGCAAGTTATCCCGTATTTTACGGGTAAACCCTAGGTTGGCACTGTGGATCTCCCGCCGCACTCCGCTTTGAAGAGCCCCGCCATGGACGAAAAACTCGACGCCCGCCGCACCCACTATTTCATGCAGGTCATGAGCCGCGGCTCGGTGCGCGGCGCCGCCGAAGTGCTGGACATGGACCCCTCCGCCGTCAGCCGCGCCATCGCCGCGCTGGAGCGCGACTGCGGCATGGCCCTGTTCGAACGCCGCGGGCGCGGGGTGGTGCCCACGGACGCGGGCCATATCCTCGCCCGCTATGTGAAACGCCAGCAGAACATCCAGGAGAGCTTCTTTTCCGAGATCGACAGCCTGCGCAAGGCCGAACGCGGCCATATCGACCTGGTGCTGGGCGAAGGCTTCGTCGAACTGATGTTCGACCGCGTGCTGCCCGGCTACTGGCGCAGCCACCCCGAGGTCACGCTGGACATCGACGTGGCCCGCACCTCCGAGATCGTGCAGCGCATCGTGGACGACCGCGCCTATATAGGATTGGTGTTCCAGCCGCCCAACGACGCCCGCCTGCGCACCCACTATTCGCGCCCAGAGCCCATCCGCGCCATCGTCCGACAGGATCACCCCCTGACCCGGCTGGATCGCCCCCTGCTGCTGACCGACCTGGCGGACTATCCGGGCGCGTCCATGCAGGAAGGCTTTGGCGTGCGCCAGCACATCCAGGCGGCCGAGATCAGCGAACAAGTGCGGCTGCGCAATGTGCTGACCACCTCTTCCTTTAAAGCGTTGTGGCAGTTTGCCGCAGCCGGCATCGGCTACGCGCTGACGCCGCCCATTGCCGTCACGGCCGACATGCGGGCGCAGCGGCTGGCCAGCCTGCCGCTGGCCAATCCCATCCTGAACCAGGGCAGCCTGCACGTGCTGAGCCGCGCGGGCCGCCACATCTCGCCCGCTGCGCGGGAGCTGCTGGACCACATCGTGCGCGGCATCGGCGCCCCCGGGGCGCCCGCATCTGATATGGTCGGTTGACGCGAATCTGCCTCTGTTTGGCGCGGACGGCACGGCCTACAGTGCCGTATCCCCTCATCCGCCAGGAGGCACATATGCTTAGTTTCCTGCGCACGGTCCGCTCCGTGCTCTGGGGTTTTTTCGGCGTGCGCCGCGGCCGCGGCTACCAGGCCGACATCGCCCACAACAAACCCGGCCCCCTGATCGCCACCGGCCTGCTCCTGGCCGCCTGCCTGGTGATCATCCTGGTCTTCGTCGCGCGCTGGGCAGTGAACGCGGCGCTGTAACGCCAACCGCGATTCGCGCTACCACCCACGACCGGCACCATACGGTCTGCGCGCTGGTGGTCTGCGCGCCGGTTTCTGCGTGCCCGTGTTCTACGCCCCGGGCTAAAACGTAGGATGGGTGGAGCGCGAGAGTTCTTTAAGCAAGAACATTGCCGCCCAGCGCGCGCAACCCATCAAGCGGCGGTTGCGTTGTAGCTGAAGCCGCCAAGACATCACCGCTGCTTGATGGGTTACGCGCGCTGAAAGCCTTCTTTCTAATAGAGCCCTCCTCGCGCTCCACCCATCCTACGTCCCCTGCTGAGCTTATGCAGTGCGCGCAGCGTGAGGCCTCCTTCCCCGCCGGGCCGCCCCAAGGAGGAAGGACGCCCCCTCGGGGGGCAGCAAGCGCGCGTAGCGCGTGCAGCGTGGGGGCCTTATTTCCTTATTACCAGAATGACTTAGACGCTGATATCTGCTGCCTGTTACGGTTATGAATCCCCTATTTCCGCCGCCCTGCGCCGGACGCTGGGACTCAGACCGAGAAGACTTCAAGGGCAGTAGACATGTACGTGTATGACCCCGTCGACCAGCAGCTTGTCGAGCAGCGTGTGGCGCAATTTGCCGACCAGACGCGCCGCTTCCTCGACGGCCAGCTCACCGAAGATGAATTCCGCGTTCTGCGCCTGCAGAACGGCCTGTACATCCAACGCCACGCGCCCATGCTGCGCGTCGCCATTCCGTACGGCATGCTGGCGTCGCGCCAGCTGCGCACCCTGGCGCACATCGCGCGCAAGTGGGATCGCGGCTATGGCCACTTCAGCACCCGCCAGAACATCCAGTTCAATTGGCCGAAACTGGAAGACGTGCCGGACATCCTGGCGGAACTTGCCACCGTCCAGATGCACGCCATCCAGACCAGCGGCAACTGCATCCGCAACACCACAACCGACCATTTCGCCGGCGTCGCGCCGGACGAACTCGTGGACCCGCTCGTCTGGTGCGAGATCATCCGCCAGTGGTCCACGCTGCACCCGGAATTCGCCTTCCTCCCGCGCAAGTTCAAGATCGCCGTCAGCGGCGCCGTGCAAGACCGCGCCGCAGTCGGCGTGCACGACATCGGCCTGCAAGCCGTTGAACGCGACGGCAAGCTGGGCTTTCGCGTCTGGGTGGGCGGCGGCATGGGCCGCACGCCCATCGTCGGCAAGCTGATCAACCCCTTCGTCGAATGGCAGGACCTGCTGACCTACATGCAGGCTGCCTTGCGCGTCTACAACCTGCACGGCCGCCGCGACAACAAGTACAAGGCCCGCATCAAGATCCTGGTCAAGGATCTGACGCCGGAGGTCTACGCGCAGCAGGTCGATGAACAGTGGCAGCTCATCAAGGGCGGCCCCGACACCATCACCCAGGAATTCGTCGACAGCATCAAGGCGCGCTTCGTCTGGCCGCAGTACGACGCGGCCGCCGCCGAAGAAACCGACAACACCGATGCGCTGGCCGCGGGCGACAAGCGCTTTGCGCGCTGGCTGCGCACCAACGTGCACGCGCACAAGGTCGCCGGCTACGCCGCCGTCAGCGTGTCGCTCAAGCCCACCGGCGTGCCGCCGGGCGACATCACCGCCGACCAGATGGACGCCGTGGCCGACCTGGCCGACGCCTATGGCTTCGGCGAACTGCGCGTCTCGCACGAGCAGAACCTGATACTGGCCGACGTGCGCCGTTCGCGGCTGCACGAACTCTGGCAGAAGCTGGAAGCGCTGAACCTGGCCACGCCCAACATCGGCCTCTTGACCAACATCATCGCCTGTCCCGGCGGAGACTTCTGCGCGCTGGCCAACGCGGTCTCCATCCCTGTCGCCGAAGCCATCCAGCGCCAGTTCGACGACCTGGACTACCTGTTCGAGATCGGCGAGCTGGACCTGAACATCTCGGGCTGCATCAATTCCTGTGGCCACCATCACGTGGGTCACATCGGCATCCTGGGCGTCGATAAGGCCGGTGAAGAGTGGTATCAGGTCACGCTGGGCGGCCGCCAGAACGGCGGCGCCAAGCCTCTGCCCGACCTGGAATCCACGCGCGGCGGCGGTGCTGCCGTCGGCCGCATCATCGGCCCGTCGTTCGCCCGCGACCAGGTGCCCGGCGTGGTCGACCGCCTGATCCGCACCTACCTGGGATTGCGCGACAGCGAGATCGAACGCTTCATCGACGTGGTGGACCGCGTCGGCATCGACCCCTTCAAGCAGGACGTGTACGCTGATCCCGCCTTCGCCAAACCCGCACAAAGCGCCGAGCCCGCCCATGCCTGACCTGTACGCCCACGACGCCCCCGGCCCGCACCTGATCCGCGACGGACGCCTGCAAGCCGACACGGCGCGCCCCTTCGTCCCCGAACCCGAAGTGGCCGCCGAAGGCCAGGTACCCAGCGACGAACCCGGCTGGATCGTGCCGCTGTCCGTCTGGAAAACTTCGCGCGCGACCTTGCGCCGCCATCGGCACCCCGTTGCCGTGCAGTTGGAACCTGATGCCGACCTGCGCGAGCTGGCCGAGGCCGACGGCACGCTGGACCCGGCCGGCATCGCATTCATCGCGGTGGACTTTCCGAACTACACCGACGGCCGCGGCTATTCGCTGGCGCAGCTGCTGCGCACGCAATACCAATGGACGGGCGAGTTGCGCGCGGTCGGCGACGTGATGATCGACACCATCCACTACCAGGCACGCGTCGGTTTCAACAGCTTCCTGGTCAAGCCGGGCCACGACCCGCACAAGGCCCTGGACGCCTTCAAGACCTTTACCGTGCACTACCAGAAGACGTACCGGGCGCCGCCGCCGGCAGCCGCCTGACCTCGTCCTGCGCCAGCTGGCTGCGGATCAGTTCCGCGATGCTGCGCTGGCGCGGCGCCTGCATGCGGTCGATCAGGCTCGACACGCTGACGGCCAGGCGCGGGTAGCCGCCCGCGTCGCACAAGGCCACGCCGACCCCCAACACGCCCGGCACCGCGGCGTTGCCCACCACCGACCAGCCCCGATCCCGCGTGTTCTCGACCAGGCGGCGCATCTGCACGCCCGTCATACCGCCGTAGGCGCGCAGCACCTGTTCGTTCTGCGCCACCACCTCGTCGGCCTCTGCCGGCGGCAAGGCCGCCAGCAGCGCCAGACCCGCCGCCCCCACGCCCAAGGGTTGACGATGCCCCACCGTGACAGCCAGCACCTGCACCGGGTAGTTGCCCACTTCGCGGTGCAGGCATAGCGAATCGTTCGCGGCCCGGCAGATGAGAAACGCGGAGTCGCCCGTCACGTCGCTGATCTGGCGCAGCACCGGGCGCAGGCCGCGCACCGCCTGCGCGTGCGGATCGCCCGCCATCATCACCCCCAGTTCCGCGATGCGCCAGCGCGGCGCCTCGGACTCGCGAAGCGCATAGCCCTCTTCCACCAGCACGTCCAGATAGCGATAGGCGGTAGACCGCTGCATGCCGGCTGCGCGCGCGATGTCCACCACATGCATGCCCGCCGCTCCGGCCTGGCGCAACACCCCCAGCACGCGCAGCCCGCGACGCAGTACGACAGGCCCTGCGGTTTCGGATTCCGGTTTGTTCATATTTTGGACAGCTTGCGTTGATGACGGCCCTATCAAAGCCCAATATGAAATCGGGCAGACAAAGATCTGTCCAAATATTAGACAAACAGGACGGAGACAACCATGAAGACATTCACCAGGCGCCTGGCCGCCTTGGCGGCCGCCCTGGGCGGCGCGCTCATCGCCAGCCCCGCTGCCCTTGCGGCGAAGCCATATCCCGAACGGCCCGTCACCCTTGTCGTCGGCTATGCCGCCGGCGGCGCCACCGACATCGTCGCGCGCCTGATGGCCAAGTCGCTGTCGGAAACGCTGGGCCAGACCTTCGTGGTGGAAAACAAGACGGGCGCTAACAGCAACATCGGCGCGGAAATCGTGTCGCGAGCAGCCCCCGACGGCTACACGCTGTACATGGGCTCCATCGCCAACACGATCAACCGCACGCTGTATAGCCAGCTGAACTACGACTTCATCAAGGACTTCAAGCCCGTCGGCCTGGTGGCGACCATCCCCAACATCCTGGTCGTCAACCCCAAGGTGCCGGTCAAGACGGTGCAGGAATACATTGCCTACGCCAAGCAGCATCCTGGCAAGCTGACCTGCGCGTCCTCCGGCAGCGGCTCGTCCATCCATCTGTCGTGCGAACTGTTCAAGATGGAAACGGGCACCGACATCCTGCACGTGCCGTACCGGGGCAGCGGCCCCGCCGTGGCCGACCTGCTGGGCGGCCAGGTGGATTCCATGTTCGACAACCTGCCTTCGTCACTGCCCCACGTGCAGGCCGGCAAGCTGCGCGCCATCGGCGTCACCTCGCCCCAGCGCCTGCCGTCCACGCCGGACGTGCCCACGCTGGCCGAATCCGGGCTGCCCGGCTTCGACGTGGAATCGTGGTTCGGCCTGGTGGCGCCCGCGGGCACGCCCGCCCCCGTCATCGCGCGCCTGAACGAAGCGCTGAACCAGGCGCTGGCCAGCCCGGCGTTGCAGGCGTCCTACCAGCAGTCCGGCTTCTACGCGCCCGCCACGCCGAATACGCCCGAGACCTTCGCCAAGAAGATCGACAGTGAAATCGGCAAATGGGGCGCCGTCATCAAACGCGCCGACATCAAGGCCAACTAGGTTTTAAGGAGCACAGGGTGTACCCGATCGATTTCTTTTTCCGCGCCGCGGAGCAGTATCCCGAACGCGTGGCGCTGGACGGCCCGGAAGGCGCCGTCACCTATGCGCAGCTGGCGGCCGACACGCGGGCGTTGGCGGCCGCGCTGCAAGGGCTGGACCCCGACCCGCAGACCCGGGTAGCCATCTGCGCCGGCAACTCGGCGCGGCACATCCTGGCGCTGCTGGCCGTGTTGGCCAGCGGCAAAGTCTGGGTGCCGCTCAATTACCGCAGCACCGCGCGCGAGATCGGGCGCATCCTGGACGCCACCGAACCGTCCATCGTCATCGTCGACGCCGCCGGGGATCCCTTGGCGCCGCCCTCGGACAGCGCGCGCATCCATCTTGAGGACGGTCAGGAAGGCGACCGGGAAAACGGATTGCGCCTGCACGCCCTGCTGCAGCAATACGCCGGATGCGAGCCGGTGCGCCACGCGCAGTCGCGCGACGCCACGCAAGCCATCAAGTTCACTGGCGGCACCACCGGCCTGCCCAAGGGCGTGATGCAGCCGTACCGCGCCTGGAACGCGGGCATCATCAACCAGATCGCCAGCTGGGCGCTGACCTGCGACGACCGATACGTGGTGTCCGCCCCCATTACACACGGCACGGGCACATACCTGTTGCCCGTATTGGCCTGCGGCGGCGCGCACCTGCTGCTGGACGCCGTCACCCCCGCCACCATCACGGCGGCATTCCGCGAACGCGGCGGCACGCTGAGCTTCATGCCGCCCACGCTGATATACATGATCATGGCGCAGGAAGGCGTCTCGCGCGCAGACTTCCCCAAGCTGCGCAACCTGATCTATGGCGGCGCGCCGATGCCGCCCGAAAAGATCGACCGCGCGCGCGACTTCTTCGGCCCCGTGCTGGGCACCACCTACGGGCAGACCGAGGCGCCGCAGATCGCCACCGTGCTGCAGCCCGCCGACCTGGAAGCGCCGCAGAACCGCGCCTCGGTCGGGCGCGCAACGTGGCTGTCCGACGTGGCCATCATGGGCCCGGATGGCGCGCTCTTGCCGCGCGGCGAAATCGGGGAAGTCGTGGTGCACGGCGACCTGACGATGACCGGCTACTGGCGCCTGCCTGAGAAGACCGCCGAAACGCTTGTCGACGGCTGGCTCCATACGGGCGACACCGGCCTGATCGATGCGCGCGGCTACCTGTTCCTGAAGGATCGGCTGCGCGACGTCATCATCACCGGCGGCTTCAATGTCTATCCCGTGGATGTCGAAAACGCGCTGTCCTCGCACCCCGCGGTGTACGAATGCTCGGTGTTCGGCCTGCCCGACGACAAGTGGGGCGAAGCCGTCCACGCGGCCGTGCAGTTCCACCCCGGCGCACAGGCCGATGCCGACGCGCTGAAGGCCCACGTGCGCGCGCTGCTGGGTCCGGTGGCCACGCCCAAGCAATTCCATATCCATGACAGCCTGCCGCGCTCCAGCGTCGGCAAGGTCCTGAAGAACGCCGTGCGCGACGCCGCGCAAAAGGAGACGCCATGAACACGCCCGAAACCCGCCTCTGCGCCCATCACCTGACCGGGATGTCGTACCGCGACGTCGACCTGGTCGAAGACCTGATTGGCAAGAAGACCTTCACCGAAGTCATGATCATGCAGATTCTGGGCCGCGACGCGCGCCCGGTGGACATGCGCATCGTCGATGCCGTGCTGGTGACGCTGATGGAACACGGCATGACGCCCAGCGCGATCGCCACGCGCCTGATCTACATGAGCGCGCCCGAAAACCTGCAGGGCGCGGTCGCCTCCGGCCTGATGGCGGTGGGCAGCCAGTTCGTCGGCACCATGGAAAACTGCTCGCGCCTGCTGGACCGCATCAAGCAAGCGCCAGACGGCCGGGCCGAGGCGCTGGCCATCGCGCGCGAATTCCGCGAACAGCGCCGCGCCCTGCCCGGTTTCGGCCACCACCTGCACAAGCCCGACGACCCGCGTTCGATCAAGCTGCTGGCGTTGGCCGAGGCCGAGCCGGATCTAGACGGTGCATCGCTGAACGCGCTACGCCTGCTGGCCGCAGCAGTGGACGAGACCTATGGCAAACACATCACCATCAACGCCACGGGCGCGGTGGCCGCGCTGCTCAGCGAGATCGGCGTGCCGACCGACCTGATGCGCGGGTTCGCCGTGATCTCGCGCGCCGCCGGCCTGGTCTCGCACGTGGCCGAAGAACAGCAGAGCCCGTCCGGCCGCTACATCTGGGAAACCATCGACCACGCCATCCCCTACGTGGGTCGCGGCAAGACACACCAGCAAGACGGCGGGGAATCGGCATGACGACGGCCGGCACCGACACGCGCCTGGCGGGCAAGATCGCGCTGGTGGCTGGCGCAGGCACATCGGCCGCTGGCTGGAGCATCGGCCGCGCCAGCTGCGTGACGCTTGCGCGCCAAGGCGCGGCCATCGTGGCGTTGGACGCCAACCTGGCCGCCGCCGAAGACGCCGCGCATGAAGTCGCATTGGCGGGAGGCAGCGCCTTGGCCGTGCAGGCAGACGTGGCCGACCCGGACGCCATGCAGGCCGCGGTGGATGCCGCGCTGCGCCGCTACGGGCGCATCGATATCCTGCAAGCCAACGCGGGCATCGGCAAGGTGGGCGGGCCGGAAGAGATTTCGCTGGAAGACTGGGACCGCATCCAGCAAGTGAACGTGACCAGCCTGCTCATCGCCACGCGTCTGCTGGCGCCGCTGATGCGCAATCAAGGCGGCGGCGCGATCGTCACGGTGTCGTCCATCGCGGGCATCCGGTACACCGGCTATCCGCACCTGGCGTACAGCGTCAGCAAGGCCGCCGTGATTCATTTCGCGCGCATGGCGGCGCAGCAATACGCCGCCGACGGCATCCGTGTGAACACCGTCATCCCCGGCCTTATCGATACGCCGCGCGTGGCGCAGAACGTGGCGCGTATGTTCGATCCCGATGATCTCCAGGCGGCGCTGGCCGCGCGCGACAAGCAAGTGCCGATGGGTCGGATGGGCACGCCCTGGGAGGTCGCTAAAGCGGTGGCGTTCCTGGCGTCGGACGACGCGTCCTACATCACCGGCACCGAGCTGCTTGTCGATGGCGGGCTGACGGGGAAATACGCCTGACGGGCCGACCCGCCAGGCGCGGCGCCGCTTACCAGGACGTCGAGTAAGCGCCGGGGAACTGCTTGGCCACGAACGCCTTCACTTCATCCGACTGGTAGGCCTTGATGAAACGGGCGATGCGCGGATCGTTCTTGTTGTCTTCGCGCGCGGCGATCACCACGGCGGCAAACGGCGCGTCCTTGCTTTCCAGGGCCAGCGCGTCCTTGGCGGGCGACAGGCCCGCGGGGATGGCGTAGGCGGAATTCACGGCCGCCGCGTCCACATCCGACAGCGAATGCGGCAACTGCGCCGCTTCGATTTCGATGAACTTCAGGTTCTTGGGGTTCTCGACTACATCGAACAGCGACGCGGTCACCGTGACACCATCCTTCAGCTTGATCAGCTTGGCGGCCTGCAGCACCAGCAGCGCGCGGGCGCCGTTGGTCGGGTCATTCGGAATGGCTACCTTGCCGCCCTGCGGCAGGTCGTCCAGCGACTTCAGGCGCTTGGAATAGATGCCCATCTGCTGCACCACAGCGGTCGCCACGGGCACCAGCTTGTAGCCGCGCGCCTTGTTCTGCGAGTCCAGGAAAGGCTTGTGCTGGTAGATGTTCAGGTCCAGCTCCTTGGCATCCAGCGCGGCGTTCGGCTGGATGAAGTCGCTGAATTCGATCAGTTTCACTTTCAGGCCGTCCTTGGCCGCCACCTGCTGCACCACTTCGCCGATCTGCGCGTGCGGGCCGACAGTCACGCCCACCTTCAGTTCGGCGTCCTGCGCCATGGCCGGGCCGGCGGCAATACTGATCAACGAGGCAAGAACGGCCAGGGAATGGCGAAGGCGCATGATGGGACTCTACGGAAAGGAAGAATGACCCGCGATTCTAGTGAGCGTCCCTCAAAACCGGAAGCGATGAATATTCATATTGATATGTGCAAAACAGTATAAGGCATGCCGCCATGACAAGCCCGCGCCATGCGGACACAATAGCGGCTGCATTCATTCATCACGCCAACGCCATGCCCACGTCAAACGAACTCCATCCGCAGGCCCGCGCCCTGCTCGCCGACCACTACGCCGCCGTCGATGCGGACCTGCCTGCGCTGCTGGACCTGCTGTTCGCGCGCAGCGCCGGAGAAGACTGGCACAAGGCGGGCACGTTCAAGCACCACCTGCTGGGCGTGTACCGCACGCTGACGCTATGGAACCAGCCGCGCGAAGTGCGCCTGCTGGGCCTGTTCCATAGCGTCTACGGCAACGAATACGTGGACCTGACGCTGTTCGACCGCGAACGCGAGCGCTCCACCTTGCGCGAGGTGCTAGGCACGGAAGCCGAAGAATGGGTCAGCCTGTTCTGCGCGATGCCGCGCACGAAATTCGTGCAGGCCGTGCTGCAGGGCCAGGGCGCAGGCAACGATGGCTTGACGCTGGAAGGCGCCGACGGCCAGATATTCACCTTCACGCCGCGCCAGGTCGCCGCCTTCATCGTGGTGTCCGCCGCCGACATCGGCGAGCAATGGCACAGCTGGCAGGACGAGATCTTCGCCGGCTATCCGCAGCAGCAGCGCCGCGACCTGAAAACGAATTGGGCCTCGTCGCTGTGGCCCGGCCCGTTGAAGCCGCCGTCGAACATCCTGTCGATGCTGTCGCATCTGCTGGCGCCGCTGTCGCGCATGCCCGCAGACACCGGCATCCCCATCCCGCCCGCGTTCGAGCAATGCCACGCCACGCTCAGCCCGCGCGACGAAGCGGCCGCCAGCGCGCTGTACTGGCAGGTCATCACGCGCATGCATCCGCTGACGGAAATGGACAGCGCCCGACATCTGCTGGAAGCCGCGGTCGCGCACAACCCGTGGGTGGGCGAACCGCGCCTGCTGCTGGCACAGTTGGCGTTGACGTCGGGTGATTTCGATGCCGCCGAGCAGCATGCGGCCGCCGGACTGGCGGCCTTGCAGGCGTGGGGCACCGCATGGGACAAGCGCATCGAATGGGCAGGCTGGATGGCCTGGGCCCGCATCGAACTGCAGAACGCCCGCGCGCGCCAATGGCCGGAAAACCTGGCCGCGCTGAATGGGCTGGGGCTGGTGCAGTAGCCAGCAGCAGTGCCGTCGAGCCCAGGGTCCCGCGGGGCCCTGCTACTTCATGCCTTCCCAGTGTGGGCCGGGCACGACGATGTCGAAGAGCTCCAGCACGCGCGCCACCGTGTGGTCCACCATCTCTTCGATGGAGGCCGGCCGGTGGTAGAAGGCCGGTAGCGGCGGAAACACGATGCCGCCCATTTCGGTCACGGCCGTCATGTTGCGCAGGTGAGCCAGGTTGAAGGGCGTCTCGCGCACCATCAGCACCAGGCGCCGGCGTTCCTTCAAGGTAACGTCGGCCGCTCGGGTAATGAGGTTATCGGACAGGCCGTGGGCCACGGCCGCCAGCGTGCGCATCGAGCACGGCACGATGACCATGCCCGCCGTCTGGAACGCGCCGCTGGCCAGCGTGGCACCCACGTCGCGCACGGAGTGCACGTGGTCGGCCAGCGCATAGATGTCGTGGCGGCTGACATCAAGCTCATGCTTGATGTTCAGCACGCCGGACGCGGACACCACCAGATGCGTCTCGACATCGTCCACGCCGCGCAGCGCTTGCAGCATGCGCACCGCATAGAGCGCGCCGGTGGCGCCCGTGATGCCGATGACCAGTCGCCGCATGGACGACTTAGGCCGTGGCGCCGGATTGCTCCAGCAGCGTCTTCAGTTCGCCGGATTCGTTCATCTCATTCATGATGTCCGAGCCGCCGATGAACTCGCCCGCCACGTACAGCTGCGGGATGGTGGGCCAGCTGGAGAATTCCTTGATGCCCTGGCGGACTTCGTCGTCTTCCAGCACATTGACGGTAACCAGCTTCTTCACGCCACAGCCCTTCAGGATCTGGATGGCCTTGCCGGAAAAGCCGCATTGCGGGAATTGGGCGGTGCCCTTCATGAACAGCACGACGGGGTGCTGGGTCACGGTTTCGCGGATGAATTCTTGAACGTCGCTCATGGTGGTCTCTTGGACAGGCATAACGGAATACGCCAATTATAGGTACAGCCGGGGAAACCGCCCGGATTACCCGGATGCGGCGCCGGCCTATGCCGGGAATTCAGGGGCGGAATCTGTAACAAGCGGCGCCGGTCAGCGCCCGGCGGCCCGCCAGCGCCCGCCAGAAATGCGTTCGATTCCGGCCAGGTCCTGGCGGCTGCGCACGTCTTCGAAGCCGGCGGCGGCCAGTAAATCGCGCACCGCCTGCGCCTGGTCCCAACCATGCTCCATCCATAGCGCGCCGCCCGGTTTCAGGTGCCGGCCGGCCCCCGCCACGATATGGCCCAGGTCCTCCAGGCCGCCGGCGCCATCGGTCAGCGCCCCCCGCGGCTCGAAACGCAGGTCGCCCTGGTCCAGGTGCGGATCGTCGCTGGCCACGTAGGGCGGATTGGACACGATCAGGTCGAAGCCTTCGCCCGCAGGCACGGCCTCGTACCAGCTGCCTTCCACGAAGCGCACCGACGCGGTCAGCTCCCAGGCATTACCGGCGGCAACCGCCAGCGCGGCGGCGCTGACATCCGAGGCCATCACCCGTGCATCGCGGCGGGCCAGGGCGATCGAGATCGCAATCGCGCCGCTGCCCGTGCCCAGGTCCAGCACGGCGGGGCCCGCCACGCCGGCCACGCATTCCAGCGCGGTCTCCACCAGCACTTCGGTATCGGGGCGCGGAATCAGTACGTCGGGCGTCACGCGGAACCGGTGCCCCATGAACTCGCGGTGGCCCAGCAGATAGGCCATGGGCTCGCCGGCCACGCGCCGCGCAAGCAAGGCCTCGTAGTCGGCCGCCACCTGGGGATCCAGCGGATCGGTGTCATGCGCCAGCAGCCACGCGCGCGGCTTGCCCAGCACGTGCTCAAGCAGCATGCGCACTTCCAGGCGCGGCAGCCGGGTGTCGGCCAGCAGGCTGTTCAACTGGGGCTGGGTCATGGCGCGCGCCTCAGATGTCGTCGCCCAGCGCCGCCAGCTGCTCGGCCTGGTGTTCGGCGATCAGCGCGCCGGTCAGTTCTTCCAGATCGCCTTCCATGATCTGCTGCAGCTTGTACAGCGTCAGGTTGATGCGGTGGTCCGTCACGCGGCCCTGCGGGAAGTTGTAGGTGCGGATGCGTTCGGAACGGTCGCCCGTGCCGATCAGGCTCTTGCGCTCGGCGGCTTCCTTGCTTTGCCGTTCGCGGGTTTCCTTGTCTTTCAGGCGCGCGGCCAGCACTTGCATGGCCTTGTCCTTGTTGCGGTGCTGCGAACGGTCATCCTGGCACTCCACCACCAGGCCCGTGGGCAAGTGGGTGATGCGCACCGCCGAATCGGTCTTGTTGATGTGCTGGCCACCCGCGCCGCTGGCGCGGAACGTGTCGATGCGCAGGTCGCTCGGGTTGATGACGATCTCCGACATCTCGTCGGCTTCCGCCATGATGGCCACGGTGCAAGCCGACGTATGGATGCGGCCCTGCGCTTCGGTGGCGGGCACGCGCTGCACGCGGTGCGCACCGGACTCGAACTTCAGGCGCCCGTAGGCGCCGTCGCCGTCGATCCGCGCGATCACTTCCTTGTAGCCGCCCAGTTCCGACGCGCTTTCCGACATCAGTTCCACGCGCCAGCCGCGCGTTTCCGCGTACCGCGTGTACATGCGCAGAAGGTCGCCGGAGAACAGCGCGCTTTCGTCGCCACCCGTGCCCGCGCGGATTTCCAGGAACACGCTGCGGCCGTCATTGGGATCGCGCGGCAGCAGCAACAGCTGCAACGCGCTTTCCAGGCCTTCCAGCTTGCCACGCCCCGATTTGATCTCGTCTTCCGCCATCGCCTTCATGTCGGGGTCCGACAGCATTTCCTGCGCGGTCGCCAGGTCTTCCTCGGTCCGGGCAAAGGCGGTGAATGCCTCGACCACGGGTTCCAGTTCGGCGCGTTCGCGCGAAAGCTTGCGGAAACGGTCCATATCGGACGCGGTTTCCGGTTGGGCGAGCAACGCGTCCACCTCGGTCAGGCGGTGACACAGATGCTCCAGCCGGCTGCGCATGGATGATTTCATGGGGGAATGACCAAAGAGAAGACAGGAATAGCGGGCGCCCACAAGACGAACGCCCGCCAGGAGGCGGGACGTGGGACAGATTCGCTAACGGCGGGAGTCGCGGCCGGGGAAAAGGCGCGGCATCCAGGCAAGCAGCTGCTTGCGCTCGTCGCCTTCGCTGCGGTTCAACGCCGCCAGCGGGCCGTGCAGGTATTTTTGCGTCAGGCCGTGCGCCAGTTGTTCCAGCACGGCTTCGGGCGATTCGCCGCGCGCCAGCAGGCGGCGCGCGCGTTCCAGTTCGGCGGCGCGGACGTCTTCGGCGGCCTGATGCAGGTCGCGGATGACGGGCACCACTTCGCGGGACTGCATCCAGTGCATGAAGCCCTGGACGCGGGTTTCGATGATGGCTTCGGCCTGTACGACGGCGGCGCGGCGGGCGTCGGTGCCGGTCTGCACCAGGCGGCCCAGGTCGTCCACCGAGTACAGGTAGACGTCGTCCAGGCGGCCGACTTCGGGTTCGATGTCACGCGGCACGGCCAGGTCGATCATGACCATCGGGCGGTGGCGGCGCAGGCGCGTAGCCCGTTCCACCATCCCCAACCCGAGGATGGGCAGGGAGCTTGCCGTACAGGACACGATGACGTCGAATTCCGAGAGGCGGTCGGTCAGGTCCGACAGCTTCATGGTGCTGGCCGAGAAGCGGTTGGCCAGGATTTCGGCGCGTTCGGCCGTGCGGTTGGCCACGACCATGCTGCGCGGACGCTGCGCGGCGAAGTGCGTGGCGCAGAGTTCAATCATTTCGCCCGCGCCGATGAACAGCGTGCGGGCCTGGTCCAGATTGCCGAACACGCGCTCGGCCAGGCGGACGGCGGCGGCGGCCATGGACACGGACTGCGCGCCGATGGCGGTTTGGGACCGCACTTCCTTGGCGACCGAGAAGGTGCGCTGGAACATCTGGTGCAGCAAGGTGCCCAGCGATCCGGCTTCGCCGGCGGCGCGCACGGCGTCCTTCATCTGGCCCACGATCTGGGTTTCGCCCAGCACCATGGAATCCAGGCCGCTGGCCACACGGAAGGCGTGGCGGACGGCGTCGTCTTGATGGTGGCGATACAGGTGCGGGCGCAGCGTGCCGGCGTCCAGGCGGTTGTGTTCAGCCAGCCATGCGGGCAACTGATCGGCAACGTGGCCGTCAGCGGCGCAGTAGATTTCGGTGCGGTTACAGGTGGACAGGATGGCAGCTTCGCGGACCGAGCCGCCAAACGCCGAACGCAGGCCTTCCAGCGCGGGCTTGACCAGATCGACGGGCATGGACACGCGTTCGCGAACCGAAACCGGCGCGGACGTGTGATTCAGACCGAAGGCGAGGACAGCTACCGACATGAGTAAGCGTGAAGAACTGCCACCAAGAACAATGCGTCAGGTGTGGGGACGATACTGCGGAAAGTTCCCCAAGCCGTAACAGCAGACCGTTAAAGATTATACCCCTGCGGGTTATCCCCAGGCCAATCCGCCCCCTTGCCGCGACCCTGCGTCGCACCCTTGCGTGCCATTCTCCCAACACTTGGCGCAAGCGCTCCGGCCAAAAGGGATAGAGGATTTTTCCGCCCCGGCTGGCGCACGGCAAGAAATTTGTGTATAGTTGCGGACTTCGTTGGCCTGGTAGCTCAGTCGGTAGAGCAGAGGATTGAAAATCCTTGTGTCGGTGGTTCGATTCCGCCCCAGGCCACCAAAAGAATTATCGGGATCGAATACCGGAGTCGCGGCAGCCAGACAGACAACTGAAGGCAACCGAGACAACTGACAACAGATCCCGAAAAAGCCCAGCCGCCGCGCTGGGCTTTTTGCAAAGCGTACGTGTTGGCCTGGTAGCTCAGTCGGTAGAGCAGAGGATTGAAAATCCTTGTGTCGGTGGTTCGATTCCGCCCCAGGCCACCAACATTTCCTCCTAGCGCCGATACTCAGCCACTGAGTTCCTCCGGCCTTCCATCGCCAGCGCTGACCACTCCACCTTCACGTCTTGCCCTCGGCTTTGCGCAGGGCGGCGGCGCGGCGTTTGGCGAAGTGGGCTGAGGCCTCTTCATTGGGCACGGCTGGCCGCGTGTCGCTCAAGGCTTCTTGCACTTTGGCGCGAAACCAGGCGTCATGCGCGGCAGGGTCCACGGCAAAATTGAACGGCAGCGTTCCTTCATTGGCCACGCGGGTCAAGAGAATACGCACGGCATCCGACACGGTCAGGCCCATGTTGTTGAGTACTTGCGTGGCGCGCGCTTTCAGAACGGGGTCGATGCGGGTTTGAACAAGAGCGGTGGCGGGCATGGCAGGCCTCCTGGTGGACTAGACTTGGGATTCCCGCATTGTAATTCAATTGAATTACACAAGACCGCTGTCAAATACTTGATCCAAAACCAAGGTGGACATCCTGAACCCGAACTCATGACATGGTTGCCCGGAAAAGGGGGAAATCCCATTGCAGGGTAAAATCGATCCTGCTCCGGGGTGCACGCCAGTGCTGAGATTCAGACCCGCGAACTTGACCCGGTTCATGCCGGCGTAAGAAGAGCATTCGCCTTGTCCTGCCGCGCCCTTGCGCCGCTTGCGCAGGCGGGCTTCGGAGCTTCCCTGTACAGGATTGCCACGAACGCCCATGAACAACGTCGCCCCGCCGGTCGCGGAAGTACTCGAATTCATCGCCCAGGACGGCTGCACCGACGAGCAGTTCGATCAGCTCGCGCTGCGCCTCTTCGCCTATCAGTACGGCGCCAGCGCCCCCTATCGCAGTTTCTGCCAGCGCCGCGGCGCGACGGTGCGCAACGTGAAGACGTGGAGCGACATTCCGGCGGTGCCCATCGATGCCTTCAAGGCGATGGAGCTGCGCTGCGAGCCGCCCCGTCCTGACGAGCGCGTGTTCATGACCAGCGGCACGACGCGCGCCGATATGCGCGGGCGGCATTTCCATCCGCACCTGGCCGTGTACGACCTGTCCATGACCCGCAATTTTTCCCAGCGCGTCATGCAGGGCACGCCTCGCCTGCCGATGGGTATCTTGTTCCCGGACGAAATCGCGATGCCCAATTCGTCGCTGGCGCATTACCTGGCGCTGGCGAAGTCCGCCTTCGGCACCGAAGACAGCCGCTATTTCATGTCGCCGCAGGGCATCGACCTGGACGGCTTGTGGCGTCAGCTGGAAGAGGTCGAGCGCCGGGGCGAGCCCTATGCGCTGCTGGGCGCCAGCTTCAGCTTCGTGCATGTGATCGACGCGCTGCGCAAGGAAGGCCGGTCATTCCGCCTGCCGCCCGGAAGCCGCATCCTGGACACCGGCGGCTACAAGGGGCAGTCGCGCGACTTGCCGCTGGACACCTTTTATTCGGAACTGTCGGAGCTGCTGGGCGTGCCGCGCACGCTGTGCATCAACATGTACGGCATGACGGAACTGAGCACGCAGTTCTATGACGACGGCAATGCCGTCGTGCCGTCGGTCAAGTCGGGGCCGCACTGGATCCGTTCGCGCCTGGTCGATCCGGCCACCGGACGCACCGTGCCGGCCGGTGAACGCGGCATCCTGGCGCACTGCGATTTGGGCAACTTCAATTCGGTCAACACCATCCTGACGGAAGACGTCGGCCTGCCGGCAGACGGCGGCTTCCTGCTGCTGGGCCGCGCCGAGGGCGCGCAGGCCAAGGGATGCTCGCTGGCGGTGGAAGAATTCATCCGGTCGGCCACGCCATGAACACGGTCCGGGTCGAGGCCGGATACCTGCCGGGACTGGCCGCGGCCGACGTCCAATGGCAGACCCTGCCGTTCGAGCAGGATGGCCAGCGCGTCGACGTCGCGGTGCCGGTATTGACCGCGCTGCAGATGCAGGCACTTGCCGAGCGCGTCAAACGCGCCAGCGCGCAGCATCTGAAGACGATGACGGTGTCGGAGATCATCGCAGTCATCGACCGCGCCATCGCCCGCCTGCTTGATCCCGACGACCCGTACCGGCGGCAGGCCGACGCGCTGCTGCCGATCGTCAGCGGCTACGACGCCGAGATGGTACGCCTGGGCCTGACCGGCTTTTTCAAGACGTTCCGCGCACCACAACTGCACCGCTTCGTGGCCGAAGACTTCGCCAACCCCAAAGTGCTGGACGGCTTCCAGCCTGCCGCCAAGGGCGGCGCGGTGCGCGCCTACGGTCCGCAGCTGCTCGCCCATAGCTGGGCGGGCAACGTTCCCGCGCTGGCGTTGTGGAGCCTGGTCTGCGGGCTGCTGGTGAAGGCCGGCAACATTGGAAAACTGCCCAGCGCCGAGCCGCTGTTCGCGGGCTGGTTCGCACGCTTGCTGGCCGAGGTGCACCCGCCGCTGGCCGATTGCCTGGCCGTGGTGTGGTGGCGCGGCGCGGGAGACGAAGACGCGTCGGCGCTCTATGCCCAGGCCGATACGGTCGTGGCCTACGGCGGCAACGACGCGCTGCACGCCATCCAGCGCCGCCTGCCGGTCACGGCACGCTTTCTGGCGCACGGGCACAAGCTGGGTTTCGGCGTGGTCAGCGCAATGGCGCTGGACGCCCAGAAGGCGCCCGCCTTGGCCCGGCGCGCGGCGTGGGACGTGATGCGCTACGACCAGCAGGGATGCTATTCGCCGCACGTGTTCTATGTGCAACGCGGCGGCCCGGTCTCGCCGCGCGATTTCGCGGGCTACCTGGCCGGCGAGCTGTCGAATCTGCAGCGACGCTTTCCGCGGCGCGCATTAGACCTGGAAGAATCTGCCGCCGTGGCGAAATGGCGGCAGTCGATCGAATGGACGCTGCCCCCAGGCGGCGCGGACGCGCTGATCGGCGACATGGAAACGGCATGGAGCGTGGCCTACGTCGATGAGGCGGCCTCCCTGGCGCCGACCGCTCTGCAGCGCAGCATCACGGTGGCCGGCATCGACGCGCTGGACGAGGTGGCGCCGCTAGTGGCGTCCCGCCGCGAATTCCTGCAGACCGCCGGCGTGGCCGCCACGCCGGAAGAGCTGTACCGCTTGGCCGAACAACTGGGCGCGGCAGGCGTCACCCGCGTGAGCGCCATCGGCGCGATGAGCGTGCCCGAAGCCGGCTGGCATCACGATGGCCGCTTCAATTTGCTGGATCTCGTCCGCATGACTGAAATCGAGCAGTCCGCCGAAGCCGCGGCCGATCCGTTCGCGTCCTACGAGCCATGAACGCCGCTGTGACCAGGCCTTTTCTGGACATCGAACGGGCGGTCTATACCTACCCGGGCCGCCCACCCATCGTCGACGGTATCGATTGGCGACTGGAGGCCGGTGGATTTCATTGCCTGGTCGGGCGCAGCGGCTGCGGCAAGACGACGCTGCTGAAGCTGGCCGCCGGCCTGCTGAGGCCGCAATCCGGCCACATCCGCCTGTGGGACGGTACGCCCGCCGCCCCCGGGCCGCAGCTGGGCTATGTGTTCCAGGCCCCCACGTTGCTGGAATGGCGCCGCGTGATCGACAACGTGCTGCTGCCCGTGTCGCTGCAACGCCGTCCGTCTTCGGAGGACACCGCGCACGCGCACGAACTGCTGGCAATGCTGGGCCTGTCCGACCATGCGCAGCATTACCCCCGGCAACTGTCCGGCGGACAGCAGAGCCGGGTGGCACTGGCACGGGCACTGATCCTTGCGCCGGCCCTGCTGTTGTTGGACGAGCCCTTCGCGGCATTGGACGCCATCACGCGCGGCGAGCTGCAGGACGACCTGGTGCGGATGTGCCGCCTGCGCAAGACAACGGTGCTGTTCGTCACGCACGACATCAGCGAAGCCGTCTACCTGGGCGACCGCGTCGCGGTCATGCACCAAGGCCGCATGGTGGCCGACCTGCACGTGGACTTGCCCGCGCCGCGCACGCAGTCCATGCGGCACGGCGCCGCGTTCAATGCATATTGCGCGCAGGTGTTCGAATTCATGAACGGGGCCCGCCCATGACGGCCGCCTTCACGTCTCGCTTTTTGGCGGTCGCGCTGCTGGTCGTCCTGATCGGCGCTTGGGAGGCGGTTGTCAGGCAAGCGGGCATTTCCGCGCTGGTGCTGCCCGCCCCTTCCGCCGTCGCCACGACGCTGTGGACGAGCCTTGCCACCGGCTATCTGTGGCCGCACATCGGCGCCACGCTGGCCGAAATGCTGCTGGGGCTGGCGCTGGGCGGCGCAGCCGGCCTGGCGATGGGCGTGGCGTTGGCGGAATCGGCCTTGCTGGATCGCGTGCTCAAGCCCTACGTCATCATCAGCCAGGTCGTGCCCAAGCTGGCGCTGGCGCCGCTGTTCGTGCTGTGGTTCGGCTTCGGCATGGCGCCCACCGTCGTCATGACCGCGCTGATCTGCTTCTTCCCTTTGATGGAAAACACGCTGACCAGCTTGCGGCAGGTGGATCCGAACCGGCTGCAGCTGTTCCGCATGTTGGGCGCCTCGCGCGCGCAGACCTTGCTGCGCCTGAAACTGCCCGCGGGGCTGCCCGGCATCCTGGCCGGGCTGCGCGTGGCCCTGGTGCTGGCGCTGGTCGGCGCCGTGGTGGGCGAATTCATCGGCGCCAGCCGCGGGTTGGGCGCCGTCATCATCGCCGCGCAAGGCATGATGGACACGCCCCTCATGTTCGCGGCGCTGACGGCCATCGCCGCCATCGGGCTACTGGGCTATCAGGCCACGCTGATGCTGGAGCGGCGCCTGCTGCGCCCCTACGCCGATCACTCATGACATTCTTCAGGACTCGTCCCATGCTCCCCTCTCCCACCCGCCGCGCGCTGCTGACCGCAGCCGCGAGCTTCGCCGCGGCGTCTCTGGCGCCGGCGGCCGCATGCGCCCAAGACGCCGCCGCAGGCAAGGTCACGCTGGCCGGCTGGAGCAAGCCCATCAGCGAAATCACCAACCTGCTGGCCGAGCCCGACAAGGGCTTCTTCAAGGCGCAGGGCGTGGAACTGGTCTACCTGCCGGGCGCGGGCGGCGGCGACGCCATCCGCAACATCCTCAGCGGCCAGGCCGACGTGGCCTTCACCGACCCGGGTTCGTTCTTCATGGCCCTGGACAAGGGCGAGAAGCTGCGCGCCATCTACGACATTTACCCGCAGAACGTCTTCAACGTGGTGTCGCTGAAGTCGGCCAACATCACGCGGCCGGCGGACCTGAAAGGCAAACGCATCGGCGTCTACAGCCTGGCCAGCGGCACGCGCCAGAACCTGCTGGTGATGCTGCACCAGGCCGGCCTGACCGAGGCCGACGTTGAAATCGTCGTGACGGGCGTGCTGAATTTCGCCCCGCTGCTGCAAGGCCAGGTCGACGCCACCGCCGCCACCGACACCGGCCTGCTCGTGGGACGCCGGCGCGGCCTGGGCGAGGTCAATGTGATGGAAGTGCGCGACACCCTGAACATGTCCAGCGACCTGTTCGTGGTGAGGGAATCCGTCCTGCAGCAAAAGCAGCCGTTGCTGCGCGCGTTCCTGAAGGCGTACCGCGACAGCGCCGCGTGGATGATCGCCCAGCCGGAGGAAGCCGCAACGCTGGCCGGCAAGCGCGCCATCGACGGCACCGACCGCGCCATCAACCTGGAAGTGATCCGGTTGCGCAATGCGGCCTCGATCGCTTCCGGCGGCCGCCCGCTGGGCACGCTGGATCTGGACCTGCTGCAACAGGCCGCCGATGCCTATCGCAAGCTGGGCCTGATTCAGAATCGCATCGACGTGTCCGCCGCCGTCGACGCCAGCCTGCTGCCGGCAGCCTGACATGAGCGCCGCCCTGAAGTTCACAGGCAAGGTGGTGCTGGTGACCGGCGCCAGCCGCGGCATCGGCGCCGAAATCGCCCGCGGCTTTGCGCGGGAAGGCGCGACAGTGGTCGTCAACTACCTGAGCAATGCCGAGGCCGCCGAGGCCGTGGTGGCGCAATGCCAGGCCGCCGGCGGCGACGCCTGGGCCGTGCAGGCCGATGTCGGCTCGCCGGAGGCGGTGCGCGCCATGGTCGACGGCATCGTGCAGGATGCGGGCCGGCTGGATGTGGTGGTCAACAACGCCTTGCGGCATTACGCGTTCGATCCCCGGCAGCGCACCGCGTTCGACGCCCTCGGCTGGCAGGACTACCAATCGCAGTTCGACGGCGCCGTCGGGGCGGCGTTCAACGTCTGCCGCGCCGCGCTGCCGCATTTCAAGCAGCGCGCGCAAGGCGCCATCGTCAACATCGCCAGCAACCTGATCGAGCATCCGGTGGTGCCGTATCACGACTACACCACCGCCAAGGCGGCATTGGTGGCGTTCAGCCGCAATCTGGCCACCGAACTGGGACCCTACGGCATCCGCGTGAACTGCGTCGCCCCCGGCCTGGTCTACCCGACCCAGGCCAGCGGCGGCACGCAGGAGTCGTTTCGCGAGCAGTTGATCGCCACCACGCCGCTGCGGCGCATCGCCCGGCCCGAGGACGTTGCCGGCCCCGTGTTGTTCCTGGCGTCCGACTGGAGCGGATTCATGACCGGGCAGGTGCTGTTCGTGGACGGCGGACTGGTGATGCGCTAGAGTGGGTAGCCCCCCGGTTCGCCGCATCCCAACGGAGTCGCGACATGCGCGTCCGAGCACGAATCCTCCACTGCCTGTTCGGACTGCTGCTAGGCCTGCCGGGCCTGGCAAGCGCACAAACGGCCTCGGCGCCGGCGGCGCCCGCCCCGGCTCCGCCCGAGGCCATCCAGATGGCGGACATCCCGTTGCGGGCGGATACCGACCTGCGGTACGCCGAAGGCGTGCTGCAACGCGTCGCCACGGCCGACCCGGGCACGGCGTTCACACCCACGCTGGACGCCATCGCCAAGTCCGCCGACGAAAAACTCTATGAATTCCAGCCCGCCCAGCTGCGCACCCTGCCGATCATGCGGGTGGAAAGCCTGGAGCGGCATTGGCTGTTTGACGCCCACCGGCTGGCGCGTTGGCGATCCGACCTGCGTCAGGCCACCTCCTGGTACGCCAGCGACGCGGCGGAATTGTTCCGGCGGCGCGCCGCGTGGCAGGCGATCAAGGATGCCGCGGGTGCGGCCAACCTGCCGCCCGCGCTGACCGACCGCATGGATGCGGTGCTGGCGCAATTGACCGCAGCCGCCCAGGCGCTGTCCGGGCCGCTGTCGCGGCAAGCCGAACTGGAACAGCGCGCCGCTTCCATCGAGGAACGGATCAAGGCCGGCCAACGTTCGGTGACCGACGCCATCGACTACATCGATTCCCGCCTGATGCGCGTGGATTCGCCCCCGCTCTGGGCCCTGGGCCAAACCCCGGACTCGGGCCAGGACACGATGGCGCTGCTGCGCACGGGGCTGGACATCGAAGTGCGTTTCGCCCGCGATTACAACGCGGCCGAAAGCGGCAACCAGCGCGCGCTGCGCATATTGCAGCTGGTGCTGCTGCCGCTGCTGCTATGGCTGGCGCGAAAAAGCCGGGACGCGATCCGGGCGGGCGTCATGAGCGAAACCGCAGCAGGCGTGCTTGGCCGTCCCCTGTCGACGTGGCTGCTGCTGTCCATGCTGGGCGTGCTGGCGCTGGAGCCGGATGCCCCCTTGATGGTGCAGCAGGTCGCGCTGGTGCTGGCGGCGGTGCCGGTGCTGCGCTTGCTGCCGCCCTCGGTCCGCCGCCAGATGGATCAGTGGCCGCACGTCATCACCGGGCTGTTCCTGGCCGAGCGCCTGGGGTTCCTGTTTCTGGCCAACACGCTGTTCTACCGGCTGTCCACCGTAGCGCTGACCGCCGTCGCGCTGGCCGCCATCCTGTGGTTGATGCGCCGGGGCCACAAAGCGGTGCCCGTCGCCCCCACGCGGCAGATGCGCGCCTTGCGGGCCATCGCCTGGGGCGCCGCGGCGCTGCTGTGCGCGTCGCTGGCCGCCAACCTGTTCGGCAATGTGTCCCTGGCCGAAATGTTGACCAGCGCCGTCATCGGCAGCGGCTACTTCGGGCTGGTGCTCTACGCGGGCGTCACCGTCATCACCACGCTGCTGCAACTGCTGCTGGCGCGTCAGGGGATCTCTCGCTTCCGGCTGGCGCGCGAACATGCGCCGCCGCTGGTGCAACTGCTGATCCGCCTGTTGACCGCGGCCGCCGCCGTGGGTTGGGCGGTGTACGCGATGGACCGCTTCCGCGTACTGCGGTCGACCTACGCCTTCGTCGCCGAACTGCTCTCCTATACGCTGGCCGTCGGGACGATCTCGATCAGCCTGGGCAATATCCTGGTGTTCCTGATCTCGGTGGTGATCGCGTTCTGGGCCGCGCGCACCATCCGCCTGGTCCTGCACGACGAGGTGCTGACGCGCATGGCGCTGCCTCGCGGGGTGGGCAACAGCATCGCGTCGCTGACCTATTACCTGGTGCTGCTGCTGGGCCTGGGCATCGCGCTGTCGGCGGCGGGCTTCCAGACCAGCCAACTGACCATTGTGTTTGGCGCGTTGGGCGTGGGCATCGGCTTCGGCCTGCAGAACGTGGTGAACAACTTCGTGTCGGGCCTGATCCTGATGTTCGAACGCCCGATCCAGCCCGGCGACGTCGTGGACATCAGCGGCACGTCGGGGCAAGTGCGCGAGATCGGGATGCGGGCCACGCGGATCAAGACTTTCGAAGGCGCCGATGTGATCGTGCCAAACGGCACCTTGCTGTCCGAAAAACTGACGAACTGGACCATGCTGGACCGCAGCCGCCGCATTGAAATCAGCGTCGGGCTGGCATACGGCACCGACCCTGCGCAGGTGATCGCGCTGCTGAACGGCGTGGCGCGGCAAACGCCCGGCATCGTGGCCGACCCGGCGCCCGTGGTGCTGTTCATGGGTTTCGGCGCCAGCACGCTGGACTTCAGCCTGCGCGCCTGGACCACCGATTTCGACCGCTGGATCGATATCCGCAGCGACATGCTGACGGGCATGTATACGGCGCTGAAACAGGCCGGCATCGAGATCCCGTTCCCGCAGCGCGACCTGCATCTGCGCAGCATTTCGAACGAGGCCGGCGCCATGCTGGCGACGCGGCCGCCGCCCGCGGCCACCGAATCCGGCTGAGCCGTGGCGCCGCGGCTTATGCGGGCATCGCTTCCTTCACCAGTTCCACCCAATAGTGCGCGCCCAAGGGCAGGATGTCGTCGTTGAAATCGTAGTACGGGTTGTGCACAGGCGGATTGTCCTGTCCCGGGCGGGCCGCCCCCACGAACACATACGCGCCGGGGCGCTGCTCCAGCATATAGGCGAAATCCTCCGACCCCATCCGCGGCGTGCAGGCCGTGTCCACCTGTTCCGCGCCCACCACGCGCGCCGCCGCCCGGGCGGCCAAGCGCACTTCGGCCTCGGTGTTGACGCATGCGGGATAGCCGCGGAACACCTGCACGTCGATCGTGGTGCCGGAGGTCATGGCCACGCCGGCGCACACCTCGCGCAGCCGGCATTCGGCCAGGTCGCGCGTGGCGGCCGTCAGCGTGCGGCAGCTGCCGCGCAGTAGCACGCTGTTGGGCACGACGTTCCACGTGTCGCCCGCGTGGATCTGCGTGAGGCTCAGCGCCAGCGCATCGGTGGGCTTGACGTTGCGGCTGACGATGGTCTGCATGGCGGTGACCACCTGCGCCGCCGCCACGATGGGGTCGACGCCATGTTCAGGCTGGGCTGCGTGGCAGCCCTTGCCCGTCACGGTGATCTCGTAGGTATCGCAGTTGGCCATCACGGTACCCACGCGGGTTGCCACCGTCCCGAAGGGCAGGTTGGGCGAATTGTGCAGCGCGAAGACGGCGTCGCAGGGAAACTGCGTGAAGAGGCCGTCCCGCACCATCGCCAATCCGCCGCCCGCGTGCTCTTCCGCAGGCTGGAAAATGAAATGCAGCGTGCCCCGCCAACCGGTGTCGCCGGCCAGATGATGCGCCGCGCCCAGCAGCATGGCGGTATGGCCGTCGTGGCCGCAGCCATGCATCTTGCCGGCGATGGTCGAACGGTGCGAGGCGTCACCCAGCTCTTGCATGTCCAGCGCGTCCATGTCGGCACGCAGGCCGATCACCGGCCCCTCGCCTCGTGTCATCGTGCCCACCACGCCGGTCTGGCCCAACCCGCGGTGAACGACAGCGCCGGCCCGTTCGAGCTCCCGGGCCACCAGGTCAGCCGTGCGGAATTCACAGAAGGCGGTTTCAGGATGCGCGTGCAGATCGCGGCGCCATTCGCGCATTTGATGCAGCAGGTCGGGGCTGACGGGCGATTGGACGATGGCCATGGGGCGGGGTCTCCGTAAGGCGGCTTGGGGGAAATACGGCTACCGACTATAGACAGGCGCGGGTACAAAGCCGATAGCAATGATCAAGTCTTATCGATGCGGTTTTTGCAACGATCCAACCCCACGCCAAGACCGCGGCAAGGAAGCCCTGATGGATGATGTCCTGGAGTTCAAGCGGACGCTGTGTCTGCTGCAAGTCATCGAGACCGGCACGCTGCGCGCCGCGGCCGACCAGTTGAATACCGATCCGTCGGCCATCAGCCGCGCCATCGCCCGGCTGGAGGCGGACACGGGGCTGACCTTGCTGGAACGCCGCGGACGCGGCGTCGTGCCGACCGATGCGGGGCGCCTGGTGGCGCTGTTCGCGCGGCGGCAGCAGGACTTGAATGAGTCCTTCCAGGCCGAGGTCAACAACCTGAAAAGCGCCACCCGCGGCCACGTCGAGCTGGCGTTGGGCGAAGGGTTCGTCGACATGCTGTGGGAACCCGTCCTACTTTCGTTCGTGCGCCAGCATCCCGACATCACCTATAGCATCCATGTGGCCGGCACCAACGAAACCGTGCGCTGCATCGTGGAGGAACGCGCGCAGATCGCCCTGGCCTTCCAGCCGCCCAACGATGTCCGGCTGCGGTCGCACTATTCCCGCGCCGCGCCGATGCGCGTGCATGTGCACAAGGACCACCCGCTGGCGCGCACGCGCCGGGCTTTGCGGCTGGCGGACCTGGCGCCGCACGGCTGGGCCGCGATGGACGAATCGTTCGGCGTGCGCCAGCACATCCAGGCGGCGGAGCTGGACGAAAACGTCAAGCTCAAGCCAGCCTTGCTGACCAATTCGTTCAAGATCCTGTGGGAGTTCGCCAGCCAGGGGCTGGGTTATGTCGTGAACCCGCTGTCCATGCCGCTCAAAGGCGCGCAGTTCCGCCAGATGGTGTCGCTGCCGCTGGCCAATCCCATCCTGAACAACAGCCGCACGCACGTCATCAGCCTGGCGGGCCGGCACCTGCCGCCCGCGACCGCCAGCATGCTGCGCCACATCCTGAAGACGTTTCCCGCCCTGGAGCCCCGGCGCGCCTGAGCCGTCCTCGCCTGAACCTTACGCACTGATGCAGGCCACCCCCAGGCCGGCAGCGCATCGTTGCGGAATTCACAATGATCCGACCGGCCGCCCGACATTGATGCGGGCAAACGCCGCTGCCTAGACTGCGTGAAGCAGTCCGGGAACCCGACTGCCTCGACAACAGCAATGACAAGGGAGAAGCAGCATGCGTTGGAACCTACCGGCCCGGGCGGCCGCCATTTGCCTGGCGGCCTGCGCTGCCGCCCCGCTGGCGCAGGCCGCGGACTACCCCGGCGACAAGCCCTTGAGCCTGATCGTGCCGTATCCGGCCGGCGGCGCCAGCGATGCCTCGGCGCGGCAGTTCGGCGTGCACATCGCCCATGCGCTCAAGCAGCAGGTCATCGTCGAGAACGTAGGCGGTGGCGCCGGCATGCTGGGCGCGCGCCGCGTGCTGACCAGCGCCCCCGACGGCTACACCTTCCTGCATGGGTCGGCCAACGAAGTCATCCTGAGCCCGTTCCTGAACACGGCGGCCCGCTACAAGCCCGAAGACTTCCGCCTGACCCAGCCCATCAGCGAAGCCACCATCGTGCTGTTGGCGCGCGCTGACTTACCCGTATCGACCGTCGATGACTTCATCGCCTACGCCAAGCGGCCGGGCGCCAAGCCCCTGACCTTCGGCAGCGTCGGGGTGGGTTCCCTGTACCACATCATGACCGAGTACCTGGGCCGGCGCGTGGGTGCGGAATTCCTGCACGTGCCCTATCGCGGCGCGGCGCCCGCCCTGCAGGACCTGATCGGCCGGCAGGTCGATTTCGCCGTCCTGCCCTATCAGCAGGCGATGGAAGGCATGGCGGCGCAGCAGCAGATAAAGATCCTGACCAGCTTTTCCGACACCTTGCCCCCGCCGCTGGCCAAGCTGCCGCTGATCTCGCAAAGCAAGACCATCCCGGACTTCGTCTACACGATCGCGGGCGGTTACTACGTGCGGCAGGATACGCCGGCGCCAGCCGTGGCCACTTTGCGCCGCGCGGTGGGATATGCGTTGGAGCAGCCCGACCTGCGCGAGCGGATGGAAGCCGAAGGACGGCTGCTGTTGCGGCCGATGAGCCAGCAGGATGCCGACGCCTACGCGGTGGCGCAGGTCGCCAAGTATCGGCAGATGATCGACGCGCTGGGGCTCAAGCCGATGTAGGCATCGGCACCGTCAGCCCGTGCTTCACCCGGTTCATGACCACCAGGGTGGAGAAGCGCTTGACGTTGGGGTTGCCCCAGAAGTGGCGCTGGGCGAAGACCTCGTATTCGGCCATGTCGGACATGGTCAGGGTCAGCACGAAATCGACCTCGCCCGTGACTGACAGGCACTGCATGATCTCGGGCGCGCCCGACATCGCGCGCTTGAACTGGTCCAGCTTGTCGGCGCGCTCGCTCTCCAGCGACACCAGCACCACCATCATGATCCCCCGTCCCACGGCGGCGGGATCCACCACCGACACGTCGGCCGTGACCACGCCGGCTTCGCGCAGGCGCTTCATGCGGCGCAGGCAGGACACGGGCGACAGGTTCACGCGCTCGGCAACGTCCTGGCTGGTGCGCTGGTTGTCTTCCTGCAGGCTTTGCAGGATCTGAAGGTCGAAATCGTCTAGTTCCATGGGGGCTCGGAACGCGTGGTATCTGGGCGGATAGGGCTACCCGCCAGATTCTAATCCTGCCCGCGACGGAATCCGGCCCCATTTCGACGGGAAACTTCATTTCCGGCCCTGCGGACGAAGGAAATATTCAGGCGGCTTGCTTACACTGGGAGCCTGCCACCCGCCACGCGGGATTTCCAGCCGTATCCCGCAATGCCCTCACTCCAGCTTTTCCTGCTTTTCCTTGCCGCCGATGCGGCGCTCAAGCTCACGCCCGGCCCCGACATGGCGCTGACGCTGTCGCGGGGCATGACGCAGGGGTTCCGCCCCGCCTTCCATAGCGTGCTGGGCAATGTGGCGGCCGGCTTCATCCAGGTGCCGGCTGTGGTGTTGGGCCTGGCCTCCGTGCTGCGGGCCTTCCCGGCGCTGTTCGTGGGCATCAAGGCGGCAGGCGGTCTGTACCTGGGTTACCTGGGCATCAAGGCGATCATCCGCTGCGCGCAATCGGCCGAGGTGTCGCTGAGCGCCCGGCCGGGCGACGCCCGCGACGCCTTCTGGCAGGGCTTCATGACGAATCTGCTGAACCCGAAGGTGCTGCTGTTCATGATCGCCTTCCTGCCGCAGTTCACCACGCCGGACAACGGGCCCGTGTGGGTCCAGATGCTGGTGCTGGGCATCACGATGAAGGTGCTGAGCCTGCCCTATGGCAGCTGCTTCGCATTCGGCGCGTCGCGTATCCGCGGCTGGGTCGGGCGCAATCCGTGGTTCCTGCGGATGCAGCAAGGACTGCTGGGCGCCATCATGGTCGGCCTGGCCCTGTATGTGCTTTACTCCACCGCCGTGAATCCTGGCCCGTGATGGCTGGACCCAGGCCCTTTTTGATTTTGCGCACCGCCCCAACGCTTTGAGCTTCACCCCGCCACCATGACCGCCGCCACCTTGAACACCGGGCAGAACGCCTCGGCCTCCACCCTACTTCCCACCCTGTCGCTGATCGGCGCCATGGCCTCGCTGTGCATTGGCACCTCGTTCGCCAAGTCGCTGTTTCCCGAAGTGGGCGCGCAGGGCACGACCGCTTACCGCATCGTGATCGGCGCCATCATCCTGATCGCGTTCTGGCGGCCGTGGCGCTTTCCGCTGACCAAAAAGAACGCGGCCAAGATCGCCCTGTACGGCGTCACGCTGGCCTGCATGAACCTGCTGTTCTACATGGCGCTGCGCACGCTGCCGTTGGGCGTGGCGATCGCCATCGAATTCACCGGGCCGCTGACCTTGGCGGTGGTGCTGTCACGGCGCGCGATCGACTTTGTCTGGATCGCTTGTGCGCTGGCCGGACTCGTGCTGCTGATCCCCACCGGCCAATCCATCCATGACCTGGACCCGACGGGCATCGCCTACGCGCTGGCTGCCGCGGTCTGCTGGGCGCTCTACATCATCTTCGGCAAGATGGCCGGCAACGTGCACGGCGGCCAGGCGACGTCGCTGGGCCTGCTGGCCGCCACGATGGTCGCGCTACCGGTGGGCGCCGCCCATGCGGGCATGGCCCTGCTGGACCCCAAGCTGATCCTGGCCGGCATCGGAGTCGGCATCCTGTCCAGCGCCTTGCCGTATTCGCTGGAAATGGTGGCGCTGCGGCGGCTGCCGCAAAAGACCTTTGGCGTGCTGCTCAGCATGGAGCCCGCGATGGGCGCGCTGGCCGGGGTGATCGTGCTGAACGAACACCTGACCCAGACGCAATGGCTGGCCATCTGCGGGATCATCCTGGCGTCGGCCGGTTGCGCGGCAACCGCGCAACGCAGCCGCAAGGCCCAGGTGCCCGCCCCCGACTAAGGCATGCGCCGTCAGTCGGCCGATATGCCCTTGTGGCGGATCACCGCGCCCCAGCGGTCGCGTTCCTCGCTCGCATAGGCAAAGAACGCGTCCGGCGTGCTGCCGGCGGGTTCCATGCCTTGCAAGGTCAGTTGCTTGATCACGTCGGGCGACTGCAAGGCCGCCACGATGGCGCGGCTCAGCTTTTCCACGATAGGCTTGGGCGTCCTGGCCGGGGCCACCACGCCTTGCCACGCCGCGGCTTCCAGGGGATAGGCGCCGGCCTCCCCGAAGGTTGGCACGTCGGGCAGCAGCGCCGACCGTTGCGCGGCCGGTACGGCGATGGCGCGCAGCTTGCCCGCCTGGATCAACGGCCGCGCGGCGGCCAGGTCGGCCATCATCAGGGGCACAACCCCCGAGGCCACGTCCTGCAGGGCGGGCGGCGTGCCCTTGTATGGGATCGCCGTGGCCTGCCCGCCGAAGGTCTGCAGGAACAGTTCCATGGCCAGATGGTGCGGACTGCCCACGCCCAGCGAGGCGTAGCTGGCCTGCTTGCCGCTGCGCAGATACATCAAGACGTCGGTCATGGTGGTCAAGTCGGATGCCGGCGACGCCACCAGGACGATGGGCAGGTTCACCAGCGTAGACACCATCGACAGATTGCGGAACGGCTCGTAAGGCAGGTTCTTGTACAACGACGGGTTCAGCGCCAGGGTGCTCATGCCTGCCGTCATCAGCGTATAGCCGTCCGGCGCGGCGCGGGCGGTTTCCTGCGCGGCGACGATGGTGGCGGCGCCGGGGCGATTTTCAACCACCACCGTCTGGCCCAGCGAGTCGCCCACGTGCTTGGCGACGATGCGGGTCGCCAGGTCGCTGCCGCCGCCGGGGCTGAACGGCACCAGCCAGCGGATCGGATGGTCCGGATATTCCGCGGCGGGCGCACTGGCGGAAAATGCGGCGGCGGCCGACAGCGCCGCCCCAAGCAAGGCGCGGCGGATGGTGCTTGTACTCATGACCTGGTCTCCTGAAATGTTCGCGTCCATCAACCGCGTGCGGGGGACAGCCAGCGCAGGCCGGCGGAGGTATCGCCTGCCGGCCGGTATTCGCAGCCGATCCATCCCCGGTAGTCCAGTTCGCGCAGCACGCCGAACACCCAGCCGTAATCCAGTTCGCCGCGATCCGGTTCGTGGCGCAACGGCACGCCGGCGATCTGCAGGTGCCCCACGCGTCCGGTCGGCAGGTATTCCCGCAGCTTGGCGGTGACGTCGCCTTCGACAATCTGGCAATGGTACAGGTCCATCTGCACCTTCAGGTTGGGCGCATTGACGGCCTGCACGATCGCATGCGCATCGTCTTGGCGATTGAGGATATAGCCCGGTATGTCGCGGGTATTGATGGGTTCGATCAGCACCGTGACGCCCGCCGAACGCGCCTGGCGCGCGGCCCAGTCCAGGTTCTCGCGGTAGCAATCCAGCAGGGCCTCGCGCGGCACGTCGGCCGGCGCCAGGCCCGCCATCACGTGGACATTCGAGCAGGACAACGCCGTCGCGTAGGACAGCGCCTGTTCGATTCCGGCCTGGAACTCCGCTTGCCGGCCGGGCAAGGCGGCCAGCCCGCGCTCGCCCTGGCTGACCACGCCGGGCGGCGCGTTGAACAGCACCTGCGACACCCCGGCCGCATCGATGCGTTCGCGCACGAAGGCCGCGGGCGCTTCATATGGGAACATGCATTCCACGCCCAGAAAACCATCCGCCGCTGCTGCGGCGTAGCGGTCCAGGAACGCATGTTCCGGGTACATCATCGACAGGTTGGCGGCGAATTTCAGCATGGCGGGCTCCGGGCCGGGCGGCATTCCCGGCAACTTAGCACACCGCCGCCCCGCCGGGGCTACCCGCCGAAGTCGGGCGCCGGATGCAGCGTCAGGCGCGGCCCCGCCTTCAGGATCTGGCTGGGGATGTCGTGCCCGACCAGCGCGGGCAAGGTCGCCGCGATGCCCAAAATTCGGGTCAGGTCCACGCCCGTGTCGTAGCCCATCAGTTCCAGCATGTGCACCAGTTCTTCCGTGCAGACGTTGCCGCTGGCGCCCGGCGCATACGGGCATCCGCCCAGTCCGCCCAGCGACGCGTCGAAGCGGTCGACGCCCGCCTCCAGCGCCGCCAGCGTGTTGGCCAGCGCCATGCCGCGCGTGTTGTGAAAGTGCAGGGTCGTGGTCAGATCCGGAAACAGCCGGCGGACCTCGCGGCTGATCTTGCCCACCTGCGTGGGATAGGCCATGCCGGTCGTGTCGCACAGGGTGATGCCATCCACGCCCAGCGCGGCGAAGCGCCCCACCAGTTCCAGCACGTCGAAGGCGTTGATGTCGCCTTCCATCGGGCAGCCGAAAACCGTCGACAGCGACACGTTGACCGCGACGCGGCTGCCGCGCACCACGCTGACCACGTCGCTCAGTTGCTCGAACGACTGCTCACGCGTCATGCGCAGGTTGGCGCGGTTGTGGGTCTCGCTCACCGACATCACCAGGTTGACCTCGTCCACGTTGCACTCCAGCGCCCGTTGCGCGCCGCGCACGTTGGGCACCAGCACCGTGTAGACCACGTCCGGATTGCGTTCGATCTGGTGCATCACGGCTTCGGCGTCGCGCAGTGCCGGAATGGCCTTGGGCGAGGTGAAGGACGTGGCCTCGATCTTGGCGAATCCGCTTTGGGACAACGCGTTGATGAAGTCGATCTTGTCCTGCGTCTCGATGAACTGCTTTTCGTTCTGGAAGCCGTCCCGGGGCGCCACGTCCTGGATGTACAGCTTCTTGCGGGTTGCGCTCGGTTCGTTCATGGCTGTCCCTTTCAGATGATGCCGCGCGCGCGCCAGTCGGCGCGCTTCGCCTCGTCGATGCCCAGGCCGGCCAGCACGCCGTCCGTGTCCTGGCCCAGGGCGGGCGCGGCGCTACGCACCTCGCCCGGCGTCTCCGACAGCTTGGGCACGATGCCCGGCAGCTTGATCGGCGTGCCATCGGGCAGCGCGCCGTCCAGGATCATGCCGCGCGCCTGGTAGTGCGGATCGGTGGCGATATCGGCCACGTCGTAGATCTTGCCGGCCGGTATCTGTCCTTCGTTCAGACGGACGAGGACCTCGTCCAGCGGGTGCTGGCCCGTCCACTGCGAAATGGCGTCGTCCAGCATCACCACGTGCTTCACGCGGCCGGCGTTGTTGGCCAGTTCCGGCGCATCGGCCAGGTCCGGGCGGCCGATCACGCCCATCAGGCGCTTGAAGATGCTGTCGCCGTTGCCGGCCACCAGTACGTACTTGTTGTCCTGGCAGCGGTACGCATTGCTGGGCGCGATGCCCGGCAGGCTGCTGCCCGCCGGCTGGCGCACTTCGCCGAACACGGCGTATTCCGGCAACAGGCTCTCCATCATGTTGAAGACGGATTCATACAGCGCCACGTCGATCATCTGGCCCTGGCCGTTCTGGTCGCGCGCACGCAGCGCCAGCAGGATGCCGATCACGCCATGCAGCGCGGACAGCGAATCACCGATGGAAATGCCCACGCGCACGGGGGTGCGGTCCGGCTCGCCGCTCAGGTGGCGCAGGCCGCCCATGGCTTCGCCGATGGCGCCGAAGCCGGGCAGGTCGCGGTACGGGCCCGTCTGGCCATAACCGGACACGCGCAGCATCACCAGCCGCGGATTGATGGCGCGCAGGTCTTCCCAGCCCAGGCCCCAGCCTTCCATCGTGCCCGGCTTGAAGTTCTCGACCACGACGTCGATGTCCTTGACCAGGGCGCGGATCAGGTCCTGCGCCTCGGGCTGGCGCAGGTCCAGGCTGACCGATTTCTTGTTGCGCGACTGCACCTGCCACCAGACGGACGTGCCGTCGTGGATCAGGCGCCAGTTGCGCAGGGGGTCGCCCTTGCCGGGCGGCTCGATCTTGATCACCTCGGCGCCGAATTCGCCCAACATCTTGGCGGCGAACGGCCCGGCGATCAGCTGGCCCAACTCCAGCACACGGATCCCGCTCAATGGTTTGGATGACATGATTGCCTCGTCAGCTCTTGTGTTTTCCCAGATAGGCCTCGCGCACGCGCTCGCTGGCCAACAATTCCTGGCCGGTGCCCTCCATCACGATGGAGCCCACCTCCAGCACATAGGCGCGGTCCGAAATCGCCAGCGCCTGATTGGCCATCTGCTCGACCAGCAGGATCGTCATGCCGCGTTCCTTCAGCGACTTGATGATCTTGAAGATCTCGGCCACGATCAGCGGCGCCAGGCCCAGGGACGGCTCGTCCAGCATCAGGATGCGCGGCTTGCTCATCAGCGCGCGGCAGATGGCCAGCATCTGCTGTTCGCCGCCCGACAGCGTGCCCGCATACTGATCCCGGCGCTCTTTCAGGCGCGGGAACATGGCAAAGCAACGCTCGATCTCGGCGGCCAGTTCCGCGGGCGGCTCCTTGCGCAGGAAGGCGCCCAGCATCAGGTTGTCGAACACGGTCTGGTCCGGGAACACCTGGCGGCCTTCCGGCACGTGGGCGATACCCAGCCCAACGCGCTTGTGCGCACTGACGCCACCCAGGTCCTGCCCGGCGAACGCGATGGACCCCGTGGACTTCTCGATGCCCGACAGCGCGCGCATCATCGTGCTCTTGCCCGCGCCGTTGCCGCCGATGATGGTCACGATCTCGTTCGTGTCCACATGCAGCGACACCCGCTTCAATGCGTTGACGGCGCCGTAGCTGACCGCCAGGTCTTTGATATCCAGTAATCGGCTCATGGTGGTCTCCTATGCGGGCGCGCCCAGGTAGGCTTCGATCACTTTCGGGTTCTCCTGGATGTGGTTCGGCAGGCCGGACGCGATCTTCACGCCATAGTCCAGCACGACGATGTGGTCCGAAATCGCCATGACCAGATCCATGTGGTGTTCGATCAGCAGAATGGTCAGGCCCATGCCCTTGAGCTTGACGATCAGATCGGTAAGCTGGTCGGTCTCGGCCGGGTTCAGGCCCGCCGCGGGTTCGTCCAGCAGCAGCAGGTCGGGCATGGCGGCCACCGCGCGGGCGATCTCCAGCCGGCGCTGCAAGCCGTAGGGCAAGCTGTTGGCGGCATCGTCCGCGTAGCGGTCCAGGTCGAAGAACTTCAGGATGGCGAATGCCTCCTGGCGCATGCGCCGTTCTTCGGCCAGGCTGGCCGGCAACCCCAGCAGGTTCGAGAAGAAGCCGGACTTCTGCACCCGATAGAACCCCACCATCACGTTTTCAAGCGCGGTCAGGCCGTCGAAAAGCTTTAGGTTCTGGAACGTGCGGCCGATGCCGGAGGCCGCGATCTCGTTGGCCGACAGGCCCACCATCTGCTTGTTCTTGAAGCGGATGCTGCCCGCGTCCGGCGCAACCAGCCCGGACAACAGGTTCAGGGTCGTGGTCTTGCCCGCGCCGTTGGGCCCGATCAGCGACACGATCGAGCCTTGCGCCAGCGAGAACGACACCTTGTTGGTGGGAACCACGCCGCCGAAGGCCTTGTACAGGTCCTTCACTTCCAGGAACTCGGGCGCGGCCCGGCCTTGGCCGGGCTTGGCGGGCGGCGCGGTGCGCTTGGGCGTCCATTCGGCCGCGTTCGTGCTGCGCGCCAAGGCGTCGCGCTGGCCGCGCTGCGGCAAGACGCGGCGCAGCAAACCGGCCAGGCCTTCGGGCATGGCGTACAGCGCAAACAGCAGGATCAGGCCATAGGCGAAATGCTGCACTTCGGGCCAGCGCGCCAGCATGGCGTCCAGCACGGTCAGCACCACCGCGCCCAGGAACGAGCCGACCGGGGTGCGGCCGCCGAACAGCACCAGCACCAGGAAGAACACCGACAGGTTGAAATTGACGAAGTCGGAGTTGATGTACTGGTTCTGCTGCGCGACCAGCCCGCCCGCGATGCCGCAGGTGATGGCGCTGATTGCAAACGCCAGGATCTTGAAACGGTAGACGCTGATGCCCACGCTTTCCGCGGCGATTTCAGAGGTGCGCACGGCAGCGAAGCCGCGGCCGAAGCGACCGTTCAGCAACAGCGAGGTCATCGCATGCAACGCCAGCCCCACCAGCACCACCACGACCACCCACTGGCGGCTGTCCAGCGTGGCGCCGTTGAAGGTCAGGCCGGTGATGCCGTAGAAGCCTTCCTGGCCCTTGAACACGTCGGTCCATTCGGACACGATCTTTTCGATCAGCAGGCCGAAGGCGATGGTGACCATTGCCAGGCTGGGCCCTTTGACCTTCAGCGCCGGGATGGCGATCGCCACGCCGAAGACGGCGGACACGCCCGCCGCGCACAGCAGCGCCAGCCACGGATTGACCTGGTAGTTCACCGTCAGCAGCGCCACGGTGTAGGCGCCCACGCCGAACAGGCCGGCGTGGCCCAGCGACTTCTGCCCGGTCTGGCCGACCAGGATGTTGAAGCCGGTGGCGGCGATGTAATAGACCCCGATGTTGAACAGGATCAGCAGGTAGAAATCGTTCAGCCCCGAATAGGCGAAACCCACGGCCAGGGCGGCGATGACGAGCGGAATGAGGAGTTTGGACATGTTCACACCTTCTCCGCGTGCACGCGGCCCAGGATGCCGGCCGGGCGGAAATACAGCACGACGATGATCAGCGCGAACACGGCGATCTCGCGCAGGTTCGAATACCAAAGGCCGATCAGCGATTCCAGCAGCCCGATCAGGAAGCCGCCGAAGATGCAGCCGCGCGGGTTCTCCAGCCCACCCAGGATGGCAGCGGAAAACGCCTTGAGCGACAGCAGCGTGCCCACGAACACGGAGGCGGTTGCGATCGGCGCGATCATCACGCCGGCGATTGCGGCCAGCGCCGAGCTGATGACGAACACCGCCACCGCCACCGCGTTGGCATTGATGCCCATCAGGCTCGCGGTAGACTTGCTGAACGCCACCGCGCGCACCGCCTTGCCCATCTTGGTCTTGTGCAGCGCCCAGTCAAACACGATCATCAGGACGAGCGTGGTGCAGAACACCAGGATCTCCTGGGGACGCACGCCGGTGCCGAAGATCGTGATGATGCCTTCACCCAGCGGCGAGGCCACCGCGATCGGGGCCGGGCCCCAGATCAGCAGCGCCAGGTTCTGGATGATGATGCCAAAGCCGATGGTGCTCATCACCCATGACAGCCCCGCTTCGCCCACGAAGTGCTTGATGGCCGTGATGTACAGCACGAATCCCAGCAGGCCCAGGACCAGCATGGCCGCCAGCAGCGCGAACAGGAACGATCCCCAGGTCACGTCCTCGGGGCTGGGAAAGCCGATCAGCTTGCCTTGCGTGACCAGCAGGATCGCGCTGATGCCGATCAGGCTGGCCAGGGCCAGGAACGCGCCCTGGCCGAAGTTGAACGTCTTGGTCGTGGTGTAGGTGATGCTGAAACCGAAAGCGACCAGGGCATAGACGCTGCCCATGGCCAATCCACTCAATATGGCTTGTAGTATTTGCATGCTGAAGGCCCCCTTTTGACGACTCCCCCGCAGCGCTGCCGCCGCGGGGGAGAGATCCTTGATGTACCGCTTTCCTGCCGTTTACAGCTTCAGGTCTTCGGGCTTGATGGCGCGGGTGACGTCGTCGTCAACCGTCACGACCTTGCCGTCGATCCAGCGCACCAGGCGGAAGTCCTTGACCGACAGGGCTTCGTGGTTGTCTGCCGAAAACGGCTTCTGGTAGGCCTTGATGACGCCTTGCGCCTGCGACAGTTGCTCCAGGGCGGCCTGCACGGCGGCGCCGTCGGTGGACTTGGCCTGCTCCATGGCGGCGGCGATCAGCTTGACCGAGTCATAGGCCTGCGCGGCCATCACGTAGGTCGGCACGCGGCCGTCGCGCTTCATCAGCGTGTCGTATAGCGCCTTGGATTCTTTCGACGAGTCTTCGGTGATCGACGCGGTGAAGATCATCTTGCCGGCCAGCTCCGGGCCGGCGATACGCAGGAACGGCGAGCTCAGGTTGGCCCAGGACGCGAGCGTCGTCGGGAAGTAATTGATCTTCTCCAGGCTGCGCATGACGTGCGCGTTGGAGTCGGCCAGCGCATAGACGATCAGTGTGTCCGCACCGGACGCCTTGATCTTGTTCAGTTGCGAGCTCATGTCCGTGTCCTTGGGACCGAACTTCTCGTTGGCGACCGGGGTGATCTTGTGCAGCGCCAGGATCTCCAGCGCATCCTTTGCGCCTTGCTGGCCGTAGCCGGTGGTGTCGGCGATGATCGCCACCTTGCCCGACTTGCTGGCGCGCGCCGCATAGGCGGCCAGCAGCGCGATCTGGTCACGGTCGCGCATGGACACGCGGAACACGTAGTTCGGAGGCGACTTGGCGTAACGGCCGGTGATGTCGGTGGCGGTCGCCACCGGCGAGATCGTCGGGATCTTCTTCTGCTGCACGATGTGCAACCAGGCCAGCATGTTGCCGGAATTCACGCCGCCCAGCATGGCGTTGACCTTGACGTTGTCGACCAGTTCGTTGGTGTTCTGGATCGCCTTGGGCGGGGCGCCGACGTCATCGCGTTCGACGATGACGACCTTCTTGCCCAGCACGCCGCCTGCGGCGTTCAGGTCATCCGCGGCCTGGCGCGCGCCGGCCAGGGCCGAAATGCCGAAGTCCGCCGAGCCGGTGGCCGACATGTCGCTGTTGAAACCGATCTTGATGTCGTCGGCAAGCGCAGCGCCGCTGGCGCTCGCAAGCGCCGCCGACAGCAGCAAGGTCTTCATGATCTTGGGGAAATGCTTGGTGTACACGTTGTCTCCTAACGGGTCACTCGAGTGACCGCATCTTGGGTTTTCAGGAATTCCTGATCAGGTCGGCCGCCTTGTTGCCGATCATCATCGTGGCGGCGCAAATATTCGCCGACGGCATGGCGGGCATGACCGACGAATCGATCACGCGCAGGTTCTCTACGCCGTGCACGCGCAGCTGCGCATCCACCACGGCGTACTTGTCGCCCTCCGGACCCATGCGGGCCGTGCCGTTGACGTGATAGGACGACACGCCGAAACGGCGCGCGAAATCCAGCAGTTCGGAATCCGATTCGCACAGGGGGCCAGGCAGCGCCTCGCTGTCGAAGTACGGCGCCAGTGCCTGCGACTGCAACAGCCGGCGAGCCAGGCGAATGCCGCGCACCAGCGTCTGCTGATCGCGTTCGTCCGCCAGGTAGTTGGCCAGGATCACCGGGTCCTGCAGCGGATCGGCCGAACGGATGCGAACCTGACCGCGGCTGTCCGGGCGGTGCTGCCAGACACCCGCCGTCATGCCGGGAAAGTCGTCCAGCACGCCAACGTAGCCTTCCTTGTAGCTGGCGGGCGTGAACACGCCCTGCAGGTCGGGCGCGGTCAGTTCCGGCCGCGATTTCCAGAAATAGTGCAGCAGCGATGGGCTGAGCGCCATGATGCTGGGCCGCTTGAACAGCCAGCGGCTGATCTGGCCGGCCAGGTTCAGGCCTTTGACCAGTTCATTCATGGTCTGGCTGTTCTTCACGCGCGCAACGATGCGCACGGAATAGTGGTCACTTAGGTTCTCGCCCACGCCGGGAAGATCGCATACGACCGGGATGCCGTGCTCGCGCAGCAGCTCGGCCGGCCCCAGGCCGGACAATTGCAGCAGCTTGGGCGTGTTGATCGCGCCGCAGGCCACGATGACCTCGCGCTTGGCGCGCACGGCACGCACCCGGGCAGGATGCGCGGGGTGGCAATAGGCCACGCCCACGGCCCGGGCGCCGTCGAACAGCACGCGGGTAGCCTGCGCATAGGTGCGCACGTCCAAATTCTTGCGCGCCATCGCAGGCTTCAGGAAGCACTTCGCCGTGCTCATGCGCCAGCCGTTGCTGATGGTGCGCTGGAAGTAGCCCACGCCCGCCTGGTCGGCACCGTTGTAATCGGGGTTGCGCGGAAGGCCTTGCTCTACCGCGCCGGCAATGAAGGCCTCGCACAGCGGGTGAATCCAGTCGATGTCGGTGACGGGCAGTTCGCCCTGGCGGCCGCGATAGCGGTCGTCGCCGCCCACCCGGCGCTCCATCGACTTGAAGTACGGCAGCACGTCCGCATACGCCCAGCCAGGGTTGCCGAGGCTCGCCCAATGGTCGAAGTCGGCCGCCTGGCCACGGTTGTAGACCAGGCCGTTGATGGACGTGGAGCCGCCCAGCGTGCGGCCCTGCGGGATCGGCACGCGTCGCCCGTTGGTCTGCGCCGTGCCTTCGCTTGAGAACTGCCAGGCGTATTTCTTGTTGAATACCGCCTTGATGAAGCCGGCCGGAATGTGCAGGAACGGGCTGTTGTCCGGCGGGCCCGCCTCCAGCACGCAAACGGTCGCCCCGTCGGCTGACAGGCGGTTGGCCAGGATGGATCCGGCCGCGCCGGAACCGACGATCACATAATCGAACGAGTCGGCGTCCCGCAGGGACGCTTGCTGGGCTTGGCTCATGTCAGGGTTCCGGAAGGGTTAGCGCGGCGCGTTGAACGACTTGCCGGCCAGGCACACGTACTTGATTTCGAGGAACTCTTCGATGCCGTACTTCGAGCCTTCGCGGCCCACGCCCGATTCCTTGATGCCGCCGAACGGGCCGACCTCGTTGGAGACCGCGCCGGTGTTGACCCCCACGATGCCGTATTCCAGCCCTTCCATCATGCGCCAGACGCGTTCCAGGTTGGCCGTGTAGAAATAGGCGGCCAAGCCGGAGGCGCTGTCGTTGGCGCGCTCCAGCACGGCAGCTTCGGAGTCGAAGGTGCTGATGCCCACCACGGGTCCGAAGATCTCTTCGTGCGCCAGTTCCATGGCATCCGTGATGCCCGTCAGCAGCGTCGGTTCATACAGCAGGGTGCCGGCCTGGCGCAGCTTGCCGCCCGCCAGCAGCGTGGCGCCATGCGCGGTGGCGTCGGCCACCAGGCGCGTCACCTTGTCGACTGCGCGCTGGTCGATCAGCGGGCCTTGCGTCACGCCGTCTTCCAGCCCGCCGCCCACTTTCATGCGGCGGATCTCAGCCAGCAGCTTGGCGTTGAACGCGTCTGCCACGCTGGCGTGGACGTAGACGCGGTTGGCGCATACGCAGGTCTGGCCGGCGTTGCGGAACTTGGACAGCACCAGCCCCTGCACCGCCTCGTCCAGATCAGCGTCCTCGAACACGATGAAAGGCGCGTTGCCGCCCAATTCCAGCGACAGCTTCTTGATGTTGGAGGCGCTTTGCTGCATCAGCAGGCGCCCCGTCTGCGTCGAGCCGGTGAAGGTCAGCTTGCGCACCGTGGGGTTCTGCGTCAGTTCCGTGCCGATGGGGGCCGGGTCGCCGATGACCACGTTCAGTACGCCAGGGGGGATGCCCGCCTGCTCGCCCAGCCAGGCCAGCGCCAGCGCGGTGAACGGCGTCAATTCAGAGGGCTTGAGCACGACGGTACAACCGGCTGCCAGCGCGGGGCTGACCTTGCGCGTGACGAGCGCCGACGGAAAATTCCACGCGATGATGGCCGCGCACACGCCGACCGGCTGGCGGATGGCCAGCATGCGCTGGTCGCTGCGGGTGTGCGGCAGCACGTCGCCGTAGACGCGCTTGGCTTCCTCGGCAAACCATTCCACGAACGACAACGCGTAGTTCAGTTCGCCGCGGGCCTCGGCCAGCGGCTTGCCTTGCTCCAGCGTCAGCAATAGCGCCAGATCGTCGCTGTTGGTCTCGATCAGGGCATGCCAGCGGCGCAGGATGGCCCCGCGTTCCTTGCCCGTCTTGGCCCGCCATGCCGGCAGCGCGGCATCGGCGGCCGCGATGGCACGCGCGGTTTCGGCCCGGCCCAGATTTGGGACCGTGCCCAGCGGGCTGGCGTCGAAGGGATTGCGCACCGTGATGGTGGCCCGGTTGTCGGCGTCGCACCAGGCGCCGCCGATGTACGCCTGCTGCCGCAGCAGCTGGCTATTCTGCAGATTCATTGCTTTGCGCTCCATCCATCCTTCTTGCGCCGTCCGCTCAAACAGGCGGGCCGGTCGCTATTTTTGGGGAGAATAGCAACGGGCTTGCCGTCCCCAATAGCAGTCATTAACGATGCTGCCATCGCCAAACGCGATGGCAAGCGTGTCGCTCGCTACAATGGCCGTTCCCTTGCCGCCTTCGCCTGCCGCCATGCGTTTAGACCCCACTTCCCTCAAGCTTTTCATCAGCGTGGTCGAACAAGGCACCATCGCGGCGGCCGCCGAACACGAGCACATCGCCGCAGCCGCGATCAGCAAGCGCATCAGCGAGCTGGAAGAGAACCTGAAGATCCGGCTGCTGATCCGCACCAACAAGGGCATCCGCCCCACCCCGGCCGGCATTGCGCTGTCCACCATGGCGCGCCGCGCCCTGCACGAGCTGGACGAGATCGCCGTGCAGATGCGCGACTACTCGCGCGGCCTGCGCGGCTTCATCCGCGTCTACGCCAACATCTCCGCCATCACGCAGTTCCTGCCGCAAGACATCAAGCTGTTCCTGAACGACTACCCCAACGTGCAGGTGGACCTGGAAGAGAAGATCACGTCCACCATCATCAAGTCAGTGGCCGAGAACGCGGCGGACGTCGGCATCTTTTCCGGCGACGCGCCCGACGACGACGTCGAGATCCACCCCTACCGCGAAGACACGCTGGCGCTGGTCGTGCCCGCCGACCACCCCTTGCGCGACAAGCCCGGCTTCCGCTTCGCCGACGCGCTGGAACACGACTTCATCGGCCTGCATCGCGGCAGCGCCATCAACCGCATCCTGTCGAACGCCGCCAGCGACGAAAAGCGCACCATCCGGCTCAAGGTGCAGGTCACGGGCTTCGACGCCCTGTGCTTCATGGTGAACTCGGGGCTGGGCATCGGCGTGCTGCCGCTGGACATCGCGCGCCGCTACTCGGTCATGTTCGACCTGCGCATCATTCCGCTGGCCGAACCGTGGGCGCGCCGCAAGATCCAGATCTGCGTGCGCTCGTTCGAATCGCTGCCCACCGCCGCCAAGCTCTTCGTCAACCACCTGAGCCGCGGCCAGGCCTGAACCGGCCGGCCGCGCGCCCGCTTACTGCTTCAGGTCTTCGGGCTTGATGGCCTGCGTGACGGCGTCATCCACCGACACCACCTTGCCGTCGATCCAGCGGACCAGGCGGAAGTCCTTGTACGACAGCGCTTCGTGGTTGGCCTTGGTGAAGGCCGGCGCATAACTCTTGATCACGCCGTCGACCTTGCCCAGGTTCTCCAGCGCCTGCTGGACCTTTTCGCCGTCGGTGGACTTGGCCTGCGTCATGGCCGCCGCCAGGATCTTCACCGAGTCATACGCGTGCGCGGCGAACACATAGGTGGGCAGCTTGCCCTCCTTTTTCATGATGGTGTCGTACAGCGCCTTGGACTGCGGCGTGGAATCCTGCGTGATGGATGCCGAAAAAATCATCTTCTTGGCCAGTTCCGGGCCCGCGATGCGCAGGAACGGGGGGCTGAGGTTCGACCAGGAACCGAGTGTGGTCGGGTAGTAGCCGATCTTCTCCTGGCTGCGCATCAGATGGCCGTTGGAATCCGCCAGCGCGTAGACGATCAGCGTGTCGGCGCCCGACGCCTTGATCTTGTTCAGCTGCGAGCTCATGTCCGTATCCTTCGGACCGAATTTCTCGTTGGCCACCGGCGTGATGCCGTGCAGCTGCAACACGGCCGCCGCATCCTTGGCGCCCTGCTGCCCATAGCCCGTCGTGTCGGCGATGATGGCGACCTTCTTGTTCTGCGTGGCGCGCGCCGCATACGCCGCCAACAGCGTGATCTGGTCCAGGTCCCGCATCGACACGCGGAAGATGTAGTTGGCGGGTTCCTTGCTGTAGCGGTTGGTGATCTCGGTGGCGGTCGCCGATGGCGAGATGGTCGGGATCTTCTTCTGCTGCACGATGTGCAGCCACGCCAGCATGTTGCCCGAGTTCACGCCGCCCAGCATCGCGACGACCTTCTCGTTGTCCACCAGTTCGTTGGCGTTCTGAATGGACTTGGGCGGGGATCCCACGTCATCGCGCGGCACGATGACGAGCTTTTTGCCCAGCACGCCACCGGCGGCGTTGATCTCTTCGGCGGCCTGCCGCGCGCCCGACAAGGCCGACACGCCGAAGTCGGCCGAGCCGCTGGCGGACATGTCGCTGTTGTATCCAATCTTGATTTCGCTTTGTGCCCAGGCGCCCTGCGCGGCCATTGCCAAGGCGGCAGCCAACGCGAGGCGCGTCAGCGGATTCTGCTTGTTCATTGCTTTGTCTCCAGACTTTATGTAATGGTGCTTCGACTTACCGCCGCCATCGGTCTGTACGCCGTTCGCGGTCCACCCTGCGCGCTGCTGATGTGGACACCTAGAACAACCTTTCCACTCAACCCGCTAGAGAATCAATTCGATGGGATGCTCCATGAAGTGCCGGACATCCTTCAGGAACCGCGCGCCCAGCGCGCCGTCCACCACGCGGTGATCGGCGGACAGCGTCAGGCTCATCACGTGGCCGATCGCCAGCGCGTCGCCGTCCACCACCGGTTGGCGCGTCACGGCACCCGCGGCCAGGATGGCTGACTGCGGCGGATTGATGATCGCCGCGAACGACTTCACGCCATGCATGCCCAGGTTCGATACCGTCATGCTGCCGCCTTCGTATTGGTCGGGCCGCAACCGGCCGCTGCGCGCCTGGTCCGCCAATTGCCGGACCTGCGCCGAGAGTTCGCGCAACCCCATGCGGCCGGCATCGCGCAGGATCGGCGTGATCAGGCCGGTCTCCAGCGCCACGGCGACGCTCAGGTCGACCTGCTCCTGGCGCAGCACGCCCTCGTCGGTCCATTGCGCGTTGATCTCGGGCACGCGCGCCACGGCGCGGGCGACCGCCAGCAGCAACAGGTCATTCAGGGAATAGCGGACGGGATCGGGGCTGGCCTGCGCGCTGTCGTTCAATGACTGCCGCGCCGCCATCATCGCGTCCATGCGGCAGTCCACGGTCAGATAGAAATGGGGAATCTGCTGCTTGGATTGCGCCAGCCGACGCGCGATCGTGGCGCGCATCGGGGTGTGCGGGGTCAGCGTGCCTGGGGCTGTGGCGGGCGCCTTGGCTGCCGGCCTGGCATCCGCCGCGGGACGATCCTGCGCAGCCTGCTCGATGTCTACGCGCACGATCCGTCCGTTCGGGCCGCTGCCGGTCAACGCATGCAGGTCCACGCCCATGATGCGGGCCAGCCGGCGCGCCGAGGGGCTGGCGAAGAGCCGGTGCGCGGGCGGTTCGACGGCGGTGGCAGGCGGCGCAACGACCGCCTGCGCCGGTTTGGCCGCAGGTGGCGCCGGCATGGCCAGCACGGGCGCGGTCGGTTCAGCGATGGGCGCATGCGCCTCGCGACGTGCGTCCTGCTCCGCCAGCAAGGTCGCGATGACGTCGCCCACCGGCACGGCGGTGTCGCCCGCTTCGACATGGATGCGGTCCAGCACGCCGCTGTCCACGGCCTCCAGCTCAATGACCGCCTTGTCCGTTTCGATTTCGGCCAGGATATCGCCCACCTTGACGGTGTCGCCGGACTGCTTCAACCACTGGAGAATCCTGCCTTGCGTCGTGCCCGCGCCGATCGCGGGCATCACGACTTCGATATCCATGTCTCACTCGCTTCAGGTGATGGCCAAATTGCCCGTCTTCTCGATATAAGCCGCCGCATCGGAAATGTCCGCCACCACCGCGTCGCGTGCGCCATCGGCGTCGCGCCGCCGCAGCGCCGCCAGCAGCGCGTCGTGGTGACTGAACGATTCCCAGCTTTCGGATTTCCGGTCCTTGCTGCTCATGCTGAGCGAGAACAGGGGCGCGATCTGCAGCCAGATGTTCTCGATCATCGTGACCAGCAGCGGCATCGCCGCCGCTTCGTACAGCGTGAAATGCAGGTTCCGGTTCGCTTCGATCGTCTTCAAGGTGTCGATCTTGCGCTGGTGCCCCAACTTGTCGAACTCGTGGGCGTGGCGTTCGATGCGCGCCACGGTCTCGTCGTTGATCACTTTGACGGCTTCGGCCGCGGCAAAACCTTCCAGACAGCACCGGATGCGCACGATCTCGCGAAACTTCGGCAGGCTGGGTTTCGGAACGCGCAGGCCGCGGCTGGGCAGCATTTCCAGCGCCCCTTCGGCCACCAGCTTGTTCACGGCTTCGCGCACCGGCATCGGGCTGGTGTTCAAGGCGGCGGCCAGGCCGCGCAAGGTGATCTTTTCCCCGGGCGGCACCGCGCCGCTCATCAGGAGCTGGCGCGTCTGTTGATAGATCTGGTCCGCGACGGTCACGCGTTCCTGCTTGTCGAGCAGGCCTTCCAGGATGCTGTTGTCCATGTTCTTGCGCCTAGTTCATGTAGACGCCACCGTTCACATCCAGCGTGGCGCCGCAAATGTAGCTTGCGCCATCCGAACATAAAAAGGCGATGGGCAAGGCGATCTCGCGGGGCTGGGCCATGCGTCGCAGAGGAATTCTATTCGCATCCAGGGCGGCGCCCTGCACCATGGCGGTGGCGGTCGCGCCCGGCGCCACGCTGTTGACGGTGATGCCCGACTCCGCCCCCTTGCGCGCCAGCCATTTCACGAAAGCGTGCGTGCCGCCTTTCGCCGCCACATAGTGGGGGCTGGCCGCCAGGCCGCCCATGCGCGCCGCCACGGATGACACCAGCACCATGCGGCCGCTGCCCTGCGGCGCCATCTTGGCCAGCGCCGCGCGGGTCAGGTGCATGACGCCCAGCAGGTTGATGTCGATGACCTGCCGGAACACGTCGTCCCAGCCGTCGGCGTTCCAGTCGTCCCAGGGGCAATAGCCCGCGTTGGCCACCAGCGCATCCAGCTTGTCGAGGCGTTGGACGGCGGCTTCCGCCGCGGCGCGATCGGTCACGTCGAACGCGATCGCCTGTGCCGCCGATCCCTGCGCGCGCAATTCCGCGGCCAGGGCCTCGGGGGCTTCCCGGTCGGCCAGCACCAGTGCGGCGCCCTGTTCGGCGCAGACGCGCGCCGTCTCGCTGCCGATGCCGCCGGCCGCACCCGTGATCAGAATGGTTTTGCCTTCAAGCGCGTAGGGCACGGACATTTCCTTGTGTGAGGTCCAGGGCGCTGTCGCGCCGCATGGCGGCGATCAGCGTGCGCAGGTCGTCCTCGTCCGCCAGCGCCGCGCGCTCCAGCGCCTGCGACACCGTGGGCGGCGCCCAGCGGCCCGTGACGCGCTGCACCGGCTGGTCCAGATAGTCGAAATAGCGGCGCTGGATCTCGTCGGCGATCAACGCGCCCAGGCTGGCGCCGCGCGTCGTCTGTTCGACGATCGCCACGCGGCCCGTCTTCATGACCGAACGCCCGATGGTGTCGTAGTCGATGTCGCGCTGCGACAGCGTGCGCAGGTCGATGATGTCGGCGCGCACGCCGGTTTCCTCGACGACCTGCCGGCAGCGCTCGACCATGCTGAGCGTGGCCAGCAGCGTGATCTGGTCGCCTTCCTGCACGCGCTTGGCGCGGCCGATGGGAATGCAGTAGTCCAGGTCTTTCGGCACCAGCGTCTTGCGCTTGTGCAGCTCCTGCGGCTCGATTACCAGCACCGGGTCCTGGCAGCGCAACGCGGAATTCATCAGGCCGACATAGTCGAAGGCGTTGGACGGCGCCACGATATGCCAGCCCGGAAACAGCGCGAACACGCCGGCCGGGTCCATGGAATGCTGCGAACCGTAGCCCTCCGCGCCCGGGATGCGCGTACGCAGCACCAGCGGCACGTTGGCCGTGCCGTTGAACAGGTGGCGGATCTTGCCCGCCTGGTTCAGCAGCTGGTCGCCCGCCACGAGGAAGAAGTCGCTGTACATCAGTTCCACCACCGGGCGCAGGCCCGACAGCGCCGCGCCCGTGGCCAGGCCGCAGAAGCCGTTTTCAGTGATCGGGGTGTTCACCAGACGGCCCGCGTAGGTGTCCGTCAACCCGCGCGTGGCGCCGACCGTGCCGCCGCCCATGTTGGCCACGTCTTCGCCGAACACGTAGATGCGATCGTCTTCGGCCATGCGCGCGCCCATGGTGCGCGACATGGCTTCGATGTAGGACAGGCTTTCCATGTCGTCCACATCGAAGTCTTCCGCCTCGGCAAAGCGCGCGCGGTCGAATTCACGCATATCGCTGGTCAAATGATCGTCCACGCTGGCGGCTGCCGGCCACAGCGCGGCGCGGATACGGGTGGCGGAGCCCGTGCCTTCCACGCACGAGTCCGCGGCCGCTTCCACGGCATCGGTGACGGTGGCGTCGATGGCGGCCAGGGTGTCGGCGTCCAGAATGCCGCGCGCGGTCAGTTCACGCTGTAGGAACAGCCAGGGATCGCGCGCCTTCCAGGCGTTTTCTTCGTCGCGCGTGCGGTAGCCGAAGGCGCTGCCGGGAATCGACGAGCTCTGATGGTAGTAGCGGTAGACCTCGGCCAGGATGAATGCCGGCCGCCCTTCGCGTTCGATATGCGCCTGCGCCCAGCGCGTGGCCAGCCAGACGGCGAAGGGGTTCATGCCGTCTACCTTGACGGCAGCGATGCCATGCGCCTGCGGACGCGTCAGCAGTTCGGTCTGGAACGTGGATTGCTCCACGCTCATCGACACCGCGTACTTGTTGTTCTCCAGGAAGAAGATCATGGGCAGGCCGTACAGCGCCGCCAGGTTCATGGCCTCGTGCGTGGCGCCCTGATGCACCGCACCGTCGCCGAAGAACGTGACCATCAGCTTGCCCGATCCGCGCTGTTTTTCCGCGAACGCGTGGCCGCAGGCGATGGGGATGCCGCCGGCGACGATGGCGTTGGTGCCCATGATGCCCAGGTCGGCGCGGCGCAGGTGCATGGAACCGCCGCGCCCGCCCGTCCAGCCGTCCTTCAAGCCCAGGATCTCGTGCATCAGGCCCTGGATCTCCTGGCGCATGCGCGGGGTGAGCCCGCTGGCGGCCGGGTCGAAGCCGTCTTCATACAGCGCATTGACCGCCTTGGCGACGCATTGGTGATGCGCGCGGTGCGTGCCGTTCATCAGCGTATCGATAGGCAGGGCCGCGACGCAGCCCGCCGCGCCGCCTTCCTGGCCGATGCTGGAATGCGCCGGCCCGTGCACCAGGTTCAGCTTATCCAGTTGCAGGATCTTTTCCTCGAAGCGGCGCGCCGCCAGGAACAAGGTCGTCAACCGCATGGCCTCGGCGCGCGTCAGCTGCGCCCAATCGCTGTCTTCCACCACCAGCGTGCGCGCTTCTGTCGTCTGCCCGATGTCCTCGAAAAGCATGTCTTCTCCTTGTGCAAGACCGGCCTCTGACGGGCCGGCAGCCTGCCGTTCAGATATGCGCGGTCACGCCGCCGTCCACCACCAGGCTTGCGCCCGTCACGAAGTCGGATGCGGTGCTGGCCAGGAACAACGTCGCGCCGATCAGGTCTTCGGGTTCGCCCCAACGGCCCAGCGGCGTGGTGGCCACCACCCGTTCGGCGTGGCCGGGAATGTCCACCCGCGCCTGGCGCGACAGCGCCGTGTCGATCCAGCCCGGCTGGATCACGTTGACGGTGATGCCGTCCGCCGCCCAGGCGCACGCCAGCGAACGCGTCAGCTGCAGGACACCGCCCTTGCTGGCGGAATAGGCCGCCGTCACCGCGTTGGACGCCAGCGCCAGGATCGAGCCGATGTTGATGATCTTGCCCTTGCCGCGCAGGCTCATCGGCGCGTGCACGGCCTGGCACATGTTGAACGTGCCCTTGAGGTTGATATCGACGATGCGGTCCCACACGTCTTCCGCGTACAGCTCGGGCCGCATGCGCGTATTGACGCCGGCGCAGTTGACCAGCACGTCCACGCCGCCGTAGCGCGCCACCACGTCGGCCACCGCATCTGCGCAGGCCTCGCGGTTTTCCACGCTGAGCGCGATGGCTCCGGTCTTCACGCCGGATTCGCGCAGCTCGGACGCCAGCGCGTCCAGCTTTTCCCCCGCCAGGTCGGCCAGCACCAGCGTCGCGCCGCCTTGGGCGAAAGCCCGGCTGAGCGCAGCGCCGATACCGCCCGCGGCACCGGTAATCAAAACGATCTTGTCTCGAACACTGAATAGTTGTTGGGTCATGCCTGCTTCGCCGCTGCCCGCGTACCGGCGGTTGCCGGACGCTATTTCTGATATGTGATCACAAATCTGATTCTAGGAACGGCATGTTCGGGCGTCAACAAGATCGGACTCGGGGTCTACCCGTAGAGGCTGTGCGCCCGCAGTGCAGCAAAAAAACGCCGGGGCGCATGGCCCCGGCGTCCGTCTTGCGGCCAGGCGTCCATCTCGGACGCCCTGCCTTGTCAGTACGTCATGCGCACGCCCAGCAGCACGCTGCGCCCGGGCAGCGGCGCCACCGACGAGATGAACGAGGCGTGGTTATAGGCCAGCTTGTTCAACAGGTTGGTGCCGCGCAGATAGACTTCGTAGCCGGTCGCGCCGTAGTGGCCGCGGTAGGCGACCACGGCATTGACCTGGTTGTAGCCCGGGGTGCTGTCTTCGTACGACGCGATGTCCTTTTGCGAGAACACGCGCGCGTATTCCACGCCGCCCGACCATTGCTGCCACGCCACGTTGCCGCGCACGCCCGCGCGCGCCGCCGGGATGCGCGGCAGATTGCCATCGCCGCCCGTCAGCTTGCCGCGCACATAGTCACCGAATACCGCCGCCGAGAACACCGGCGTGAACTGATGGCGCAGTTCGCCCTCGACACCCGTGAATTCCGCGTCGCGCTGCGTGTATTCGATCAGCCGGAAGTCTTCGTAGCGGTCGAGGGTGTTCGCGTAGATGTAGTTCTTCACGCGGTTGTGGAACACGCTGGCCGAGAACGTCGTGTCGCCCGAATGCTTGCGCAAGGTCAGGTCGATGTTGTGCGAGATCTCGCGACCAAGGTCTGCATTGCCCAGTTCGTAGGTGTTAGTGGCCAGGTGGACGCCGTCCGCATACAGCTCCTGCGCATTGGGCAGGCGTTGCGAGCGTGACAGCGACAGCGCCACGGAATACTGCGGCGCAAAGTCCCAGATGGCCGCGGCCGACAGCGACGTGCCCGACAGGCTGCTGCGCGAGGCGCCGCCCGACGGCGAGATGCGCTGCCAGTCCTGGCGCGCGCCCACTTCGAAGCGCCAGTCGTTCAGCTGGTATTCCTCCAGCACGAACAGGCCGTTGGACCGCGTCTTGCTGCGCGGCAGGAAGGCCTCTTCGCCTTCGGCGCGGAAATCGCTATAGGCGTTCTGCACGCCCACCACGCCACGCCAGCCGGCGATGGGCTTGTGCTGCAGCTCCACCCGCAGGTCGTAGCCCTTGTTCTTGAAACGGGTGCCGACCTGGCCGCCTTCGATCTCGTCGTGCTGGTAGTCGGTCAGGCCGCCGCGCACGCGAATCTTCTCGAAGCCGGCAAACGGGTCCTGGTACTCCGCGCGCAGGTCCAGGCGGTTGCTGCGCAGCTTCACGTACGGCACGCCGCCATGTTCATGCTCGTGATCATGGTCATGGCCTTCTTCGTCGTGGTCGTGATCGTGCCCGCCGCAATGCAGATGCGTGCCGTGCGGGTGGCAGCCTTCGTATTCGTGGTTATGCCCCGGCAGGCCGTACTTGCTTTCCAGATGCGTGAAGGCCAGGCCGACGTATCCGCGCGGGGTGATCCACGACATGCCGACAGAGCCCTGGGTGGATTCGCTGTACGAACCTTCCAGCTTGCCGCCCGGCCAATCGGGCACGTCGTAGTCGCTGGTGCGCCGCTTCATCCCTTCAACGCGCACCGCGAACTGGCCTTCGCCCGCCGTGATGCCCACCGCACCCGCACGTTCCTTGGTACCGGTCGCGCCGCGCAGTTCGGCTTCGGCCTCGATGCCCTTTTCCGGCACCGCGGTGGGGATCTTCTTGTCCACCACGTTCACCACACCGCCGATCGCGCCACCGCCGTACAGCAGCGTCGCCGGGCCGCGCAGCACTTCGATCCGCTCGGCCAGCAGCGGTTCGACCGTCACCGCGTGGTCGGGGGAAATGCTGGACGCGTCCATGACTTCAGAACCGTCGGACAGCACTTTGACTCGCGGCGCGGTCTGCCCGCGGATCACCGGCCGGCTCGCGCCGCCGCCGAAGGTATCGCTGTTGACGCCGGGCAGGTTCTTCAGGGTCTCGCCCAACGTGCCGGACCGCTGCTCGATCAGGGCATCGCCTTCGAGCACCGAGGCGGGCAACGTCGTGCTGTTCAAGTCCAGCCCCAGCGGGTTGGCGGACACGGTAATGGGGGCCAGCGTCTTGGCGCGATCGGACTCCGTTTCGGCCTCGGCCTGCGCGACCGGCGCGATCAGCATCAGTGAGCAGACCAGCGGTTTCAACGCCCCCCGGCGGCTGGCCCGCAGGGCCTTCGCCCCGCCTCTTTCCTCAACCGCCCCTAGCTTCTTGCCTTTCATCTTCGCTCTCTCGGATGTTATATCATTACAAATAGCTAACGAATGATATAACATTTCAAGATTGACGCAAGATGTCCAGGGTAGATTCATCGGCCGCCCATCGCAGACGGGGACCGATCTGCAACGTCCCTCCGGATGCGGACCGGCCGCATCCGGAAGCGGCGCCTCAACCCGCCTTGAATTCCTTGTTCCAGAATTCCAGCATGTCGGCCTTGCCTTCCGTCAGGCGCTTCAGGTCATAGGCGTGCAAGAGCTTAACTTCCGCCTCCGAGAAACCCACGCGCTTCAAGTTTTCCGGCAACGACGCGTTGGTCACCGTGGGCGCATAGCCCATTTTTTCGGCGAAACCGATCTGGCCTTGCGGGTCCAGCATGGCGTTCAGGTATTCCCACGCGGCGTCCTTGTTGCGGCTGTTCTTGGCGATGCCGGCCTCGAACGACACGGGCACCGAGCCCTCCTTGGGAATCACGAAACCCAACGGCAGGCCGCTGTCTTTCCATTGCAGCGCGCGCGCCTTCCACATGCACGCGATGGCAATCTCGCCGGACTTGAAGGCGGCCGCGACCGCCTCGTTGGACGGGTAGATGCGCGGCGCATTCGCCTTGAGCTTGGTCAGGAAGCGCTTGCCCCCGTCAAAACTCTTGGTGTCGCCGCCCGCGCCCAGGCCGACGAAGACGGCGTTGTACAGGTACAGGATGTCCGAAAAGCCCACCTGCCCTTTCAGTTTTGGGTCCAGCAACACTTCCAGCGAATCCGGCGGCGTCGGGAATTTTTCGGTGTTGTAGACCAGCGTCATCGCGCTGAAGATATGGGGAATCGAATATGCCGTCTTCAGCGCGCCGATCGCATGCGCCAGATTGGGCAGCTTCTTCGCGTCGATCGGTTCCAGCGTGCCGGAGCGCTCGGCGTCGTACATGTCGACTTCACCCAGCAGCGCCACGTCCATGCTGCCACGCCGCGAATTCTTTTCGGCGCGCAACTTGGTCACGCGGCCCACGGCGTTGCCCGTGTCGTAGACGACCTTCACGCCTTGCTTGTCGACGATGGGGTTGATGATCTGCTGCAGCAGGTTCTGGTAGTCGCCGCCCCAGGTCCCCACCACGATTTCTTTTTCGGCGGCGTGCGCCATGCCCGGCACCCAGCCCAAAGCGGGAGCGAGCGCCAGGCCGGAGGCGGTCTTGATGAAGCCACGGCGAGTCAGGTTTTTCTCTTGCATAACGACCTCGTATCGAAGGGGAACTGAAGACTTGCTACGGTGCGGACGCGTGGCCGGCTGTGCCCGGCCGCGCGCCCCGGTACGAAAAATGCTTCAGGCCAGCATGTCCACGGGTGCGTGCGGCGAGGACGCCCGGATCTCGCCCGCATCGATGTCGCGCGCGATCACGATGATGGCGTCGGGCGCATCGGGTTGCCGGGTCAGGCGTTGCGGCGCGCTGAAGGTGGTGCCCACCGACTGGATCAGGATGGGTTCGGCGCATTCGTTGACGCGCACCACCGCCTTGACCCGCAACAGGCGTTCGCCGCAAAGCCCGGCCAGGTTGTCCAGCCATTCCGAAAAATCCGTCCAGCTGATGCCCGCGTGGGCGCGAGCCGCCATGACGCGGATGCGGGGGTGCGCAACCCCCTGCCCGCCCGCTGTCAGCATCCGCGCGGCCAGCCCCGCCAGATCCGCCACGCCTTGGGACGGGGCAAACGCGGCTTGCACGGCGCGCCGGCGGTCCGGGTCGGCAATGACGGCCGCCAAGGGGTTCAGGGCGGCGGCGCGCACGGCGCGTGCGTCCAGAGCGCCGTCGGGCAGCAAGTCCGTCTTGGTCAACACGATGCGGTGCGCGGCACCGAACTGGGCCATGGCTTCGTCCATCTCGGCCAATGCGTCCGGGTCGCGCGCGCAGTCGTCGGTGCAGACCACCGTCAGCCGCAGGCCGCGGCGGGCCAGCTCGGGATCCGCCAGGGACGCGATGATGGGGCCGGGCCGCGACAAGCCGCTGCACTCCAGGATGACCCGCTGCAAGGGCCCTTCGCCGTCGGGGCGCGGCGCGTCCAGCAGCGCACTCAAGGTGTAGACCAGATCGCTGCGCAGCGAGCAGCACACGCAGCCGTTGGCCATCAGCGTCATCGGCACGTTGTCGCTGTCATTGGCGACGATGGCGCCATCCACGCCGACCTCGCCCGCCTCGTTGACGATCACGCCCGTGTCGCGGGACGCCGGATCACGCAGGTAGTCCACCAGCAGCGTGGTCTTGCCGCTGCCCAGGAAGCCGCAAAGCAGGAAGAGGTCGACGGCCATGTCAGGATACCTCTTGCCCGCCGTCGCAGGGCGAGCCTGCCGGCGATCCGCCGAACGGCGGGCGCTCGCCGTCCGGATCTTGCTCCCAGCTGTCCTTGACCATCTTGCGCACGTCGGCCAGCAATTCGGCGGTGTCATACACCACGCCCGATTTGATGGTGGTTTGCAGGCAGCGCTTCCATTCCACCTTGGCCGTGTCGTCGTTCAGGCGCATGGCGCCGGTGCCGAACAGCAGTTTGAAATCGGTCAGCGGATTCTGGTCGTGGATCAGCAGGTCGGCGCGCTTTTGCACGTCGATGGAGCCGGTGTCTTCATCGATGCCTAGCAGCGCGGCGCTTTGCGACGTGGCCGCGCGCAGCACTTCGATGGGATGGAACCCCGCTTCCTGCAGCAGTTCCAGTTCGCGCACGAAGCCGAAGCCGTAGATCTGGAAGATAAAGCCCGAATCGCTGCCGGCGCACACGCGGCCACCCAGGTTCTTGTATTCGTTGATGAACTGCATCCACAACCGGTAGTTCTGCTTCCACTCGATCTCGTTGGTGGTGCTCCAGCGGTACCAGTACGCGCCGTGCCCGCCGCGTTGCGGCTGGAAGTACTTCCAGACCGCCTTCCAGGTGTAGTCGTCGTGCCAGTCGGCGCGACGCGCGCGCATCAGGTCGCGGTTGGCATCGTAGATGTTGAACGTGGGCACGAAGGTATGGCCCAGCTCCAGGAACTGGTCCATGACCTGGCACCACTTGGCCGACCCCGGCTGCGCCGCCTGCATGAAGGTCTGGCCGGCGACGGCGAAGCGGTAGTACTCGTCGCTGTAGTTGTAGTCGGTGGGAAAGGACTGCACGATGCGGTCTTCGAACAGCGCTTCCGGCAAGCCGTAATAGTGTTCGGAACTGGTCAGCCCCCAGCGCGCGGACTTCAGCGCGTTCACCCGCGTGACCGCCATCTGCGCGTGATGGCAGCCGGACCGCAGCCCCAACTGCGCGGCTTCGTCCAATGCCGCTTCCATGATGGCGGGCGGCGCGCCGAAGAACTTGATGCCGTCCGCGCCGCGCGCGGCCAGCTTGCGCACCCATTCGCGGCCCTGCTCCGGCGTGTGGATCGTCTTGACGCGGTCGTTCACGGCGGGGAACACGGAATGCACCACCATGCGCGGCGCGGCGATCTTGTTGGCGGCGGAAAGCTCGCGCTGCTCCATCGTCCAGCCCAGGCCGCCCATCGCGCCCATTTCGCGTACGGTCGTGACCCCATGCGCCAGCCACAATTTGTAGATGTAGTCGGCGGGCGGGACGATGCCGCTCATGGCGTGGTACGGCGTGCCGATGTGCGCGTGCGCATCGACGAATCCGGGGGTGACGAACTTGCCGTGGCAATCGATCTCGTGGTCGCCGGCGCCGGGCCGGCGTTTCGGGTCGATGGCCTTGTGCGGCGTGCCCACGTTGACCAGCGCGGTGATGCGGTCGTTCTCGATCACGATGTCCACCGGCCCCCAGGGCGGTGCGCCGGTACCGTCGATGATCGTCGCCCCGCGCAGGATCAGCCTGGGAAACGGGCCCAGGCCGCGGTCGCGCGAGACCGGTACCGACGGCGGATGCCAGCCTTTGGCGGCGTTGACGTCGCGGGATTCTTCGCCGACTTCCGATTGCGAAAACGTGGGATCGCTCATGGCGCTTACACCCCCAGTGCGTTGTGTTCGATGACCCCGCCCTTCATGATCAGGGCCAGATGTTCGCCCTGCCCCAACAGGCAGGACAAGTCGCGGTACGGGTTGCCGTCCACCAGCAGCACGTCTGCCAAGGCGCCCGCCTGGATGCGGCCCAGCTGCCCCACCTGGTTCAGCACTTCGGCCGCGGTGGTGGTGGCGCACTGGATGACTTCCTGCGTGGACAGGACCTCGTTGCGGATGCGGAATTCGTCGCTCTGCAAGCGCTGCGACGGCCCCAGCAAGTCCGATCCGTAGCCGATCTTCACGCCCGCCTTCTTGTAGATTTCCAGCGAATGCAGGCCGGCAGTGCGCACCGTGGCAATCTTCGCCACCGAATCCGGTGGCAGGCCATAGTCGGCCCCTTCGTTGGCCAGCGCCTCGTACGTGACAAGCGTGGGCACCACGAACGCGCCCTTCTCGGCCATGAAGCGCGCCACGCGCTCGTCGACCAGGTTGCCGTGTTCGATCGTGCGCACGCCGTTGCGGATGGCGCGCTCGATGGCGTCGGCCGTGTACGAGTGCGCCATCACATAGGTCTGGCGGCTGGCGGCCTCGTCGACGATGACGCGGATCTCTTCCTCGGAATAGCCGAAGGACGCGATGGGGTCGGTGGGTGACGCCACGCCGCCCGAGGCCATCATCTTGATCTGGTCGGCGCCCATCTGCAGCTCCTGGCGCACGGCGCGGCGCACGTCGTCGATGCCGTCGGCCACGCGGCCGATGTCGCCGGCACGGAAACAGCAGCCGCAAAAGCTCATCGGACGCAGATGATCGGAACGCGGGCGCGGGTCGCCATGGCCGCCCGTCTGGCTGATGGCGCGGCCCGAGATGAAGAGACGCGGCCCCTTGACCGTGCCTTCGTTCACCGCGCATTTCAGCCCCCAGCCCGCACCGCCCGCATCGCGAACGGTAGTGAAGCCCCGGCGCAGCATCGCCGCCATGATGGGCACCGCGCGCATCATGACCAGCGCATCGGGCAGCACGCCTTGCGTGCTGAGGTTCAGCTGGGTCGCCAATACGTGCACGTGCAGGTCGATCAGCCCCGGCATCAGCGTGCGGCCCGCCGCGTCGATCACCTGCGCGGATGCGCTGGACAGGGGCTTGTCCGACACCTCCTTGATGAGGCCGTCCTCGACCAGCACGTGATGGCCTTCCAGCAGGTCGGCCTGCAAGGGATCAAGCAGGTTCGCGTTCTTGAACAATACGGATGCCATGAAAGTTCCTTGTTGGAAATGCGGGGTCAAGACGCCATGGTCTTGATGTAGCGTCGATGGATCAGCCAATTCGAGACCAGTGCGATGGCCAGCGTGCCGCACACCAGGATGACGGCCAGCGCCGCGCCGAACGGCCAGTTCGACGCGCGCGTGATCTGGTCGTAGAGCGCGGGCGCCATCATCGTCAGGCCGGAGCCGCCCAGCAGCACGGGCGTGGCGTAGGCGTTCATGCACAGGATGAACACCAGCATCGTGCCGGCCGCCACGCCGGGCGCGGCGATCGGCAACACGATGCGGCGAAACGTCGTGAAGAAGCTGGCACCCACGTTGCGGGCGGCCTCCTCCACCGACAGGTCCATGCCTTCCAGCACGCTTTGCAGCGTCAGGATCAGGTAAGGCATGACCACGGCGGTGGTGCCGATGACGACCGCGGTGGGCGTGTACATCAGGGTCAGCGGCTTGTCGATCAGCCCCAGCCCCTGCAGCACGGCGTTCACCACGCCTGCGTTGCCCAGCGCCACCATCCAGCCCGCCGCGCGCACCACGTTGCCCACCATCAGCGGGAACACCAGCAGGATCACGAACAGGCTCTTGTACCGGCTTTGCGTGCGCGCCAGGAAGTACGCCACCGGAAAGCCCAGCACCAGCGCCAGCACGGTGCACAGCCCGGCCACCCACAAGGTCGTGAAGAAGATGTCGCGGTAGTAGGGGTCGCCGAAGAACTTGGCGTAGTTCTCGAAGGTGAAGGCGGTCTGCATCAGGTCCGCCGGATCGAAATGGTTGAAGCTGTAGCGCGCCAGCTGGAGGATGGGGACCAGGATGATCACCAGCACCACCAGCGACGCCGGAAAGGCCAGCCCCGGCCCCAGCCAGCGGCTGGGCCGCCCGTCTTTTATCGCGGTCGTCATGGCGGCTCCTATTGCGTGAAGGCCACGCAGTCTTCGGGCTCGAAGCATGCGTAGACTCGCGCGCCCGGCGCCGGCTGGGCGCGGCCCGCGCCGCCGTTGACGATCTGGCTGATCATGCGATTGCCGCCTTCGAGCTGCACACGCACTTCCAGCACCGACCCCAGGTACAACGACGATTCCACCACTCCGGCCAGCGCGTTGCCGCCTTCGGGCTGGGCGGCCAGCCGTACCCGTTCCGGCCGCACACCCACGTGCGTGGCGCCGGCCCCGCCCGGCGTGGCGATGTGCTGGCCGGTGTCGGTGTGGAACTGGTTGTCGGCCTGCCCACGGCCCGTGAACACGTTCATCTTGCCCAGGAAGTCCGCCACGAAGAGATTGGCCGGACGCTCATACAGGGTGGCGGGCGCACCCACCTGCTGCACGATGCCGTCGTGCATGATGGCCATGCGGTCGGCGATCGCCAGCGCTTCTTCCTGGTCGTGCGTAACGAACACGGTCGTCAGACCCAGGCGCTGCTGCAGGGAACGGATCTCTTCGCGCACTTCCAGGCGCAGCTTGGCGTCCAGGTTGGACAGCGGCTCGTCCAGCAGGAACACCTTGGGCTCGATGGCAAGCGCGCGGGCGATCGCCACGCGTTGCTGCTGGCCGCCGGACAACTGCCGCGGATAGCGTTCGCGCAATTCGGTCATGCGCACCATGTCCAGCACGCGGCGGATCTTGGCGTCGCGGTCGGCCTTGGGCACCTTGTGCATCTCCAGCCCGAACGCCACGTTCTCGGCTACCGTCATGTGCGGAAACAGCGCATAGCGCTGGAACACCATGCCGGTGTCGCGCTTGTGCACGGGCAGCCGGGTCACGTCGGTCTCGCCGATGCGGATACGGCCCGCGGTCGGTGTGATGAAACCGGCAATCATGCGCAACGTGGTGGTCTTGCCACAGCCGCTGGGGCCCAGGAACGTCACCAGCTCGCCCTCGGCGATCTCCAGTGAAAAATCCGACACCGCCACCGCCGATCCGAACTGCTTGCGGATATTCTCGATTGAGACCTTCGCCATTTCTTACACCACCTGACTGAGTTTCACGTAGCGGTCGGTCACAAGCATGATGATCCCCAACAGCAAGATTTGCACCGAAGCCACCGAGGCGATGGTCGGGTCCAGATTGAATTCCAGGTACTGCATGATGGCGATCGGCAGCGTCGTTCGGCCCGGCCCCACCAGCGACAGCGACAGCTCCAGGTTTTCGAACGACACCACGAAACTGAACAGCGCCGCCGCCACGATGGACGGGCGCAGCATCGGCAGCGTCACGCGCATGAAGGCGACCGGCGCGCTGGCGCCGAGGTTGCGCGCGGCCTCTTCGATGGAGCCGTCCAGACCGGCCATGCCGGCGGTGACCAGGCGCACCGTCCACGGAATCGTCAGGCACACGTGCGCGATGACGAGACCGCCGAAGGTGCCGATGATGTCCTGGTCCAGCATCTCTTCGGCGCGCAGGTAGAACAGGTAGATGCCCACGCCCGCGACGATGCCGGGGATCAGCAACGGCGACAGCAGCAAGGTGTTGATGCCCTTGCTGCCCTGGAAGCGGTAGCGGGCGATGCCCACCGCCGCCAGCACGCCCATCACCACGCCAATGGCGGCGGCCACCAGCGACACTTGCAGGCTGAACAGGAATCCGTTGGCGAACGCCGGGTTCTGCCACGCTTTCACGTACCAGGACAGCGTGTAGCCGGACGGGGGGAAGTAGAGGATGGCGTCCTTGAAGAAGCTCAGCCAGACCACCAGCACGATGGGGCAGAGCATGAACGCATACATGAGGACGACGAAAACGCGGTGCAGCCACGTTGCCCACGGGATCACGCGAATGGGCTTGATCCGGGCGGCCGTGACGGCCGAGTTCAAAGGAGGCGCGCTATGCAAATCCTGGTTCCTTGTCAGCGAGGTGCCGGCTCGGTTTGAAACTCCTCCGGATGGAACTCTTCGGTTCGCTCGGTTAACCCAAGCATATCGATGGGTTGCTGCCTGGCTCAACTAGGGATAACCCAACACTGCGCCGCACTTGCGGGTATTCCCTGGCGCAGCCGCGCGTGCAGGTGCAACCCGCTGCGATAGAAGGCCCGAAGCAGGTGCAACCCAGGGAATCCATACGGACTGCAGGGCCGACGGAGCCTGGGGTCAGCGCGCGGCTTCCAGCCCGCACAATGCTTGCAGCACGGCCACGCGGCTTTGCCCCAGCACCATGCCGTGCCAGTCCGAGGCATCGCAATAGAACGCGTCCAGAATGCCCTGCAGAATGTCCCGGCGCAGCGCGTCGCTGGCGTCAGGGTGCGCAAGCAGCCAATTACGGCCGCGCAACGCCTGCACCATGTCCGGCAACGGCACCGTGCCGAATTCAAGCGATATGGCGGCGGTGACAGCCGCCGGACATGCCTCGTGCAACAGCCCGCCGACGTACCCCGTCACGTCGGCCGATGCGGAGCTGCCCAGGAAAGGCACGGCCAGGTCCGCCCCCCACCACTGCCTGGCCAGCGCCACGCCGGCGGCATCGCGCTTTCCGGCATAGATCTTTTCGCCGTGGCCGCGCGGGCCCAACCCGGTATGCACGTCGATCCACGCCACCTGCGTGCGCGCTGTGCCGGCATATTCGCCAAGGATGGACCGCAGATTCAGGAGCGACGCCGCCGGGCCGGTTCCTCCGTAGAACAGGCCATCGGGATGGGTATGCTGCCCCGCCGTCACGGCAGCCGCGTAGGCCTGCAGCCCCGCCTCGGCCACGTAGCGCGCAAGGTCCTGCTGATTTTTCCTGGACGGCGGCCACTCCTCGGGCAGCAGCAAGCCGTGTATCCCCGCATATCCGGCATTGACCGGCAACGGTCTGCCATCGAATGGCTGCGCATTGCGGTTCAGGTCGATATTGCCCTCGTCCGTGCGGGCAAGCCACGAAAAACCATGGGGATTCACCGCATGCACCAGCAGCAACGCCACGCCGGCGCGCCGCGCGCGCTCCAGCATGGGCGCATCGTCAAGCAACGCCAACTGGCAGCCCGAACCGCAGAAACCTTCCACGCCGTGGGTGGCCGAACTCACGATCAAGAGCCGACTGGCGCGCGGATCCCCGATCAGGGCGACGTCAGTTGCCAGCGCCTCGCCCTGGCGCCCTCGCGCATCGATGCCATAGGATTGGAAGTGCGTGGCCAGCGGCCTGGCCCGTGTTTCGAAGCGGCCGCGGGACTCGGCGTAGCTGCGGGAAAAATAGCGTGAGGCCGTCTGCATCATGCCTCCCGGGAATCGATGTCTTGACCCGTACGGTCGCGTATCCAGAAGAGCGCGACCGTGGATAGCGCGACCGTCGCCATCAGATACCACGCGGGCGCCATCGGGCTGCCGGTCACGTGCAAAAGCCAGGTCAAAAAGAACTGCGCGAATCCGCCGAACACCGAAATGCCCACCCCGTAGACGACGGACATCCCGGTCGCGCGCACGGCTTTCGGGAAAAGTTCGGGCAACATCGTGATGACGGGCGTGGTCTGCAAGGCCAGCAACAGGCCCAGCACCGCGATGACCCCCATCAGACGGCCCGTGCTCGGCGCGGAAACCAGCCAGTGAAAGCTCGGCAGCAGAACGGCCACCGTCGCGGCGCGCGACCAGAAAATCACCCGCTTGCGCCCCACCCTGTCCGCCAGCATCCCGATGAAGGGCGCGGTCAGAAAGCCGATGGCGCCCACCACAACGCTGGCAGACAACGTGGACGTCGCCGGCAGGCCCAGTTCCCGGTTGGCGTAGGCCGGCATATAGAAGCTGATGATCTGCGCGCTGACCATGCCGCCAATCACCAGCAATACTCCCTTCAGCACGACCACCTTGTGCTCGGTGAACACGCGGCGCAGCGGCTGATGGCTCGTTCCGGCACGGCCGGCTTCGGGTCCAACAACGCCGGCCGCTACCGGCGCCAGCGTCTCTTCCAGGTTGCGGCGGATGTAGGCGCCGACGGGAACGGTCAATATGCCGATCACGAAGGGCAGGCGCCAGCCCCAGGCCTGCATCTGCTCAGGGCTCAACGCCGCGGTCAGAAGCGTCACCACCAGCGCGCCCAGCATGACGCCCAGGCATTGGCTTCCGAATTGCCAGCTGGAATAAAAGCCCCGCTTCGATGCCGGCGAATGTTCCACCAACAGCGTGGTTGACACCCCGACTTCACCACCTGCGGCAAAGCCCTGGATCAACCGGGCCAACACCATCATCACGGGCCCGGCCACCCCCATCTGCGCGTAGGTCGGCGCCGCGGCGATCAACGCACAGCCCGCCCCCATCAGCCAGAGCGTCAACGCCATTGCCGACCGCCTGCCGTGGCGGTCCGCATACGAACCGATCAGCATCCCGCCCACGGGGCGCATCAGGAAACCCACGCCGAACGTCGCGGTGGTCAGCAGCAACTGACCATAGCTGGACGCCTCGGGGAAGAACAGTGGCCCGATGACCAGCATCAGGAACGAAAAGACGGTGAAGTCGAAGAACTCCAACGCATTGCCGATCGTGGTGCCGGCGATAACCCGCCGGCGCATGGACGGTGAATACAGCCCTTGGCCGCTGGCCCTCGGCATCGTGACAGTGGACATGCTCCTCCCCCTTATTGCGCTGCGCGACGGCAGGCCCCGAAGCCCGTGGATGGCGCCCGCAGCGTGGCACGCAATATACGGACGGCATTCGGCCGGGAGAAGCTCACTTTCTCAAGTTTCGATGGGTCCGGCATGCGCCGGCGCCGATCGGGCATCAAGCGTTCGAACGTCTTGACGCACCGCCGCGCCCTCTCGCGGCGCATCGCGCCAGCGCAGTGCAACATAGGCCTCGCCGGGATGGGAATGCCGGCTTTTCGCGGGGCATTCCGTCTTCCTGGAATACGTTTTCGGCGATTTTGGCGCTGCGCAGCATCTTCAAAACGGCTGTCGGATCCGGGACATCTGGCGCGATGTCCCGGCGGGCCGCAGGGGCTCGACGATCGGCCTGATCGAGGTGAAAATCAGACCAAGCCGGGTTCGTCAGGCCGCCGCGGACGCTCCCAGCCCGGCGGATTCCAGCCCGCACAGCGCTTGCAGCACCGCCACGCGGCTTTGCCCCAGCACCATGCCGTGCCAGTCGTCGATGGGGCAGTAGAACGCGTCCTGCGTGGCCTGCAGGATGTCGCGGCGCAGCGCCGCCGGCGCGTCCGGGTTGGCCCGCAGCCAGTTGCGGCCGCGCAGTGCCAGCACGATGTCGTCAAACGGCAAGGTGCCGTACTCCAGCGCCATCAGCGTCGGCGACGACTCGGGGCAGGCCTGGTAGATCAGGCCCGCCAGGTGGCCCGTGATGTCGACCGATGCCGACGTGCCCTGGAACGGCACGGCGATGTCCAGGCCCCACCATTGCCGCGCGCGCGCCACTTCGGCATCGTTGCGCCGGCCCGCGTAGATCTTTTCGCCGTGCCCGCGCGGGCCCAGGCCCGTATGCACGTCGATCCAACCGATGTGGGCATGGGGGCTGGCCTGCGTTTGAAGGATGCGCCGCAGGTTCGCCAGCGATGCGGCAGGCGCCGCGCCACCATAGAACAAGCCATCGTCGTGCGTGTACTGGCCGCGCGACACGGCCTGCGCAAAGGCGGCCTGCCCATGTTCGGCCACGTAGCACGCGAGGCCCCGCTGGTTTTCTTCCGACGGCGGCCATTGCGCCGGCAGCAGCAACGGATGCAGATCGCCATAGCCGGGATTAATGGGCAGCGGCGTACCGTCGAACGGCTGGGCGTTGCGGTTCAGGTCCACATTGCCCTCGTCCGTGCGGGCGATCCACGAAAAGCCGTAAGGATTCACGGCGTGCACCAGCAGCAACGCCACGCCCGCTTGGGCGGCGCGCTTGAGCATCGGCGCATCGTCCATCAATGCGGCCTGGCAGCCTGCGCCGCAGAACCCTTCCACGCCATGCGTGGCGGACGTCATGATCAGCAGGCGTTCGGCACCCGGGGCGCCGATCAGCGCCGTGTCGGTTGCCAGCGCCTCGCCTTCGCGGCCCACCGCCTCGATCGGATAAGACTGCACGTGGGCGCCCAGGCGCGCGGCGTCGGACAGGAACCGCTCGCGCGATTCGGCGTAGCTGCGGGGGAAGTAGCTCGTACTGCTGGGCATCATGCCTCCTGCTTGTCGATTTCATGGCCGGTGCGGTCCTGGATCCAGAACAGCACCACGGTCGATAGCGTCACGGTCACCATCAAGTACCAGGCGGGCGCCATCGGGTTGCCGGTGACGTGCAGCAGCCAGGTCACGAAGAACTGCGCGAAGCCGCCGAACACAGATATGCCCAGCCCATACACCACGGACATCCCCGTCGTGCGCACGGCCTTCGGAAACAGTTCGGGCAGCATGGTGATGGTGGGCGCCGTCTGCAGCGCCAGCAGGATGGCCAGCAGCGCAATCACCGTCATCAGCCGCGCAGTGCTGGGCGCGGACACCAGCCACTGAAAGCACGGCAGCAACGCGCACACGGTCACCGCGCGCGACCAGAAGATGACCCGCTTGCGCCCGACCCGGTCGGCCAGCATGCCGACAAACGGCGCCAGCACGAAGCCGATGGCCCCCAGCACCACGCTGGCAGCCAGCGTGGACGTGGCCGGCAGGCCCAGTTCCTTGCTGGCGTAGGCGGGCATGTAGAAGCCGATGATCTGCGCGCAGACCATGCCGCCGATCACCAGCAGGATGCCTTTGACGATCTGGGCCTTGTGGTCGGCGAAGACGCGGCGCAGGGGCTGGTGGGTGGAGGCGGCGCGCGTCGCCGCGGGCGCCTGGGCGGGCTCCAGCGTTTCCTCCAGGTTGCGGCGAATGTAGGCGCCGACCGGCACGGTCAGGATGCCGATCACGAAAGGGACGCGCCAGCCCCAGTCCTGCATCTGTTCCTTGGTAAGCGCGGCCGTCAACAACGCCACGGTCAGCGCGCCCAGCATCACGCCCAGCGACTGGCTGCCGAACTGCCAGCTGGAATAGAAGCCGCGCTGGTTCGCCGGCGCGTGCTCCACCAGCAGCGTCGTGGACGCGCCTACCTCGCCGCCGGCGGCAAAGCCCTGGATCAAGCGCGCCAGCACCATCAGCACAGGCCCCATCACCCCCATCTGGGCGTAGGTGGGCGCCACCGCGATCAGCCCGCAGCCCAGCCCCATCAGCCACAAGGTCAGCGTCATGGCGGCGCGGCGGCCGTGGCGGTCGGCGTAGGAACCGATCAGCATGCCGCCCACCGGCCGCATCAGGAAGCCAACGCCGAAGGTGGCGGTGGTCAACAGCAACTGGCCATAACTGGACGCGGCCGGAAAAAACAACGGCCCGATGACGAGCATCAGGAACGTGAACACGGTGAAGTCGAAGAACTCCAGCGCGTTGCCGATGGTGGTGCCGGCGATCACGCGCCGGCGCATCGTCGATGAATGCAGATCCTGCCGGCCAGGCGTGGCGGCGATGGCGATAGACATGTTTTCCCCTTGATGTCCGTGCCGGGGTGGCCGTTCCGTGAACCCGGACGCTGTGACGACCCCGTGTGGATGAATATACGGATGGCGCACGATAAGGAAAAGACAGTATTTTTGTTCCAGTGAAACCTTTTTCTTATATCCCTGCCCAGTCTTCGGACTGCTCCGATTCCGGACCCTGCCCATGAACCTGCGCCAACTGCGCACTTTTGTCCTGATCGCCGAACACCGCAGCATCCGTGCGGCGGCCCGTGCCCTGTTCGTCACCCAGCCCGCCGCCACGCGCAGCCTGCGCGAGCTGGAGCAAAGTGTGGGCGCCGAATTGGTGCGCCGCAGCGCCCGCGGCGTAGAGCTCACGACCTATGGCGAGGCGCTATACAGGCGCGCCGTGCTGATCCTGCAGGAAGCGCGCAAAGCGCAGGAAGAAATCGGGCAGATGCGCGACGGCGAAGGCGGCACGCTGAACCTGGCCATCAGTTCTTCGGCGCTGACGGCGCTGCCCGCCGCGCTGATGGCATTCCGCACCCGGATGCCGCGCGTGGCGGTGTCGTTCAACGAGGTCGCGCCGCCCTACAGTCACGAACAATTGGAATCGGGCCGCTACGACCTGCTGGTGCAGACGGAATACGACGGCAACATCGACGACGGCTTTGCGCGCCAGACACTGTTCACGCTGCCGATGGCGGTGGGCGCGCGGATCGGCCATCCGTTGCGCCACGCGCGCAGCCTGGCCGACATGCACGACGCGCTGTGGCTGCTGCCCGGCAACATCCAGGCGCCGGCGAACCTGCTGCGGCTAGCATTCGACGCCCACGGGCTGCCGCCGCCACGCGACATCATCCCCTGTCAGTCCATCGCCATCGCGCTGGCGATCATGGCCGAAAGCGATGCGCTGGGCATCTTCGTGCGGGCCTTGTTCGACCACCAGTTGATGCCGCGGCCCTTGCGCATGGTGCCGCTGGCGCACGAGCTGCCCGCTGCGCGCGTGTCCATCCTGACGCGCGCCGACTCGCCGCCCACGCCGGCCGCCCAGTGCTTCGTCGATTGCCTGATGGCGGCGCGCGCCGGGCCCGCGGCCTAGGGCCGGCACGTAGCGCCTTTCAATGCCGACAGGCCCTGCCCCAGGCAACCGGTTATCATTGGCGCCGGACTCAGCCGCAGGCCTTCAGACCGGCCTGCCGCCTCCTCTCTGCGTTCATCATCCATGGCGTTTCCACGACTTCCTTCCCCTCCCACGCTGACCGACACCGTCGCCAAGCGCCTGCTCGCCGAAATCGACGAGGGGCGCGTGCTGCCCGGTGAAAAGCTGCCCACCGAAGCCATGCTGGCCGAACAGTTCGGCGTCAGCCGCACCGTCATCCGCGAAGCGGTGTCGCGCTTGCGGCAAGACGGCATCGTGGAAGCGCGGCAAGGCAGCGGCGTGTTCGTCACCGGGATGACTGGCAACCGGGCGCTGCGCATCGACGCCACCGAGCTGAGCTCGCTGGACGCCGTGCTGCACATCGTGGATTTGCGTCGCGCGCTGGAGACCGAAATCGCGGCCCAGGCCGCGGCGGTACGCAAGAAGCGCGACATGACGGATATCGACCGCGCGCTGGCCGCGATCTCGCAAGCGGTCGCCGATGGTGGCGACGGCGTAAAGGAAGACGTGGCGTTTCACCGCAGCATCGCGCGCGCCACCGGCAACCCGTACTTCCTGACCACCCTGGCTTTCGTCAGCCAGTTCCTGGAAGCCGCCACGCGCGTGACGCGTGGCAACGAGGCCCGCCATGCCAACCTGATGCGCGACGTGATGCAGGAACACATCGCCATCGTCGAAGCCATCCGCAGCCAGGACGTGGAAGGCGCCCGCGAGGCGGCGCGCATCCACATGGTGAATGCGGCCAAGCGGCTGAGCCAGGCGCATCGCTAAGCGCGTCGCCTTTTTCGCCCGCCCCGCCAGCTCGGAAACTACCCGAACGCCTTGATGAAGAAGTCCGGCGTGCCGAAGTTGCCCGACTTCAGTGCGATGCTGACGTCGTCTTCTGCCACCGGCGTGTAACCCGCGCACCAGGGCACGCCGGGATCGATCTGTTCACCGATGGCGATCTGTTCCAGCCCCAGCGCCTGCACCACCGCACCCGAGGTCTCACCGCCCGCCACGATCAGTTGCCGCACGCCACGTTCGACCAGGCCGACCGCAATGCGCGCGATGGCGTCTTCGATCATGGCGCCCGCCTGCGCCGCGCCCAATGCGCCCTGCGCCTGCTTGACCTGATCCGGTTGCGCGGTGGAATAGACCAGCACCGGGCCGTCCTGCATGCGGGGCTCGGCCCAGGCCAGCACTTGCGCGACCACGTCCTCGCCCGCCGCGATCCGCATGGGATCCAGCGCATAGGCCGGACGGCCGCTTTCAATGAAGGCGGCCACCTGCCCGTTGGTGGCGGTGGAGCAGCTTCCCGCCACCACCGCTTGCAGACCGGCGGCGCGGGTCTGGCCGGCGGCGCTGGCCGGCGTCAGGCCCCAGTTGCCCGGCAGGCCGATCGCCACGCCGGAACCCGCCGTGACCAGCGGCATGCCGCGTAGCGCCGGCCCCAGGGCCAGCAGATCGTTATTGGACACCGCGTCCACGATGGCGATCTCGATGCCTTCCGCCTGCAAGGCCTGGATGCGCGCACGGATCGCCTCGCTGCCCGCCGCCACCACGCTGTAGTCGATCAAGCCGACCTTGCGCGACGTCTGCGCCGACAGCACACGGACCAGGTTTGGATCCGTCATCGGCGTCAGCGGATGATGCTGCATGCCCGATTCGTTCAGCAGCACGTCGCCCGCAAACAGATAGCCCTTGAAGACCGTGCGCTTGTTGTCAGGAAACGCCGGCGTGGCGATGGTGAAGGCCGTGCCCAGTTGCGTCATCAACGCATCGGTCACGGGGCCGATGTTGCCCTGCGGCGTGCTGTCGAAGGTGGAGCAGTATTTGAAGTAGATCTGCTCGGCGCCTTGCTGCTGCAGCCATTGCAGCGCGGCCAGCGACTGCGCCACGGCTTGCTCCGCCGGCAGCGTGCGCGTCTTCAGCGCCACGACCACGGCGTCCGCGTCATCGCGCAACGGCGCGCCGGGAATGCCGATGGTCTGCACCGTGCGCATGCCGGCGCGCACCAGGTTGTTGGCCAGGTCGGTCGCACCCGTGAAATCGTCGGCGATACAGCCCAGTTTGATGCTCATTTCGCCTCCGGCAGGGTAATGCCCGGGAAGATCTTGATAACGGCGCTGTCGTCCTCGCGCCCATGTCCGGCGGTGGACGCCTGCATGAACATCTGGTGCGCGGTCGATGCCAGCGGCAACGGGAACTTGGTGTGCCGGGCGGTATCCAGCACCAGCCCCAGGTCCTTGACGAAGATGTCCACGGCGGACAGCGGCGTGTAGTCGCCCGCCAGCACATGCGCCATGCGGTTCTCGAACATCCAGCTGTTGCCCGCGCTGTGCGTGATGACCTCGTACAAGGCGTCCGCGTCCACGCCTTCGCGCAGGCCGAGCGCCATCGCCTCGGCGGCGGCCGCGATGTGCACGCCAGCCAGCAGCTGGTTGATGATCTTGACCTTGCTGCCCGCACCGGCGCTGTCGCCCAGGCGATAGACCTTGCCGGCCATCGATTCCAGCACCGCGCCGCAGGCCTCGTAGGCGGCGGCGCGACCGGCGGTCATCATCGTCATCTGGCCGGCAGCGGCCTTGGCCGCGCCCCCGGAGATGGGCGCGTCCAGGTACAACACGCCCTGTTCGGCCAGCCGCGCTTCCAGCGCGATGGACCAGCTGGGATCAACGGTAGAGCACATCACGAACACGGCACCGGCGCGCATGGCGGGGGCGATACCGCCTTCGCCATACAGCACGGCTTCGGTCTGCTGGGCATTGACGACCACGCTGATCACGATGTCGCACGCGGCGGCCATGTCGGCCAGCGTGGCGCAGGCCACGCCGCCCTGCGCGGCAAAGGCCGCGGCGGCGTCGGCGCGAATGTCGTAGACGTGCACGTCATGGCCGGCGCGGCGCAGGCTTTGCGCGATGCCCGCGCCCATGGCGCCCAGGCCGATGACGCCGACGCGGCGTGAAGAAGGTTGCGTAAGAGTCATGTCTTTCGTCGTCCTGGGAAATCCAAGAAGGCCGCCGTCCGCCGCTTAGCGCGGCTGGTCGTCGGCCTGGTAGGCGCGGATGATGTCCGCGAAACTGTTGTCGCCTTTCAAGCCCAGGCGAGTCGCGCGCGAGGTGTCCCAGCGGCCGGGCCAGCTGCCTACGATGCGTTCGACGCGTTCATCGGCTTGCCACGTGATGCGGTCGGCGACTTCATCGCCCGCCACCTCGCGCAGCGCCTGCGCCATGTCGGCCACCGTGACGGACACGCCCGGCAGATTGATCGGCGCGCGGTCGGCCACGGCGTCCGCCTGCAATTCGCAACCGGCGATCAGAGCCTGGATCGCGCCGCGCGGCGACAACAGCCACAAGCGCGTGTCGGCGCCGACCGGGCAGACCGCCGCTTCGCCATTCAGGGGTTCGCGGATGATGCCGCTGGCGAACGAGGACGCAGCGGCATTGGGACGGCCGGGGCGCACGCTGATGGTGGGCAGGCGCAGCACGCGGCCGTCGACGAAGCCGCGGCGCGTGTAGTCCGCCAGCAGCAGTTCGGCGATGGCTTTCTGCGTGCCGTAGGAAGACTGCGGATTCAGCGCCGTGTCGTCGCGCACGGTCTCGGGCAGGGCGCCGCCGTAGACGGCCACCGAGCTGGTGAAGATCACGCGCGGCTTGTGTCCCAGCGCGCGGCACGTTTCAAGCAGGGCGCGGGAGGCGTCCAGGTTGATGCGCATGCCCAGATCGAAATCCGCCTCTGCCTGGCCGCTGACGATGGCCGCCAGATGGAAAATGGCGCGCGTTTCCGTGTCGATGGCCTGGCGCAGCACCGCCGGGTCGGCGATGTCGCCCACCTGCGAATTCACGCGCGGATCGGTCAGCGCGTCGGATTTCACGACGTCCAGCAAGTCGATCTGCGTAATGGCTTGCGGGCCGCTGCCATCCAGCGTCAGCGTGCCTTGCTCCAGCAGTTTGCGGGCCAGCCGCTGGCCCAGGAATCCGGCGCCGCCGGTGATCAGGATCTTCATGATGGGATGCTCAATGGTTGGCAAGATAGGGTTGGGCCCAGCCCAGCCCGGCGGACGTGCCGGCCTTGGGGCGGTATTCGCAGCCGATCCAGCCGGTGTAGCCCAGCGCGTCGATCCGCTCGAACAGGTAGGGGTAGTTCAATTCGCCCAGGTCGGGCTCGTGCCGGTCGGGCACGCCGGCGATCTGGATGTGGCCGATGCCCGCCATATCGCGCTGCAGCTTCACGGCGATGTCGCCTTCGACGATCTGGCAGTGATAGCAGTCGAACTGCACTTTCAGGTTGGGTGCGCCGACCTCGGCGCAGATGGCTTGCGCGTCGTCTTGGCGGTTCAGGAAGAATCCGGGGATATCACGGGTGTTTATCGGCTCAATCACGATAGTGATATCGGTCGTTGCCGCGGCGCGGGCCGCGAACGCCAAGTTCTTCAGATAGGTGTCACGGTGCGCCGCGCGGTCCTCGCCCGGCCGGATCAGGCCGGCCATCACATGCAGGCTGCGATTGCCCAACTGGGCGGCGTACTCCAGCGCCTGCTCCACCCCACGCTGGAACTCGCTTTCCCGCCCGGGCAAGGACGCGATGCCGCGTTCGCCCGCGCCCCAGTCTCCCGGCGGCGCGTTGAACAGGGCCTGCGTCAAGCCGTTGTCCGCCAGGCGGGCCTTCAAGTCTGCGGCGGCGAATTCATAGGGAAACAGGAACTCGACGCCGGTAAACCCGTCTTTGGCAGCCGCCTGGAAGCGATCCAGGAAGGCATGCTCGGCGTACATCATGGTCAGGTTGGCGGCTAGGCGCGGCATGGCGAATCCTTGGGGTCAAAAGGTAAATAGCGTGGCGGCATCAGCGGTTGACGAGCTTGGCCGGCGTGAACCAGACCGCGATGGCGCCGATGACCAGCACGGCGGCCAGCACGTACATGCCGGATGCGGTCGAGCTGGTCAGGTCTTTCAGGTAGCCGATCATGTACGGGCTGGCGAAACCCGCCAGGTTGCCGACCGAGTTGACGATGGCGATGCCTGCGGCCGCCGCGGTGCCGGACAGGAAGGCCGTCGGCAGCGACCAGAACAGCGGTGCGCACGTCAGCACGCCGGCTGCGGCCATCGACAGGCAGATCAACGACACCACGGTATTGTCGGCAAAGGACGCCGCCGCGGTGAACCCGATGGCGCCCGCCAGCGCCGGCACGATCAGGTGCCAACGGCGTTCACGGCGACGGTCGGCCGAGTGGCCCAGCAGGTTCATCACGACGATGGCGCAGAGGAAGGGGATGGCGCTCAGCAGCCCGATGTTGAAGGCGCCCGTGACACCGGTGGACTTGATCAGCGTCGGCATCCAGAACGTCAAACCGTATTGGCCGGCGACGAAGGCGAAGTAGATCAGGCACATCCACCACACGCGCTTGTCGGCGAACACGGCGCGCAGCGAGTGCTGCTGCGTGCCCGTCTGCTTCTGGTCCTGTTCGATCTCGCGGGTCAGCAACTGCTTTTCCTCGGCCGTCAGCCACTTGGCGCTGGAGATGCCGTTGTCCAGGTACATGACGGTGACCACGCCGATCACCAGCGCGGGGATGGCTTCGATCAGGAACATCCACTGCCAGCCCTGCAGGCCGTGCGTGCCGTGGAAGGCTTCCATGATCCAGCCGGACAAGGGGTTGCCGAAAATACCGGCCACCGGAATGGCGGACATGAACAGCGCGATGATCTTGGCGCGGCGGTGGGCCGGATACCAGTAGGTCAGATACAGGATCACGCCGGGGTAGAAACCCGCTTCGGCCAGGCCCAACAGGAAGCGCAGGATGTAGAAGCCCGTGGGAGTCTCGACGAACATGAACATGCCGGACAAGATGCCCCACGTGATCATGATGCGCGCGATCCAGATGCGCGCGCCCAGCCGGTGCATCAGCAAGTTGCTGGGCACTTCGAACAGGAAGTAGCCGATGAAGAACACGCCGGCGCCCAGGCCGAACACGGTTTCGCTGAAACCCAGGTCTTGCGACATCTGCAGCTTGGCGAAGCCGACGTTGACGCGGTCCAGGTACGCGATCACATAGCAAAGCATCAAGAACGGCACCAGGCGCCAGAACACCTTGGCGTAAGCGCGGGCGGTCTCGCGGGATTCAGGCTGCGTCGCCTGAGCGGGCGCGGTCGACGCCAATTCCATCGGGGGCATGACAAGTCTCCAGGAGGGTGCGCCACCGCGATACGCGCAACACGCGTCCGGGCGGCTTTGTACGAATGGGGGATCTAGTAACGCGCCCCGAAGGTCGCGCGCAGTTCTTCAATGGCGTCGGCGGCCAGCGGCGCGGGCCGGGGGTCGCTCATCAGCCACAGGCGGGCCGTTTCTTCCAGTTCTTCCAGCGCATAGGACGCGTGCGCGACCGAGCGTTCCCATACCACCGGGCCCAGCCGCTCGAACAGCGCGCCGCGCACCTGCCCCGCCACCGCGGCAACTTCGGCGGCGGCTTGCGGGTCGCCGGGCCGGCGATAGCCGATCAGCGGAATGCGGCCGACCTTCATGACCTGATAGGGCGTGATGGGCGGCAGCACTTCATCAGGCCGCCAGACGCCGGCCAGCGTCAGCGCGACCAGATGCGTGGAATGCGTGTGGATGATGCCGCGCGACTCGGGACTGGCGCGGTAGATGCCCTGGTGCAGCACCAGGGTCTTGGAAGGCTTGGCGCCCGAAACCCATTGGCCGTCCAGATCGACCTTGGCCAGTTCGGCGGGATCCAGCCGGCCCAGGCAGGCGTCGGTGGGCGTGATCAGCCAGCCATCGTCCAGCCGGGCGCTGATGTTGCCGGCGGCGCCCACGGTGTAGCCGCGGTTGTAGAGGCTGGCGCCGACGACGCAGATTTCTTCGCGGACGCGGGATTCTTCAGTCATGGAACACCCCTGGCAAGCAGGGGCGGAACCGCAGGAAGGCCCGCGGGGAAGTCGACTTCACAACCAGCATGATGACGTGTCTCTTGAATAGAAGTTATCGGGTCATCATACAAATTATGGCTTTTGAACAAATACCGGGTAAACCCGTATCTGATAAAAAAAACCGCTGCTTTGCTGCGCTGGCTACCGTGCCGCCGTCGCGAAACCGCGTCGCCGCGCGGCCGCGTCCGCCAGGTGTTCCGGCATGACGGTGGCGGTCAGCGCGCGCGCCTGGGCCAGCGTGGCCCCATCCGCCAATTCCGGGCGGCCGCAGCCGTTGGGCGGCTCGGGCGCGTATTCCAGCACCAGTTCGATCACGCGCGCGGTCTCGGCGCCGGCCCATTGCGCGACCATCACCAGGCCGAAATCGATGCCGGCCGTGATGCCGCCGCCGCTGGCGCGGTTGCGGTCGATGACCACGCGCCCGGCGTCGGCCACAGCGCCGAACTTTTCCAGGTAGGGGCGCGCGCTCCAGTGCGACGCGGACCGGTAGCCTTGCAACAAGCCCGCCGCCCCCAGCAGCATCGAGCCCGAGCAGACACTGGTGACCCATTTGGCGCCGGCGCCCACACCGGCGATCGCGTCCAGCAGCGCGTCGTCCTGCATGGCCTCGAAAACGGGCAGGCCGCCGCCCGGCACCAGCAGCACGTCGGGCGCCTTGGCCACGTCACTGAAGTCATGCGTGGCGCGCACGGCCAGGCCAGAATCCGTCATCACGTCGCCTTTGGCGGCCGCCACGAATTCGAATTCCACCTCAGGCATCATCGACCATACGGTCACGGGGCCCACCATGTCCTGCAAGGTGAATCCGGGGAACATGAAACACACTACCTTCATCGCTGCACCTATTGATTGTTCATGCGTTATCGCCCCTTGTTTATAGTGTTGGCCGGCCCCGCCGGCCATCGTTGCCAGCCGCCCGATCCCGCCAATCGCCACGCAATTTCCGCCACCCCGCCAATCCGCCATGCCGCCCTTCCGCTCCAACCGCCGCACCGTCGCCGTCGCCATCCATGAAGGGGCGGCGGCCCTGGACCTGGCCGGGCCGATGGACGTGTTTTCAGCGGCCAACAGCCTGCTGGGAGAAGCCGGCGGCTACCGGACCTTGCTGGTCGGCCGATCCACCGCGCCGACGCGCCTGTCCAACGGCACGCGCGTGCTGGCCGATTTGTCGTATGAAGATGCGGTCCAGGCGTATGACGTGGTGTTGGCCGCGGGCGGGCCCGCGCCATCGGAAGACCCCCTGCAAGCGGAATGGCTGCGCGCGGTAGCACCGCTGGCTGGCGTGCACGGCTCCATCTGCACGGGCGCCTTCGCCTTGGGACGCGCGGGGCTGCTGGACGGGCACACCGTCACCACGCATTGGGAATACGCGGCTGAACTGGCGGCGCGCTATCCCGCCGCGCGCGTCGAACCCGACCGGATCTATGTGCGCAGCGGCGCCCTCATCACCTCGGCCGGGGTGACCTCGGGCATGGACCTGGCGCTGGCGCTGGTGGCGGGCGACCATGGCGCGGACCTGGCCTTGCAGATCGCTCGGCGTCTCGTGGTGCTGGCGCAGCGGCAAGGTGGGCAATCGCAGTTCAGCCCCTATCTCGTCGCGCCGCTGGCCGATGGCTCGCCGATTGCGCGCGCGCAGGCCTTCGTGATGGACAACATCGGCCATGCATTCACCGTGCAAGCGCTGGCGGATGCCGCCGGCATCAGCGCCCGCAGCTTTGCGCGGCACTTCCGGCAACACGCGGGGATGACGCCGCACGACTTCATCGAACAGGCGCGTATCGACGCGGCGCGCCGCGCGCTGGAGAGCACGCGGCTGCCGCTGAAGTCCGTGGCCTACGATTGCGGTTTCGGTAACGCGGACAACATGCGCCGCGTCTTCGTCAAGCGCCTGCAGGTGACGCCCGCGGATTACCGCAAGCGCTTCCTGCGGGACGCCTAGGTGTCACTCCAGCACGCGCCCCTTCGTTTCGGGCAGCAGCAGCGCCGTCACGATCACCACGGCGTAGGCCCCGGTGGCGAACGCCCCGATGGCCCAGCCCAGCCCGTGCGTCTGGCTCAAGAAACCCACCAGGCTGGGGAACAGCGCACCGATGCCACGGCCGAAGTTGTACGCGAACCCCTGCCCCGACGCGCGCACGCCTGACGGAAACAGTTCCGTCAGATAAGCGCCGATACCACTGAAGATGCCGGATGCGGCAAAGCCCAGCGGAAAGCCCAGGAACAGCATCTGGCCGTCGGTCAGCGGCAATTGCGTGTACACGTAGACGCTGACCGTGGACAGCACCGAAAAGATCAGCAGGTTGGCGCGGCGGCCGAGGCGGTCGGCCAGATAAGCGCCGGCGATGTAGCCGCAGAACGACCCGAAGATGATAACCATCAGGTAACCGCCCGTGTTCAGCACCGACAGTTGCCGCTCGACCTTCAGGTAAGTCGGCAACCAGGTGGTGATGGCGTAGTAGCCGCCCTGCACGCCCGTGCAGAGCACGGCGGTGATGACGGTGGTTTTCAACAGCGCGGGCGAGAAGATCGTCCAGAACGATGCGCGGGCCTCGCCAGCCTGCACCTTGGCCTGGGCGCGCTGGAACACCTCGGGCTCGGGCACGTTCTTGCGGATGTACAGCACCAGGAAGGCCGGCAGTACGCCGATCCAGAACAGGCTGCGCCAGGCCCACTCCGCCGGCAGGACTGAAAAGGCGACCGTGTACAGGATGGCCGCGACGCCCCACCCGACTGCCCATCCGCTTTGTACGGTGCCCACGGCCTTGCCGCGATGTTCCGCCCGAACGATTTCGCCCATCAGCACCGAGCCCACGGCCCACTCGCCGCCGAAGCCCAGCCCCTGCAAGGCCCGCAGCACGAAAAGCTGCTCGAAGTTCTGCGCGAAGCCGATGGCCACCGTGCAAGCCGAGAACCACAGGATCGTGTATTGCAGCACGCGCACGCGGCCGTACCGGTCGGCCAGGATGCCCGCCAGCCATCCGCCTATGGCGGAAAACAGCAGCGTGACGGTGCCAAGCATGCCGGCCTGGCCCTTGTCGATGCCCCACAGGGTCATCAGGGTGGCGATCACGAAGGTGAACACCATGAAGTCCAGGGCATCGATGGCCCAGCCCCCGAACGCGGCGATGAAGGTCCGCCGTTCCGTCTTGTTCAGCTCTCTATACCATTGCATGGTTTGCCTCTTGGAAGGTTCCAGTCCACGAATTACCGCGTCGGCGCAAAACCGTACAGGCGTTCAGGGTTGTCGACCAGGATGCGGCGGCGCACAGCGGCGTCCGGCGCCCACAGCGCCAGCTGGTTGCGTAGCCGGCCCGTGTTGACCATGCGCGTCTGGTGCACATGGGGCCAGTCGCTGCCCCACAGCATGCGGTCAGGTGCGGTCTCGATCAGCGTCTGCGCCCAGGGCACCACGTCGCTGAAATCGTCGAAACGGTCGCTGATGCGGTAGGCGCCGGACAACTTGACCCACCAGCCATGATCCCGGACCAGATGCTGCAAGGCCTGGAAACCGGCGCTGTCCACGCCCTCGGCCACCGGCATGTGGCCCATGTGGTCCACCACGCCCGGCACCGGCAGCTTGCGCATGCGCGGCAAAAGCTCGGGCAACTGGCGGGCATCCATCAGGAACTGCATGTGCCAGCCCAGGCCGGCGATGCGATGCGCCAAGGTCTCCATCGCGTCAAAGCCGATGCCGCCGCCGAACAACACATTGATGCGCAAGCCGCGCACGCCGGCGGCATGCATGTCCGCCAGCTCGTTGTCCGTCACGGTGGGGGCCACCACCCCGATGCCGCGCAACTGATCGGGATGGCGGCGCAGCACCTCCAGCATGTAGCGGTTATCGGTGCCGTAAACGCTGATCTGCACCAGCACGCCGCGCGACATGCCGGTTTGCTTGAGCATGCCCAGATACGCGGATTCGGGGGCTGGCGGCGGCGTGTAGGTGCGCTCGGGCACCAGCGGGTAGGCCGCCGCATCCGCGGCCACGACATGCGCGTGCGTGTCGCACGCGCCAGGCGGCACCTCGAAGGCCGCCGCGTCCATCTCTGGCAGCGGCGCCAGGCACAGGGGCGGTTCTTGCACGGAAGAATCGGAAGAGGTCGGACGCATGCGGGGAGCTCCCAGAAAGGAATCGAACCGGATAAAGGCTCAATTTACCGTGATGCCGGCGTCCTTGATCAAGGCCGCGAAATTCGGCACGTCGCGGGCGATCAGCGCCTGGAAGGCGGCCGCCCCCTGCTCTTTCTCAGCCGGCGCCTGGGCCGCCAGCTTGTCCAGCGACTCGCGCACGCCAGGGCTCTTCAGCGCCGCGGCCAAGGCCTGTTCCAGCCGCGCGATCACTGCAGGCGGCGTACCGGCGGGCGCGGCGATGCCGTTCCACACGCTCATGTTGAAGTCCGGCACGCCCGCCTCGGCGAAGGTCGGCACGTCGGGGATCTGCGGCAGGCGGGAGGCCGAGGCCACCGCCAGGGCCGTGACGCGTTTGCCCTCGTGGATGGGGATCATCGTGACCGTCTGGTCGATCACCGCGTCCACCGTTCCCGCCATCAGGTCGGCGATGGCCGGGCCCGCGCCGCGGTACGGGATCTGCATCCCTTGCGTGTGGGTCACGTGCATGAAATACGCCGCGGCAATATGGCTAGTGGACCCGGACCCCGCATTGCCGAAGTTCACGTCGGCGCCGTTCTTCTTCAGGCGCGCAACGAAATCGGGCAGCGTGGTGATGCCGCTTTTCTTGCTGACGGACAGCACCATCGGCACGGTCGCCACCAGCCCGACGGCGCTCATGTCGCGGCGCGGGTCGAACTTGCTCTTGGGATACAGCGACGGCGCGATGGCCAGCGAGCCCATGTTGCCGAAGGTGAGGGTGTAGCCGTCGGGCGCGGCACGGGTCACGCGCTGGTTGCCGATCATGGTGCCGCCGCCGCCCAGGTTTTCCACCACCACGGTCTGGCCCAGGTTCTCGCCCATGGCCTGCGCCACGATGCGGGCCAGGCCGTCGGTGGATCCGCCCGCGGCGTACGGCACCACCATTGAGATGGCGCGCGTGGGATAGCCCTGCGCGGATGCGTTGGCGCCAAGCGCGATCAGGCCGGCGCCCAGGGTCGCCAGAAAAGTCTTCTTCATGGTTTGCTCCTCGCTGTTTATGCCGGCAGCAGCCGGCCCTCCGCCTTGTCCTGGCAGATTTTTGTGATGCAGGTTGAAAAGGCGGCGCGGCCGTTGCCGCGCCGTGTGCAAGCCGCCTAGCGCTTTTTGGCGGCCAGTTCCACGCCGGCCAACTGCTCGGACAGGCGCGCAACGGCGGTATGGTCCTGTCCCTTGCCCAGGGTCTTGCCCGCAGAGGCCCACAACTCGCGGCATAGCGACGCGAACGGCGTGGGCGTGCCGGTATCGGTGGCAATGCCCAGCGCGATGCCCAGGTCCTTGACCATCAGGTCCAGGCCGAAGCCGGAATTGAACTCGCGGGACAGCACGAACTGCTTGAACTTCTTCTGCGTGGAATTGTTCATGCCCGTCGACGCGTTCAGCACGTCCACGATCACGTTGGGATCCAGGCCGAACTGCTGGCCGATGAGCATGGCTTCGACACCGATGAGGAAGCCGCCTGCCGACACCAGGTTGTTCAGCGCCTTCATGGCGTGGGCGCTGCCTACGTCGCCCACGGCGGTGATCGACGTGCCCATGGCGGACAGCGCGGGGCGCACGCGCTCCAGCGTGGCGGCCGGGCCGCCGAACATGATCGCCAGTTCACCCGTGCGCGCACGCGGCACCCCGCCCGACACGGGCGCGTCCACCATCTGGCTGCCGGCGGCGGCCACGGCCTGGGCCAGCCGCTGCGTATGCGCCGGCACGCCCGAGCTCATCTCCACCACGACGCTGCCCGGGCGCAGGCCCGCCAGCACGCCTTGTTCGCCGCCCAGCACCTGTTCCACGATGGCGCTGGTGGGCAGCATCGTGAAGACGATGTCGGATTGCGCGGCCAACGCGGCGCAGGTGGCCGCGGCCTGGCCGCCCACTTCCTTTGCGAATTTGTCGGCCTGCCCCGGCACGGCGTCGAACACCGTCACGGCATAACCCGCCTGCACGAGGCGGGCCGCCATCGGCCAGCCCATGCTGCCGATGCCAACCAAGCCCACGCGTTCTTGCGGTGCGCTCATGCTTGCTGCTCCTTGAAGGCGCCTTCTTCTTCCAGCACCTGGTTGGCCACCTTGAAGGCGTCCAGGCCGGCGGGAATGCCGCAATACACGGTGGCTTGCAGCAGGATTTCCTTGATCTCTTCGACCGTCACGCCGTTGTTCAGCGCGCCTTTGACGTGCAGCTTGATTTCGGCCGGGCGGTTCAGTGCGGTCAGCATGGCCAGGTTCAGCATGCTGCGCGTCTTCTTCTCCAGGCCCGGGCGGCCCCAGGTGTAACCCCAGCACCATTCGGTCGTTATGTGCTGGAACGCCATCATGAAATCGTTGGCGCGGGCCAGCGAACCGTCCACGTATTCAGTGCCCAGCACTTCGCGGCGCAGGTTCAGGCCTTGGTCGAACAGGGCTTGGGTTTCGGATTTGGTGTCTGCCATGAGTTCCTCGTTGATGATGGGTGACGGGCGTCGAATCGGGCTTCTGCTCGATTTATTTTGTCTGATTGTCAGTCAATTTTTGTCGGATCGTCAATAGTCAGATTGTCGGACAATATTCTTGACTGCTTAAAAAATGCGCACAATAATGCGGCAACGCGCCGGGCTGGCTGCCGTGCGCCCATACCCACAAAAGCCAGGAGACAAGCATGAAAAGCAACCCCAAACAGGCCGTGCGCCACGGGCGCCGGGAATTTGTCGCTGGACTGGGTGCGGCCGCGCTGGCGGCCACCCTGCCCGCCCGCGCGCTGGCCGCTCCAGCCGAAATCAATGTCGGCGTGATCCTGCCGCTGTCGGGCGCCAATGCACAGTTCGGCATCAATTCCCGGCAGGGGCTGGAACTGGCCGCGGACGAGGTCAACGCGACCGGCGGCATCAAGTCGCTGGGCGGCGCCAAGCTCAAGCTGATCATCGCGGACGCCACCTCGCAGCCCACCACCGCCGCCACGGTCGCCCAGCGCCTGATCACGCAGAACCGCTGCGTGGCCCTGATCGGCGCCTATGCCTCGTCGCTGACGCTGGCTGTGTCCGAAGTGACCGAACGCCGCGGCATCCCGCTGCTGACGATGTCGTTCTCGGACGTGCTGACCGAGCGCGGCTTCAAGCACATCTTCCAGGTGGTGTCCAAAGGCTCGGTGCTGGGCCGCGCCCAATACGACTATGCCGCGTCCGTCGTCGCGGGCGCCTCCGAGATCAAGAAGATCGCGCTGCTGTACGAAGACACGGCCTACGGCACCTCGCAAGCCGTGGGCGTGCGCAACGCGGCCAAGGCTGCTGGCGCCCAGGTCGTGCTGGACGAGGCCTATCCGCTGGGCATCACCGACGTCACGCCGCTGATCAGCAAGCTGCGCGCGTCCGACGCCCAGATCGTGTTCCCGATTTCCTACCTGAACGACAGCCTGCTGATCATCCGCGTGATGCGCCAGCAACGGCTGACGGTGCCGATCGTGGGCGGCGCGGCGGGCTACGTGATCCCGGATTTCGCCAAGGCGCTGGGCCAGTATTCGCAAGCCGTGCTGTCGATCGCCCCGGCCAACTACGACCAGGCGCCGGAATACACCGAGCGTTACCGCAAGCGCTTCGGCACCTTCATGCCGCACGAAGCCCTGGAACACGCCGTATGCGCCGGCGTGCTGGCCCAAGCCCTTGAGGTGGCGGCCTCCGACAAGCCCGAGGCCGTATCGAAAGCGCTGCGCGCGCAGAAGTACGACCAGGGCTGGGCCGGCGTGATGTCGGGCGGCGGCGTGCATTTCGATGCCAACGGCCTGAACACGCTGGCCCAACCCGTCATGGTCCAGTGGCAGAACAACGAGTTGGTGTCGGTGTGGCCGCAGGCGCTGGCCAAGGGCCGCGTCATCACCGCCAGCTGAGCGCGCGGCGCGAACCGGAGGACTGTCATGCAATTCTTGCAGGCGCTGGTAGACGGCATTCTGCTGGGCGGCGTGTACGCGGTCATCTCGATCGGGCTGACGCTCGTCTTCGGGGTGGTTTCCATCGTCAACTTCGCCCAGGCCGAGTTCCTGATGGTGGGCATGTTCGTCGCGTACTTCGCCTGGAAGCTGCTGGGGCTGGACCCGCTCTTGGGGTCGCTACTGTCGTTCGCGGTGGCCTTCGTGCTGGGCGTGCTGACGCAGAAGTTCCTTATCAACCGGGTGCTGAAGGCGCCGGCGGTGGCGCAGATCTTCCTGACGGTGGGCCTGCTCATCGTGATGGAGAACCTGGCCCTGATCCTGTTCGGATCCGAGTTCCGCTCGGTGCAGACGCCCTATCAGATGACGGCGCTGTCGATCGGCCCGATCCTCCTGAGCGCGCCTTATCTGCTGGCCTTCACGGTGGCGTCTGTCGCCGGACTGACGTTGTGGTGGGTGCTGAAGAAAACCTGGTGGGGCATGGCGGTGCGCGCAACCGCCCAGGACCCGATGGCCGCCCGGCTGTCAGGCATCTCCACCCACCGCGTGCACCAGCTGGCCTTCGGGCTGGGCGTCGGGCTGACCGCCTTGGGCGGCGGCATCATCCTGCCCTACCTGACGGCCTCCACCACCGTCGGCGCGCAGTTCAGCGTGCTGATGTTCACGGCGGTGGTGCTGGGCGGGCTGGGCAGCGTGATGGGCGCGGTGGTGGGCGGGGTGGCGGTCGGCGTGATCCAGTCGCTGTCGTCGCTGGTGCTGCCCATGCAGCTGCAGAACCTGGTGCTGTTCGCCATCTTCATCCTTGTCCTGGCCGTGCGCCCGGAAGGTCTTTTGAAAAGGGCTGCGTAATGACCATGACTCGACAATCCCTGCCATGGGCCGCGCTTTTCGCCATTGCGCTGGCCGCCCCCTGGCTGATGGAAGACCAGGGCTACGGCATCCGCGTCCTGACGCTGGTGCTGCTGTTCGCCGCGATGGGCCAATCCTGGAACATCGTGGGCGGGCTGGCCAACCAGATATCGCTGGGGCACGCGGCCTTCTTCGGCCTGGGCGCCTACACCTCGACCCTGCTGCTGATGCGCTACGGCATTTCGCCCTGGCTGGGCATCGTCGCCGCGATGGCGGTGGCGGCCGTGGCGGGCGCGCTGCTCAGCCTGCCCACCATGCGGCTGCGCGGCCACTACTTCGCGCTGGCCACGCTGGCGTTCGGCGAAGTGCTGCGCGCCATCGCCAACACCTGGGCATCGGTGACGGGCGGGCCGGTCGGCCTGTCCATCCCGTTCTCGGAAGGCGTGGCGCAGATGCAGTTCAAGTCCAGCATCCCGTACTACTACCTGATGCTGGGCGCCGCGCTGGTCACGTCGATCGTCTTCGCGCTGATCAGCCATTCGCGCCTGGGCTACCGGCTGCGCGCCGTGAAGGCCAACCCGCAGGCGGCTGAAGTCATCGGCGTGAACACGGCGCAAACGCGCATCCTGGCCGCCGTGATCTCGGCCGCGCTGATGGGCGCCTGCGGCACGCTGTACGCGCAGTTCATCTACTTCTTCGACCCGGACACCGTGTTCTCGCTGGTGGGCATCTCGGTGCGCGTGGCGCTGATCTGCATCATCGGCGGCGTCGGCACCGTCGCGGGCCCGTTGATCGGCGCGCTGGTCATCATCCCGCTGGAAGAAGTGTTCAACGACTGGCTGTCCGGGCACACCGCAGGCGTGTCGCAGCTGGCGTTCGGACTGATCCTGATCGCCATCATCCTGATCGAGCCGCGCGGCCTGTCGGCGCTGTGGGCGCGACTCTGCAACCTGACGCGGGGCCAGCATGCCTGACATCCTGAAGGTTTCGAACATCCAGCGGCGCTTCGGCGGCCTGAAAGCGGTGGACGATGTGTCGTTCACCGTGGCCCGGGGCGACATCCTGGGCTTGATCGGGCCCAACGGCGCCGGCAAGACCACGCTGTTCAACTTGCTGGTGGGCCTGTACGCCAGCCAGGGCGGCCGCATCGAACTGGAAGGCGAGGACGTCAGCGGCCTGCGCCCCCATCAGATCGCCGCCCGCGGCATGACCAAGACATTCCAGAACGTGGCGCTGTTTCCCGAAATGACGGTGCTGGACAACGTGCTGGTGGGCGGCCTGCTGCGCCACGACGTGCCGCGCGCGCGTCAGGTCGCCCGAGACAACCTGGACCGTGTCGGCCTGTCCGCCATCGCCACCAAGCCGGCCGGCGAACTGTCCTTTCCCGAGCAGGCCCGGGTGGAACTGGCCCGCGCGCTGTGCACCGATCCCAAGGTCTTCCTGCTGGACGAGGTGATGGCGGCGCTGAACGAATCCGAGATGGACGCGCTGCTGGACCTGATCCGCACGCTGCGCGACGAATCCGGCATCACTTTCATCGTGGTAGAGCACCACATGCGCGCCATCATGCGGCTGTGCAACCGCATTTTAGTGCTGTCCTTCGGCCAGAAGATCGCCGAAGGCAGCCCCGCCGACATCGCGGCAGACCCGACGGTGATCGAGGTCTACCTGGGCAAATCCATGGAACAGGTGGAGGTGGCCGCATGAGCCTGCTGCAGATCCAGGGGCTGACCGCCTCCTACGACCGCAGCCCGGTGCTGCACGAGGTCTCGCTGGACGTCCCCGAAGGCGGCTTCATCGCCGTCGTCGGGGCGAACACCGCGGGCAAAAGCACGCTGTTGCGCTGCATCTCGGGGTTGCTGGACAAGGTCAGCGGCAGCATCGCCTTCGACGGCCGGGAGATCCTGCGCCTGCCCCCGCACCGCATCCCGGAACTGGGCATCGCCCACGTCCCTGAAGGCCGCCACGTCTTCCCGGAAATGACGGTGGAGGAAAACCTGTACCTGGGCGGCTATACCCGCCGCCAGGACGCGGCCGGCCTCAAACGCAGCTGCGACCGCGTCTACGCCCTGTTTCCCCGCCTGCGCGAACGGCGCCGGCAGCAGGCCGGCACGCTGTCCGGCGGCGAACAGCAGATGGTGGCCTTCGGCCGGGCGCTGATGCTTGAACCCCGCCTGCTGCTGCTGGACGAGCCCAGCCACGGCCTGGCGCCCAAGATCGTCGAGGAAATGCACCAGGCCATGATCGACATCCACCGCAGCGGCCTGACCATCCTGCTGGTGGAGCAGAACACCCGGCTGGCCCTGTCGGTGGCCGAGCACGCCTACGTGCTGCAATCCGGCACGATGGTGCTGTCCGGCCCCAGCAACGCGCTGCTGGAAGACAGCCGGGTCCGCGCGGCCTACCTCGGGCTATAGCCATGGCCTGCCGGCGGGATATATTGCGTCTTTACGTTGAACCGGCGGTTCGCCGCAGCCGGGCCAAAAGCCCCCGCTGCCGCTCGCGCCCGCCGTTACGCTAAACGAGAGACAGCCATGCCCACCCCCACCGGCGCAGTATTCGAAAAACCGACCACCTTGCGCACCCGCGTCGAGGAATTCCTGCGCACGTCCATCATGGACGGGCGCATCAAGGGCGGCGAACGCCTGCGCGAAGCCGAACTGTGCGAACAGCTGAACATCAGCCGCAGCACGCTGCGCGAAGCGCTGCGCACGCTGGAGGCCGAACGCCTGATCTCCATCGAGCCGCACCGCGGCCCGACGGTGGTGCGCATCACCGAGAAGGCCGCCCGCGACCTTTATTCCCTGCGGGCCCTGCTGGAAGGCTTTGCCGCGCATGAATTCGCAAGGCTGGCCAGCGACACGGACGTCGAGCGCCTGCGCAAGGCCGTGGACGCGCTGCACCGCCAGGCCAAGGGCAGCAACAAATCGGCATTGCTGGCCGCCAAGCGCGATTTCTACGACGTGCTGCTGTCGGGCTGTGACAACGATCTGATCAAGGACATGCTGCCCGGCCTGCTGTCGCGCATCAACCTGCTGCGTGCGACCTCGTTCGCGCGCCCCGAACGGCTGCCGGAAAGCATGGCCGAAATCGATCACATCTTCGAGCGCATCCATGCTCGGGATCCACAAGGCGCCCAAGCGGCCGCACAGAGCCATATCGTGAACGCGGAACGCACCGCGCTCGAGGTGCTCAGGCGCCAACAAGAGGAGGCATCCGCAAGTGAAGGCGATCGTCCAGGAACTGAGGGCCGCGGCGGCCCTGGCGCAGCAGGATAGCGAATTCATCTCCGCAGCCAGGGGCCTGCCGTGCGCCATCTGGCTGCAAGTGGGCGCGGATCCGGAAGACCGGATCCCTGCCTGGGCGGGCCAGCCCGCCGCACCCTCGCAATGCCTCGTCATCAGCGCTCCGCCCGATACCTGGCGCAAGCTGCTGGATCCCACCCCGCCTCCGGGCTACCACTCGTTCACCGCCGCACATCGCCAGGCTCAGGGCCTGCGCGTCAAAGGCGACGCCCTGGCCATCGCCCAGGCGCTGCATCCCCTGGAACGGCTGTTCGAAATCCTGCGTGGCCAGGTCGCCGCGGCCCCTTCCCTGCTTGACCGCAGCGCCATCACCGGCCATTACGCCAACCTGGATCTGGGCGCGACGTCTACGTCCCTCTACTATGAAACCAGCGGCTTGGCGGATGGCCCACCGCTGCTGATGCTGCACACCGCCGGCGCCGATTCACGCCAGTACCACGCGCTGATGGCGGACCCCGGCCTGCGCCGCCAATGGCGCATGATCGCCTTCGACATGCCCGGCCACGGCCGCAGCATGCCACTGCCCGGCCAGGCCTGGACCGAAACGGGCCTGACCCGCGACCCCTATCTGCAGACCTGCGTAGCCGTCATCCGCCAGGTGGCCGACGCCCCCGCCGTCCTGCTGGGCTGTTCGATGGGCGCTGCAATGGCGCTCGTTGCCGCTGCCCGCAGCCCGGACGACGTGGCGGGCGTCGTGGCGCTGGAAGCCCCCTGGAAGGCCACCGGCCGGCGCACACCCATGCTGTGCCATCCGCAGGTCAACCAGGCGGCGCACAACCCGGCCTACGTGCGCGGGCTGATGGGCCCGGCGGCCACACTGGCGGCGCGCCGCGACGCCGCGTGGATCTACGCGCAAGGCGGCTTCAACGTCTACGCCAACGACCTCTGGTTCTACAGCGAAGACTTCGACGCCGCCGAACACCTGACGGGCCTGGATACCCGGCGCTTCGGCGTGTCGCTCCTGACCGGCGCCTACGACTACTCCGCCAGCCCCGAAGACAGCCGCCGCGTCGCCGCGCGGATTCCCGGCGCGCGCTTTGCCGCCATGCCCGAGCTGGGCCACTTTCCCATGGTGGAGAACCCGCAACGCCTGCTTGACTACCTAAGGCCCGAACTCGACCACATCCGCACCGCCCGGGGAATCGCATGACGCTGCCGAACCACGAAGTCTATGCCTTGCGCTATGCCACCGTCGCGCGCCGACGCGGCCAGAACTTCATTACCCCGCCCGACCCGCACGACGGCCCCATGCCGATGGATTATTTCGTCTGGGTCATCCGCCAGGGCCCGCGCGTCTGGCTGGTCGACACCGGCTTCAACGAGGCGGCCGCCCGCGCGCGCGGCCGCGATTTCCTGCGCTGCCCCATCGACGCGTTGAAGACCCTGGGCATCTCCGCGGCCGACATCCAGGACGTGATCGTGACCCACCTGCACTACGACCACGCCGGCAATCTGCGCAAGCTGCCGCACGCCCGGCTGCACTTGCAGGAAAGCGAGCTGCATTACGCCTGCGGCTGCAACATGCGCTTCGACATGCTGCGCCACGCCTACGCGGTGGAAGACGTGCTTGACGTGGTGCGCGGGGTCTATGACAAGCGGGTGGATTTCTACCATGGCCACGACGAGCTCGCGCCAGGCCTGCAACTGCTGCACATCGGCGGTCACACGCAAGGCCTGCAGGCCGTGCGCGTGCATACGGCGCGCGGTTGGATCGTGCTGGCTTCCGACGCCAGCCATTACTACGACAACATGGGCCTGGATGCGCCGTTTCCCATCGTGCTGAACGTGGCCGACATGCTGGCAGGCTATGAAACGCTGCTCAAGCACGCAGAGTCGCCGGACCATATCGTGCCCGGGCACGACCCGCTGGTCCGAAGCCGGTATCCGGCGTTCAGGGATGGCGACACGGAAGTGGTGGCGCTGCACCTGCCCGCCACCATCATCGCCCCGCGCTAACCGCCTACAGCGAGTAGCGGTAATCGCAGTGCAGCGTGGCCTTGAGCGGGAGGTCTGTCTGCACCCCGCCCGCCGAACGAGGGCGGGGCCCGGCCAGCTTAGCCCGGAAGCTGCCCGCGATATCGCCGTTGGCCTGCTTGGCCACCGCCACGCTGGACGGCAAGGCATAGAGCGTCAGCGCGCCTCCCGGGGATGGGGCGAGCAGCGTGAACACCGATTGCGGAAAATCCTCTACCACGAGACTGTTGGCGTTCGTGTCAGAGTTGAAGTTCAGGTTCGCGTCGAAATAGCTCAGCGTGATGTTCAGTTCTTCAGATGACGGCGAGGGGATCACCCCTTTCAGCGCGACCTTGCCGCTCTCCGAAGTGCAGGACAGTTCGGCCGGGGCGGACCCGGCCTGGGCAGCGCCCATGAAAAGCATGCAGGACAGGAACCAGGCGGTGCGTGCGGTCATGGGCGTTTCCTTGCGGGAGGTCGGCAAAAGAGAGACGCCAAGTGTAGGCGGAAATCCGGTCGGCAATGCGACCGGTGGCCGACTCGTGTTACCCGCCCATCGTCCGGCAAAACGCCTGCGCGTCACCGTCGATGATCACGCCCGACGGCAGATAGCCTTCCCTTTGCTTGGTCGCACGCAGTTGCTGCGCCAGCGCGGCGTCGCCGCCGACCGCGTAGACGAACACCCGTACCGACTCCGACGCCGCGTCGCGCAGCAGCTGGGGATTGGCAGCTAGCGTCAGGGCGTCCACGTGCACGCCGACCGGCGCGCCCACGGTTTTCGCCAGATTGGCCAGCCACGGACGGGTGAGCTTGGGCGCCGTGGCGCGCTGCGACACGTACTTGCCCAAGGGGTTGGCGCTGACGGATTCGGCATTCCGGGGGTCAAAGACGATCAGCCCCAGATAGCCTTGGCGGTCGGTACCGCGCACGCAGCGCAACGCCTCTGGAAAGGCCGACGTAATCATCCAGTTGCCGTGCGGCAGCGATTGCTTCATGCCGGCGACCAGTTGGCTGACCGGCGCGCAGTCGCGGTAGACGACCTTCAGTTCGGCGTTGAACGTCTTGGCGGGTTGGGCGGCTGCAACCCGCAGCGCGTCGTCCAGGAACGGCGGCGGCGACCCGCCGCCCTGTCCTATCAGCTTTGCGCCGCGCCAATCGGCGCTGTTCAGTTGCAGCACGGCCTTGCGTCCCACGCCGCCCACCGTCCTGCCCGTAAGCACGTCGTGATGCAGCACCCAACGGCCGTCCTGCAAGCGCTGCATGTCGATTTCGACCCCGTCCCAGCCGCCCGCGTAGGCGGCGCTGATCGACGCCAGCGAGTTCTCGGGCAACGTCGGCGCGCCGCGATGGGCGTGCACCTGCATGCCCAGGCAGGCGGCGCTGGCGCCGGACACGGGCAGCACGGCGGCAAGCAGCGCCGCGATCAAGCGCTTAATCCGCATCGCCGTGGTATCCGTACTTGATGCCGCCCAGCACGCGTGTGCGCACCGCCTCGTTGAAGGGATAGGTATAGGCCTGCCCCACCACCACCACGTGCGCAATGTTGGCCAGCGCGCGGCGGCGCAGCGCCTGGCCGGCCGACTCATCATCCCGGCCGGACTCCGCGCGCGACATCTGCTGGAACAGTTCGCTCTGGGTCACGCCGTTCTGCATGAAGGAAAACGCGGTCCAGACGCATACCAGCGTCAACACCAGCGCCAGGCCGGCTGCGCGCGTCGCGGTGCGGCCCGGCTCCTGCCCGGCAGGCGTGCGCACCCACACGACCAGCTTGGCGATCAGATACAGCAGCTTGGCGAAGTGGCCCACCGCGCCCAGCAGGGAGAACAGCAGCGCCACCGGGGGCACGATCGCCGCCCGCGCGGCATCCTGGCCCAGCTTGTAGTGCTGGCCGCCCCGGCCGAAGTCTTCGTTGCGGGCGGAAAAGCGCGGCATCGCCTCGTCCACGGCGCGGTCCAACATGCCGTCGTACAGCCGCTTGAAGCTGGCCGCATCGGTGTAGTTGGCGGCCACGCTCATGCTGGCGGGCACCATCAGGGTCTGGCGCAGCAGCTTTTGCACGCCGGGACGCGCCACGAAGTCCTCGTACGATAGCCCCGGCGGAATCGCGTCCCCTTCCACATGGACGGTGCGGCTGCGCATGGTCTTCCAATATTGCTGGGCCACTGCCTCGTTGAAGGTGGCCCGGTCATAAGGCTGCCAGTCGCCCGGCACCGGAATGCGCTTGCGCACGTCCTGCACCACGCGGCCCTGATAGCGCGCCGGCACGCTCTCCGGCGTCCAACCCCGCTTGGACAGGTTCCTGCGGTAGTCGCTCCAAGCGCGGTCCTGCTCGCGCGCCAGGCCGATGTCGTTGCCCACCGGCACGCCCGCATACTGCTTCCAGCGATCGGCGACAGACTGCATCACGCTGGTGTAGACCTGGTGATAGCCGCGGATCCCCGGCGCCGTCATGCGGACGTCGCGGCCATCAAACGTGAAGGTCTTCATCTGCCGTTGCAGATCAGTGCGGATCACCTGGCGCTTCTTGGGTTCGACCTTCTCGTCCAGGTTGTCGATATTGGACAGCAGCACCTGGAACACGGCCAGGAACGCCTTGCCCTCGGGCCGCGCATAGACCTCGTCGTCGACCAGGCCGTCCAGATGCAGGTCCCCCTGCACCAGCGACCGCTGCAGCAAGCCGGCGTTGGCGGCGATGCGGCGGAAATCCCCGTCGCGGCTATCCACCAGCACGTTCACCAGCCCCTTGATGGCGCTGAACACCACCAGCGCGGTCACGACGCAGGCAACGCCGATCTTCAGGTATGACGGCTTTCCACCGGTGCGCAGGCGCCGGGTCAGCAGCAATTGCAGCACTACCAGCGCGGCGGCAATGCCGGACAGCGTGCGGCCGAAGAACTCAAGCTCTTCGATGTCGTGCGGCGTGGCGCGGCTGCCCACCACGTCCAGCAGGCGCGCATTGAATCCCAGCTCGAAGCTGAGGTAGATGACCGTCAGGACGATCAGGAAAAGAAGTTGGCGAATCTGGGCTTGCCGCACGTCAGTCCCTCAGGTCAAGACGGGTCGAGGTGATTTCCTCATC